>JAFUMF010000250.1 GCA_017482945.1 Lachnospiraceae bacterium
CAGATTGCTGGTGGGTTCATCCAGGAGCATAAGGGGCGCATTGTGCAGGAACGCCCTGGCCACGCCCAGTCGCTGCCGCTCTCCGCCTGAGAGTGTGTCCCCCAGTTCTCCCACCGGCGTATCATATCCCCTGGGAAGGCTCATGATAAAATCGTGGACAGATGCCTTTTTGCAGGCCGCCTCCAGCTCCTCCCGGGTGGCATCCAGCTTGGCGATCCGCAGATTGCTGGCGATGCTGTCGTGGAACAGGTGTGTCTCCTGAGTCACAAAACTCTCCATGTCCCTCAGATTCGCTGTATTGATCTCATCCACTGAGCGGCCACCGACACTGACCTCACCCTGCTGTACCTGCCAGAACCGCATGAACAGCTTGAGCAGTGTGGACTTTCCGCTGCCGCTGCGG
The DNA here is from genome assembly GCA_017482945.1 of Lachnospiraceae bacterium. Lineage (GTDB taxonomy): Bacteria > Bacillota > Clostridia > Lachnospirales > Lachnospiraceae > Pilosibacter. Next base: position 404 of record JAFUMF010000250.1, read on the forward strand.
CCGGAAATTCCGATGATCCTGTTTTTCGGAATATCCACGGAAACATTGTCCAGAATCTTCTCCTCGCCGTAGGCAAAGCTGACCTGTTTCGCCTGAGCACCGGTAAACTCCACCGATGCCTCTCCGGTGATTTCCTCCACCACGGGAGTCTCATCCAGAATGTCAATCACACGGTCGCCTGCGGCAAAGGTATTCTGCAGCGTGCTTCCTAAGTTTGCCAGGGCAACCACCGGACCGAAGGAGCTCATCAGCGCCAGCGCCGGAATCAGAACGCCCTCAAACGCCACGGCACCGGACTGATTAAGTCCTGCTGCAATCAGAATCATCGCCAGATCAAACACCAGGATCGCAGTATTGGTTACGGCCATATTTCGGCCGGATATCTTCTTCATTTTTTCTTCGTCCACCGACAGTGCATCAGTCTGCTCATTCATCCGGGCAAGCCGCTTCTCCCCTGCGTGATACTGCAGGATCTCCGAGAGTCCACGAAGACTGTCCAGCACAAAGCTGCTTAAATTTCCGCTCTTGCTGCGGAAGCGCAGTCCCACATCGCCGCTGAGTTTGGAGGTGATCAGCGGAATCCCAATGCCCACTGTCAGGTAAGCAGCCAGTGCCAGCCATCCCAGAGCCGGATGGTAGGAACCGATAAACAGGCACATGATTGCGCAGAACAGAAATGCAATCACTGCCGGTGAAATAGTGTGCGCGTAAAACACCTCCAACAGCTCAATATCTGAGGTGATGATCGAGATCAGATTGCCCTTGTCCTTGCCCTCCAGCTTGGCCGGGCAGAGACGGCGCAGCGCGCGGAACACCTTGTCGCGGATCAGCGCCAGCAGCTTAAAGGCGATAAAATGATTGCAGGCCTGCTCAGCGTACCGCAGAAAGCCGCGCACCAGCGCAAACAGCCCCATGCAGACAAACAGCGCCGCCACCGACAAGCTTCCGGTAATCCCCAGTCCCCGCAACACGGCAAATCCGCCAAACACGGTGATAAAGGCGGCACAGAGATGCCCGATCAGACCCATGGCAATCGCCAGAATCATATAGCCGGTCAACGGCTTGACCAGACCGATGAGCCGCATCATTATCGCAAATCCACTTCTTCTTTTCATTCTGCCTCCTCCTTTCCTTGCTCCTTTTCCTGCCGTATGCCGTGACGTTTTTCATTCTGATCAGTCAGCTTCGTCACCTTCATTTTCATATCAATTGTTCCCACGTTGCTCACGTTCAGAGCATCCCGGGATATTCCGTAATTCTCCAGCTCCTGCTGTGCATTCCAAAGAGTCGCGTAAGCTCCGCGCTTCGCCAGCAATTCCTCATGAGTACCCCGCTCCACCACGCTTCCTCTGTCCATCACGTAGATACAGTCTGCAGCCGTCACATTGGCCAGGCGGTGAGAAATCAGCAGCACCGTCTTTGTCTTGGCCAGACGGTGGATCTGATCCATAATGTCATTCTCACTCTCCACGTCGATATTGGAAGTGGCTTCGTCAAATATATATACCGGACTGTCGTGGAGCAGCGCTCTGGCCAGCGCCAGTCGCTGACACTGACCGCCGGAGAAGTTGGAGCCCTTCTCCTGAAGCTGTGTGTCCAGGCCGTTTTCACTGCGAAGGAATTCAGCCAGACGCACCTGCTCCAGAACGCTCCACAGGTCCTCATCGGTGCCTGTCGGCTTCGCCATCAGCAGATTATCGCGGACAGTGCCTTTGAACAGGTAACCTGCGTGGCCGATGTAAGTGGTAACCCTTAGCAGACGGTCCTCCTCAATCTCAGACAGCTCCACACCACCAACGGTGACGGAGCCGGTATATCCTCTGTTTCTACCGGTCAGGATATTGGCCAAAGTGGACTTTCCGCAGCCACTCTCTCCGACCACTGCCACGAAAGTACCTTTTTTCAGTGTCAGATCAATTCCCTTCAAAATCGGGCGGTCTGCCTCATAGGCAAACTGCAGGTCACTGCAGCAGATATCTATTTTTTCTGCCTCATCCACACTGCTGTCGTTGATACCCGCCTGATCATCCGGCAGATCCAGCAGCCGGAAAATCTTATCGCTGGCCGCCATACCGTTCATGGCGATGTGGAAGAAGCTGCCCAGCTGGCGCATGGGAATAAAGAAATCTGCAGAAAGCAGAATGATAAACAGGCAGCCGCCGAGAGAAATCCTTCCCGCATTAAACTGACTCACCGCAAGGATCGCACCCAGCGCAGCTCCGCCGTAGGCGATCAGGTCCATGATGGTGATGGAATTCAGCTGCATGGTCAGTACCTTCATGGTGATCCGGCGGAAATTCTCCGCCTCCCGGTTCATCTCCTCCTGCTTAAACTCATCGGCCTGGTAGATCTTGATGGTGGTCAGACCCTGGAGATTCTCGAGGAAGGTGTCACCCAGCACCGTGTACTGTCCCCAGTATTTGGACAACAGCTTTTTCGCCCAGGTCTGCACCGCCGCGATGGACACCGGGATCAGCGGCACGCAGATCAGCAGTACCGCCGCAGAGAGCAGATTCACAAAACTGAGCACCACGAACAGTGTCAGCGGTGCCAGCATGGCGTAAAAAAACTGGGGCAGATAAGCACCGAAATAGGTTTCCAGCTGATCCACACCTTCCACCGCCACCTGCACTACCTCGGAGGTCTGCACCTTTTCCTTGTAGGAAACGCCCAGCTTCAAAAGCTTCTCATAAATTTTCTGCCGCAGCGTCTTTTTCACCGTCTTGGAGGAAAGATAGCTCATCCGACTGGACAGTACCGTACAGCCAAAGCGGACACCGATGGCCATCAAGGCCACCACGGCCACGAACACAATATCCTCTCTGTCCGCTGTCTTTTCAAACAGTTTCTGGAGCAGATCAGTAAACGCTCCCATCATGGCAATATTCGCCCCCAGGGAACACCACTGAGCTGCCACATTTCCTGCTATGTACTTCTTACTCTCGCTGACCGTGCCGATCAGCCGCTTATTGATCATCATCGCTTAACGTTCCTTTTCATTAATTGTGGTTGGACTCATTTGGGGGTAACTATGGTTTACTTTCGCAAGTTAGTCGCCCCTAATTGCAAAGATAAAAATAAAGCTCGCCCTTGAGCCGCTTTCGCCGCTAGCCGCCTTTGTTCTTTTAGCGGGCAAGCGTTAGTCTTTACTAACCATAGTTAGTTTAGCATAACCATCTGTAAAAGTCAATTCCGGGGCCAACCAAAAAAAAGGCCGTCTCCAGCCCTTTTTTTCAGCACATATATCTACACTAATCACTGTTCCTTTTTCAAATGATACACCAGTGATACCATCGCGAACACCGTCAAAACGATGCCGATGATCAGCTGGAGCACCCAGTTACCGCCGAGCCGGTACGCGGGCTTTGACAAATTAAAGCTCATTCCACAGCGTAAACCCTAAGATCAGCCCACCGCCGACCACCTGCCACAGAGTCATCGCCTCGCCGAGCAGTACCACAGACACCAGCACCGCCACCAGCGGATCGATGTAGCTTAAGATGGCCGCCTTCTGCCCCTGCAGTTCCTTCAGAGAAGAAAAATACAGGCAATAAGTGATCCCCGTATGTACCAGACCGACGATTAAGAGGCACACCCAGCCGGTCCCGCTGAGAGAACCGAGGGTCACACCGCTGGTGGATGCCACATAAGGCACCAGCACAAGGATCGCCGCCAGAAACTGCAAAAATGTCCGGTGGATACCCTCCACCTTTTTGATGAATTTGTTCACTAAAATAACGGTCGCGTAGAAGCAGGCCGCCCCCAGACCGAACAGAATACCGGTCATATTGCTGCCGCCCTGTCCCATATCGCCGATCCCGGTGATCATCACCAGTCCTACGGTGGACATGACAAAGCAGATGATCTGCTTCGCCGTCAACTTTTCCTTAAACAAAAACGGGCACACCGCCGTCACGATCACCGGCGCAAAATAATAGCTGAGCGTCGCCACCGAGACCGTCGTATATTTGTACGCCTCAAACAGCAATATCCAGTTGATGCCCATGGCCATACCGGATACCAAAAGCAGCGGAATCTCCTTTTTGATCTCCTTAAACGGGATCCTCTGACCGGTCACCGCCAGATAAATCGCGATCAGTGCTGCAGCCATGATGGCGCGGTACAGGGCCAGTTCGCCGGAGCTCACGGAAATATTGCGCACAAACAGTCCGATGGTGCCAAACACCGTCATCGAAATGATCAGCATGATTCGTGGGTTGGTCATTTTTTTCATGATGTCTCTTCCTCTCTCGTCCGTGGTAAATCCGCGATATCCTCATATGATTCCAGCGAATCACCGAACACGCTTCTTCACTAATTCTGTCTCCTATCGCGATGATTGTGCATTATATCGCACTTTGCAAACAGCGTCAACTGACTTTTCCGCCAGTTGACGCCGTCTCATCACCGCTATCAATAGAATCCTTTTTCCTTTAAATAATCATAGCTCATTTTCATAGACGCGAAGGGATCCCGCTTACAGCGATCCTGCTCCACCAGCGCCCACTTCACACCGGCCTCGTCACAGGCATCAATGATCTCATCCCAGTCCAGATTTCCCATACCGACCTCGGCCATCTCCGGTTTAAATCCGATCTCCGGGTCGATTATAAAGTCTTTGAAATGAACAGCCATGGCCCTCTCACCCATCCTGCGGATAAACTTCGCCGGATTTATTCCGCCATACTGCAGCCAGTAGGTATCCACAATAAACCGGAAATTATCCGGGTTTGTCTCTGCCATCAACCGATCCATGGTAAATTTGCCGTCAAACTTTGCAAACTCAAAGGCGTGATTGTGATAGCCGAAATACAGTCCTTCGCTTTTCAGGATCTCAGCGACTTTGTTTGCCTCGTCAATAAACCGGCTGACGCTGTCCGCACTTTCCCGATACTCCTTCGGCATGGACCCAACACCGCAGAGCTCACAGCCCAGAGTCCGGTTATAGTCCATTACCCAGTCCGGTCGATTCAGAAAATCCTCAAAGCCCCTGTGGGTGGTCACCACCTCCAGCTCATAATCATCCAGAACCGCCCGCATCTCCTTCGCCTCCAGCGGAGTGCCTGAAATCTGGACGATCTTGTAGCCCATCTCATGCACCTTGCGGCAGCTTTGCGCAAACTCGTTTACGGTCTTTGTGTAATCTCTCAGCGTATAATACTGTGCGCCTATCCGTCTGTCCATCATAGTCCGCCCTCCATCAGTAGGTATTATTGGTATCTGCCACCACC
>JAFUMF010000002.1 GCA_017482945.1 Lachnospiraceae bacterium
GTGGCGCCAAGGTTGAAAAATTGGAGGTGTGCTTATGCCAAGATACCTGAGTGATGAAGAGGTAATGAAAATGAATGAAGCGTTGGCAAAAGGGAGAAAGTATACAGTAGAAGAAATTGAGGCAATGCCGGAGGATGTGTTTGTGGAACTGATTGATGGAGTTCTTTATTATCAAGCAACACCAACGTTGACACATCAGGCGTTGTTATCGTTTTTGCATATTGAAATTGGTAGTTATATTCGTGAGAATAAAGGAACTTGTAAAGTTTACGAGGGACCGTTGGCGTTGTATTTGAATCAGGATAGTGAAACATATTTGATTCCGGATTTGATGATTGTTTGTGATAAGAGTAAAAGTGAAGAGAGAGGGATCGTGAGTGGGCCGGATGTGGTGATGGAAGTGGTGTCTCCGAGCAGCAGGACAAGAGACTACATATTGAAACTGAATAAATATCAAGAGGCTGGGGTACGTGAATATTGGATTTTGGATCCGAAGGAAGAAAAGATTATCGTTTATCAGTTTGAGAATGAGATGATTAAGATTTACGGCTTCCAGGATAGGATTCCGGTCGCGGCTTTGGATGGCCTGGAGATTGATTTTTCGGGCTTTGAGTTGGCATGACCGGGTTTTATCGTGATGCACGAGAGAAAGTAGTGCCTTGATAATGCTATGGATGAGGAGGGTTAGAAAGATTTTTAAGTTCATGTGAATTCTTTGGGCATATTCTGGTTGTTGTCTTCATATATTGTAATTAGAACAAAACGTATAGCCTTAAGCCGAAGGACAAGCTATATGAGAGATCATAAAATTATGGAAAGGATGAGGACAACCATGTCAGAGACGCATTATCTGATTTCCGATGCTGCAAAAAAGGTGGACGCGCCTTCTCATGTCCTCCGTTATTGGGAGGAGGAGTTGGAGATGAATATTCCTCGGAATGAGATGGGGCACCGTTATTATACGGATTTACATATCAGGCTTTTTAAGCAGGTGAAGGAACTGAAGGAGAAGGGATACCAGCTGAAGGCGATTAAGACGGCTTTGTCTCGGTCGTTGGAGTCTGGGGGTGAGGTGGTTGTGCCGAGTGATGTTTTGGAGGAGGATGTTGTGGCTGCGTTGAAGGAGTGTGCGAAGAAGGAACAGGAGCAGATGGAAAATCTGGATAATAAGGAATTGACGGAGCTTATGGCGAAGGAGCGTGCGGAGCAGTTCCGGGGGCTGATGGTTCAGATGATCGGACAGGCCATTGAGGAGAATAATGAGAAGCTGAGTCAGGACATCAGCCGGATGGTGAATGATAAGGTCTTAAAGGAGCTGGATTATCTCATGCGGGTGGCGGATGAGCGTGATGAGGAGCGATTCCGTCAACTGGATGAGACGATCCGGTTGTATCAGCGGGAGAGTAAGGGAAAGGCGGAGGCTGCGGCGACGAAGATTCCGTTCTTGCCTTTGGGATTTCATAGAAAGAAGAAATTCGGCAGAAACGGCAACAAGCTGTAAGTGCTTGCTGCCGTTTCTTTGCGTGTTTTATCTTCGCGTTGCAAATATTTCTTGAATTCCAGGGTACTCGCCGAGTCCTTTCAGATGGCACTGGACTGGGAATCCGGCGGCTTCCAGTCGGGATTTCCAGGAATCGTTTGTGTCACCGGACATATCTTTAAGTGCGTGGCCGCCGGCAACGATCATGAAAGGAGCCAGAATGATCCGGTGAATCTGGCGGTCTGCTGCGATTTGAATGATTTCATCGATGGCGGATCCAGATTTCATGAGTTTAAGGAAAACCTGTTCATAACCGAGGCATTTAAACTGCTGATCGAGGATTTCATAAGCCACATTTTCGCCGGAAGATGTTCCATGTCCCATAAAAACTAACAGATCATCTTCAGAAAGCCAGGAAAATTCACTCATTATGGCTGAAATGATCGGGTGAGAAGCAGCTTCTGCTGATTCTTGGTGAAGGAATTCTTCGGAAAGAAGCGGTTGTCCAAAACGGACGGAGGCGAACTGGTGAAGGAATGGATCTGCCTCCTGAACCATTTTCTGGTATTCTCCTCCATGGGAAACAAACGTCGGCTGAATCACGATGTTATGAATGCCATCCTGTTTCATTCTGGCGAGTGCTTGGGGGACGCTGTCGATGGCCAGTTGTTCCTGGTCGTATACTTTTTTGCGAAGCATTCCGCTGGTCCAGGCGTGGTAAATGGCCAAGTCCGGATATGTTTCTTCTATTTTTCTTTCAATCGCTTCGATGGTCCGGACTCTGGTGTCACGGACGGCAGTTCCGAAACTGACAACTAAAATTGCACTTTGCTTTGAATTCATATCTCAACTTTCTGATGGAACGGGAAATTTCTGCGGAGCCGGGACAAATACTCGGGATACAGAAAAACAATGGAAACATAGAGGAAAAACAGCAAACAAAAAAGCTGTCGTCAGAAAACGGCAGCTTTTTTGTATGTATGAACGGTTAATGCTTATTCTTCGATAGCGCCTACCGGACATGCACCTGCACATGTGCCACAGCTTACGCAAGCGTCTGCATCGATCTCATACTTACCATCGCCCTCAGCGATAGCGCCTACTGGACATGCACCTGCACATGTTCCACAGCTAACACAAGAATCAGTAATTACATATGCCATAATAAAATCCTCCTTTGATTGTGTTGTCTTCATTCTATCTCAATTAGTGGAAATATTCAAGTGGTATTTTTAAGAAAAGGGTAAAGTGTCTGAAAAAATACAAAGGCGGAAATCAGGAAAAACGACCTTGCAAAGCGGCCTTAAAAGTATTATACTCTCCTTATGCGATTACAAATTGTAATAGAAATAAAGGAGGAACTTTGAAATGCAGGTAACAAAGGATATGTTAATGGGCGATCTTCTTCGTAAAGATATTAACGTTGCATACATTCTTATGGGAGCTGGCATGCACTGTGTTGGATGCCCGTCTTCTCAGATGGAATCTCTTGAAGAGGCATGTGCAGTACATGGTATCGAGTGTGATAAACTTGTAGCAGCAATCAACGAGTATTTCGCACAGAAAGAGGCTTAATTCATCGAAATAAATATACGAAAAAGAAAAAACAGTCGTTGATTTTTGAAATCGACGACTGTTTTTTTGCTTGTAAGCACAATTTAAAATTAACGATTTTTTGTTTGTTTGGCAAATTCCGAGCATGCAAAACCTTAAAGATCTGCAAGTACCTGTAATGCATTTTTCTTTACGAACACCTCATAGTGCTCTGCATAATATGCCTCGACAGCCGGGTCATATTTCTGGCGGGCGGCATACTCAGACAGCTTGTTGCAGGTTTTGCTGAACGCCAGCTCGTCGCAGGATTCCTTCCTTAATAAAAGATAAAATTTCTCATTAACGGAATTCTTGTAAAGAACGCTTTCTCCGGTGAAAATTCCGCTGGTTTCTTTGGCTGCGGCACATACCAGATCCAGAGTATCGAACTGGTAGATCCGCACGTTCTGCGGTGCATTGGCCGGGACATTTTCGGCCGGCATGGAGGACTGAGCCGGGGAAATTCCGGCCGGTTTTGCGGATTTTGACGCAGCGTTTCCGGCTGCAGTGTCAGCCTGATTCAGACCGCCAAATCCGCCATTGGAAGAAAGAGCACCGGAATTCAGACTATCGAATCCACCGCCAGCCTGTGCCAGGGATTCCAACAGTCCCGGATCTCCAAGGAGATTCAAGAGTCCGTCGGCACCTTCCAAAAGTTCGGTCGCAAGCGGAGACCATGAGCTATCTTCGTCTTCGTCGGACGGGGAGAACTTGGAAAACCGTGTGTCCAGTTCTTCTGGATCATCAATTTTCGTGATGATCAGCATGATGCTGTCGTTTGGCATCGGGATCGCTTCCACCATGATCGGGATATCTTCCGCATCAAAGCCGACCTCATGGGACGCGCGCTGCATCATTTCGCGGAACAGATTCCGCGCCTTTTCACTTCCATATGTCAATTCGGAAAGTTTCACATTCCGCACGCTCAGATCAAAGTTCGTCAGAGTGCAGCGGATGGAGTTTTCATTGATTCGTTCTATTCTCATCGGATCACTTCCTGTCTATATTTAAAATAAGTTCATTTTTATGCCTATTAATATACTATATCCTATTCTGCTTTTGCAATGCTATGCAGGAAGATTTAATAAAAAATTCAAATATGAACGGAAAACTCCGAACAGTCATGAGAGATAAAATGACATTCACTAAATGTCAAACTATGGAACAGAATATAGTACAATGACCGTAGAGATTGATTGCCGAAAGGAGGTGTGGAAGTTCGAGCACGTTCTATTTGGTAAATATCAAATTTGCAGGGAGTTGGGCGCAGGCCGATCCGGTACCGTTTACCTGGCGTATCACAGGGAACTGGAACAATATCGGGCGGTGAAAATAGTTCCAAAGACAATGGCTGATTATGAGACATTCAGACGAGAGGCCTTGTTCTTAAAAACGCTCAGACACCCTGGAATTCCTCTTGTATATGATGTGGAGGATGACTTTACCCACAGCTATCTGATTCAAGAATATCTGGAAGGCGAATCTTTATATGCCCTGGTGAAACGCCTGGGCAGCTTATCAGTGAAAACGACAGTGGAGCTTGGAATCCAGATCTGTCGTATCATTCAGTTCATGAATACAGCAGATAATCCCATTTTATATCTGGACTTGCAGCCAAAGAATCTGTTGGTGTGCGATGGAATGGTGAGACTAATCGATTTTGATCATGCGCAGTATGCAAACGAGGTCGAAGACTTCGGGGAACGTTACGGGACCATTGGGTTTGCGGCTCCGGAGCAGTATCGCGGGGAACCGCTTGATATGAGGACCGACGTCTATGCGATCGGTGCACTTCTTTATTTTATGTGCCGCGGAAAACCGCCAGAGCGTGAGCCGGAGTTTGGTGAATCCGGAAAGTGGCGGAAACTAGACCGTGTCATCATGGGATGTATGGCACAGAACAAAGAAGACCGATACCGGAATGCGGATGAAGTAACACAGGCACTCAGCGAGTGCAGCGAAGAACTATCAAAGGAACATGCAATCAAATCTCTGAATATTATTGTTGCCGGAGCGAAGGCGGGGATTGGAACGACCCATATTGCGCTTGGCTTTTCAAATTTCTTGACCCGAAATGGGTGTCCGACGTTATACCAAGAAGGATACGACACGGAGACTGTCCGAAATCTTGTGCGGAATCTCAACGCAAAACAGGACAATTCCGGCGTATATCACAAAGGATGTTTGCACATCCGTCCATATTATGGCAGTTCAATGAAAGTGCCATATCGTTTTTTTCCAGTAATTACTAAAGATATCGGTGTAAGCTGGCAGGTGGAATGCGGTCTGCCAGAGGGTGATGCTTATGTGCTTGTCTGCGGCGGCAAATGGTGGGAGACCGATGCTGCCTTACGAGCAGTAAGAAAACTAAAAAATGTTCAAAAACCTGTGATTCTTTTGTGGAACCATATCTCCGGAGGTGTTGTACCAAAACTGCCCGAGGAGTTTCATGATCTTCCATGTCTGATTTTGCCGTTTTTTGTCAATCCGCTAAAGGCGGATCGGCGGGCGGATATCTGTTTTCGGGAACTTTACGAAATCGTGACAGGAGAGAGTGAGCAATGGAACGGAAGAAAGAAAAGAAGAAGGTTTTGGAAGAAAAAGCCAGACTGATCGGGATCGGAGGAATCGGTCCTTGTGTTGGCTGCACCCATTTTGCAATCATGCTGCTCAATTATCTGGCCGGATACCGGCGCAGAAAGGCTGCCCTGCTGGAGTGGAATCGTTCGGGCGATTTTGAGAAATTGGAAAAAGTCTGTACCGGGAAAATTCATGTCGGGAAACCATTTCATGTTCTCGATGGGATTTTTTACAAGGCGGCCGGCCAGTTGGAACTGGCGGAAGTCTTAAATGGAAATTACGATGACATTCTGATTGATTTCGGTGCATTGAACGAAGAGCAGTTCTCAGAATTCCTGCGTTGTGAGAAGCAGTTTGTGATCGGTTCATTTAGTGAGTGGCAGGAAGACGCGGTCCGGGAGTTCGCAAGGAAACATGGAGCGGGGAAGAAGAGCTGGACATACCTGACAGTGTTTGGAAGCGAGGAGACCAGAAAAGAATTTATGCGGCGCCCGGGAATTGTTGCCGGCCGGATTCCGTTTTCAGCGGATGCTTTTTCTGTCACGAAGGAGTGCAGTCAATTTTTTGAAAGGATAGTGTAGGCGGCCGGTCTCGGTCTGGCCTTATGTGCCGGCGGATGTCATTTGGTTTAATATGTCACAGATATCTCCTGAAATGGTAGTCCGCCGGGGCGATAAAAGGGTATAAGTATGATAAACAATGAGAAAAAGAACGAAGAGCAGATTCTTTACCGGGAAGATTGTGAAGAAGAAGAAAGAGCAAAACGGGCGCTTGAGAGAGCGGAGAAAGAACGGTTTATAGACGGACTGAAACGATATCCGGAAAAAGGGGTCCAGGTGTACATCGATGGAAAGGTCGCGGGGCCATTTGACTGGGAGAAGTTAACGATGCTCAGAGAGGATAACCGTTTCTATATGGGTGATTTCGTCCAGGATGAATCGGGGCTCCGTGAGATCCGGTTCGACATGGTATACCATGGAGACATTCAGACGGAACGGGAATATGTGAAAAAGCGCGGTAAGAAAAGGGTAGTAAAAAAGGAAGAGAAGGAAGGAGATTCATAGGAGTTTAATACAATAGAAGATGTAAGGGCGGGAGGCCGAAAACGGAGATACTGTTCTGCCAAATGGGTTTTTGTGTAGGCTGGAGGCGGGTAAATGTTACAATTTGTTAACAAACGAAAGAGAGGGAATATGTTATAATAATCATATATTTTGCAGCGCGGGGCAGTGCTGCAAATGCGGTGTAAAAAAGTAAACGATTTTAGCAGAAGAGAGTGAGATTCCAAATGAAAAAAGCAATACCGGTAATCATCGCGCTGAGCCTGATTCTTACGATCGTTCTTGGCGTTGTGGGATATCAGATGATTCAGAAGTATATGCCGACAAAAGAACCGGCAGACTTGATGGAAGTGTATGGAGTGGACAACGGTGAGACTGCGGTCTTTTATGGTTACGAGCGCCTGGAGGAGATGCAGGGAATTTATGAAAACGGGCAGACGTATCTGCCGCTTACCTGGATCAATGAGAACCTGAATAAGAGATTCTACTGGGACAGCACAGAAGACCTTCTTGTGTATACACTGCCGGACCAGATCGTCTATGCGGATGCGCAGACGAAGGGCTCCAACGGTTCTCCTCTTTTGCTTGTAAAAGAAGATGATGTCTATCTGACACTGGGGCTGATCGCCAATTATACGGATATTGAGATCCTGGCATTTGATTCGGATGAGGCGAAGCGGATCTTTATTACGCCATGGGGCGACCGGGAGATCGCGACGCTGGCGAAAGACGGATATGTCCGTGAGAAAGGCGGAATTAAGAGTCCGGTCCTTACTAAGGTAACGAAGGGTTCGGAAGTCGCTGTATTAGAGACCATGGAGACCTGGTCCAAAGTCGTGACGGCAGACGGACATGTGGGCTATATCGAACATAAACGGTTTGAGTCACAGAGAACGGAAAGTTTTTCCAGCAGTCGCGAGCCGGTGGTCTATGAGAGCACCCAACTGGATGAAAAGATCGTTCTTGGCTGGCATCAGGTGACGAACCAGACAGCCAATGGCTATCTGGAGGATGTGTTGGAAGGTACGAAGGGAATCAATGTCATTTCTCCGACCTGGTTCTCTCTGATCGATAATCAGGGCAATTTCACATCTCTTGCCAATCAAGAGTATGTAGATAAGGCCCATGAGAAGGGACTGCAGGTCTGGGCACTTCTTGATAACTTCAGCTCTGACGTACAGACAGAGGTACTTCTTGCGTCCACGACAATAAGAAGAAATCTCATCAACAACCTGATCGCGGAAGTGGAGGCATACGGAATTGACGGTCTGAACATGGACTTTGAGAGTCTGAAACCGGAGGCCGGTGTCCATTATATTCAGTTCCTGCGGGAGCTTTCCATTCCTTGCAGAGAGAAAGGAATCATTCTTTCTGTCGATAACTATGTTCCGACGTCCTATAATACCTTCTATGACAGGGAGGAACAGGGAATCGTTGTGGACTATGTGATCGTGATGGGATATGATGAGCATTACGCAGGCGGAGAAGCCGGTTCGGTTGCATCTCTGGGATTCGTCCAGAGTGGTATTGAGGATACTCTGGCGCTGGTTCCGAGGGAGAAAGTGATCAATGGTGTGCCGTTCTACACAAGAATCTGGACCGAGACCGGTACAGAGCTTAAGTCCGAGGCATACGGAATCGAGGCGGCAAAGGCCTGGGTGGAGAAGAACCATGTGGAGCTTTACTGGCAGCAGGAGCTGGGACAGTATTACGGTGAGGTCAATGAACCTTCCGGTCTCAGTTACGTCTGGATGGAGGAAGAGAATTCCTTAAAGCTTAAGATGGATCTCATCAAGACCTTTGATCTTGCTGGTGTTGCATGCTGGAAGCTTGGGCTGGAAGACGCTGAGGCATGGGATGCGATCAGCTGGGAATAATATGATATTATGACAAAAGTAAGAACCTTTTCACGGAGGATTTCGCGGAGAGGTTCTTTTTGTGTTTCTGTGAGGATATATTTTTAGAAATATGAGGCCGGAGTGTGGGCAGTGAAAAGACTGATCTGGGAGGAAGTTGTTGGGCTGATTCTGATATTGATGGTATTCCTGGCTGTGAAGTACGGGACCGTCGAGGTGGTATCTGCGGATGTGGCACGAAGTGACGGGCGGCCGGTGGTGGTGATCGATGCAGGTCATGGAGGAAATGACCCGGGAAAAGTCGGCGTGGACGGAAGTCTGGAAAAAGATATTAATCTGCAGATCGCCATGCGGCTGAAGCAGTATCTGGAGGCGGCGGATGTGGAGGTCGTTATGACCCGCGAGGAGGACATGGGGCTCTACAGCGAGGATGATTCCAGCAAAAAGATGGCGGATATGAAGAAGCGATGCGAGATCATTGATGAGAGCGGTGCCGAGCTGGTGGTGAGCATTCACCAGAACAGCTATCATGAGGAATATGTGTCCGGCGGACAGGTGTTTTACTATAAGGATTCGGAAAAGGGAAAGAAGCTGGCTGAGATTTTGCAGGAGCGGTTTACATATGTGTTGGGAGAAGAGAACCGGAGACTTGCGAAGGCCAATGGGAATTATTATCTTCTTTTGCATGTGAAATGCCCGATCGTGATCGCGGAGTGTGGGTTCCTTAGCAACTGGAAGGAGGCGGCACTTTTGCAGGATGCAGACTATCAGGACCGGATGGCATGGACGCTGCATATGGGGATTTTGGAGTATCTGAATGGCTAGAATGGGGCGTACGATGGGAGGAATCAAGGAATCCGAAGGAAAATACGCCGGGAAGGGAAATAAGCATTGACTTTAGCGCGATAAAATACTATACTTTTGGTGTATATCAGATACAACCTAATATATGTTCTTCGGGGCGGGGTGTGATTCCCCACCGGCGGTGACAGTCCGCGACCTGCGAAAGCAGCTGATTTGGTGAAATCCCAAAACCGACAGTATAGTCTGGATGAGAGAAGAATTTGTACGGATGCCGGTGCCAGCCGGCAATATACAGGTTACGCATTTTGAGCTCCGGATTTAATTCCGGGGCTTTTGTGATTTCTGACAGGCGGCTGAATCGTTTCAAAGGTGAGGCATTCTGGCGTGATCAGGCAGGGGCATGGCGTATCCCGTACGATTCCTCTATAGTTGAACATCAGGGTACATTACTTTACTTCAAGGAGGAAATGAAAATGAAAGAAAAATGGCTGACAACAAAGAATCTGGTGCTGATGGGCATGTTCGGCGCACTTGCGGCGGTGTTGATGCTGTTTGAGTTCCCGCTGGTATTTCTCGCACCGAGCTTTTACGGGCTGGATCTTTCCGAGGTTCCGGTGTTAGTTGGTGCTTTTTCCATGGGCCCGGCCGCCGGCGTGATCATCGAGTTCGTAAAAATCTTAATCAAGCTGGTGATGAAGCCAACGACCACCGGTTTTGTGGGTGAGATGGCAAACTTCGTGATCGGCTGTTCCTTAGTTGTTCCGGCGGCGATGATTTATCATACAAAGAAGTCGAAAAAAAGCGCGATCTATGGTATGATTGTTGGTACCATCGTGATGGCGTTAAGTAGTATTGTGATCAATGCGGTCGTGATGCTTCCGTTTTATTCAAAAGTGATGCCGCTGGAGAGCATCATTGCGCTGGGTGCGGCAATCAATCCTGCAGTCAGCAACATCTGGACATTTGCCATCATCTGCGTTGGCCCGTTCAACCTGGTGAAAGGCGTGGTGGTGTCTATTGTGACACAGCTTGTTTATAAGAGAATCAGCAACTTGATCCACAGCGTGAACCGGGACCAGAAGAGCGGTGGAAGATAGAAGAAGGTAGAAACATGAATACGAAGATTATTCGAATTGATATGGAAAAAGAACTGGATGCGCAGCTCCTTAATGCGGCTGAGATCCTGAAAAACGGTGGTGTTGTGGCGATCCCGACGGAAACCGTTTACGGACTTGCGGCAAATGCCTTAGAGGAAACAGCATCCAAGAAGATTTATGAGGCGAAAGGCCGTCCATCGGACAACCCGCTGATCGCCCATATTTCCTGTATGGACGAGCTTCCGGCTCTGGTTTCGGAAATTCCGGAGGCAGGACAGAAGCTGGCGGAGAAATACTGGCCGGGCCCGCTGACCATGGTCTTCCCGAAAGCCAAAATCGTACCATACGGAACGACTGGAGGACTGGAGACAGTTGCGGTCCGCATGCCGTCCCACCCGATCGCCAACCGCCTGATCAAACTGGCCGGAATTCCATTAGCGGCACCGAGCGCCAACACATCCGGAAGACCGAGCCCGACAAAGGCAGACCATGTGATCGAGGACATGGACGGAAAGATTGATATGATCATCGACGGTGGTGAGGTGGGAATCGGTCTGGAATCCACGATCGTGGATGTTTCCGGCGAGATTCCGATGCTCCTTAGACCGGGCGCCATTACGATCGAGATGCTGAGAGAGACTCTTGGCCGTGTGGACATTGATCCTGCGATCATGGGTCCGATGAGTGCCGACATGAAGCCGAAGGCACCTGGCATGAAATACCGTCACTATGCGCCGAAGGCGGAGATGACTCTGGTGGAAGGCGAGATGGAAAAGGTCGTGGAGTTTATTAACCGTGAGGCGAAAGCCGCCCTGGCAGAAGGTAAGAAAGTAGGAATCATCTGCACGGAAGAGAGCAGAGCCTATTATCAGGACGGCATCCTGGAAGTGATCGGAAGCCGTGAGCACGAGGAAACAGTTGCCCACAACCTGTTTTCCGTTTTGAGAGATTTTGATGACCGCCAGGTGGACTGCATCTTCTCAGAGAGCTTTTCCAAGGATCGTCTCGGTCAGGCGATCATGAACCGCCTCTGCAAAGCGGCCGGTTATCATATTGTAAATGTTTAAAACAGAGCCGGCGGCACTGGAGCTTTCACGGACCAGATGAAGCCGGCCATGTATTGGTTCAGGGATTCTATACAAGGAGGACATGATGTCGGATAAGAGAAAAGGGTATATTACATGGGACGAGTATTTTATGGGCGTGGCAAAATTATCGGCCATGCGTTCCAAAGACCCGAATACACAGGTTGGCTGCTGTATCGTCAGCGATGATAACAAGATTCTGTCCATGGGATACAACGGATTCCCGAAGGGATGTTCCGATGACGAATTTCCGTGGAGCAGAGATGACGGAGATCCGTATAATGAGAAATACTTTTATGTGACCCACAGTGAGCTGAACGCGATCTTAAACTATCGCGGCGGAAGTCTTGAGGGAAGTAAGTTGTATGTGACCCTGTTCCCATGCAACGAGTGCGCGAAAGCCATCATTCAGGCGGGCATCAAGACTCTGGTGTATGAGAGCGACAAGTACGCAGACACACCGAGCACAAAAGCGTCCAAGCGCATGTTGAACGCGGCCGGCGTTCGCTATTATCAGTACAACGCGACCGGCCGGAAAATCGAATATCATGTATAAATGATGTGGGAATGCGAATACCGGAGGCAAGATGAAATTTTTACTAGCGGCGATCAATGCCAAATACATTCACTCCAATCCTGCAGTCTACAGCCTGAAAGCATTTGCAAAAGAGCAGCGCCCGAAGGCCGACATTGAGATCGGAGAATACACCATCAACAATCAGATGGATCACATTTTACAGGATATTTACAGGAGAAAGCCGGATTTTGTCGGCTTTTCCTGCTATATATGGAACATTTCCTACGTGCTGGAAGTGGCGAGAGATATTCATAAGGTACTGCCATACTGCGAAATCTGGCTGGGCGGCCCGGAGGTATCTTACAATGCACGGGAAATCCTTGAGAAAGAGCCTTATATCCGTGGAATCATGCGCGGTGAGGGAGAGCTTACATTTGCGGAACTGGTAGGCGCGTACCAGAGTGCCGATTACAGCCGCATCAGCGGGATCCAGGGAATCACTGCACGTGGATTCAGCGGAAATATTTACGAGAATGCCCCCCAGAGACTATTGTCCATGGACGAGATTCCATTCTACTACGGGGACATGACTGGATTTGAAAACAGGATCGTTTATTATGAAAGCAGCCGAGGATGCCCATTCTCCTGCAGCTACTGTCTTTCTTCTATTGATAAGTCGGTTCGATTTAGAAGTCTCGAGCTTGTGAAAAAGGCGCTGGATTTCTTCCTGGCTCACAAGGTGCCGCAGGTCAAATTCATCGACCGCACATTTAACTGCAAGAGAGAACATACACTGGGAATCTGGAAGCACATTTTAGAGCATGATAATGGAGTGACCAACTTCCACTTTGAGGTGTCTGCGGATATTTTAGATGATGCAGAGCTGGAAGTGATCTCCCACATGCGTCCGGGGCTGATCCAGCTGGAAATCGGCGTTCAGTCCACCAACGGAGATACGATCGCGGAGATCCGCAGAAAAATGAATCTTCAGAAAGTGAGAAAGTCCGTATTCAAAGTCCACAGCTACCGAAATACTCACCAGCACCTGGATCTAATCGCGGGACTTCCATTCGAGAATTTTGAGTCGTTTCTGATGTCCTTTGACGAGGTCTATGACATGAGACCGGACCAGCTGCAGCTGGGATTTTTAAAGGTGTTAAAAGGCTCTTACATGGCGGAGCGCATCAAAGAATATGATCTGAAATTCCGTGCGGTGCCGCCGTACGAAGTTATGTCTACCAAGTGGCTCAGCTACGGGGATGTGATCCGGCTGAAGGCCATGGAGGAGATGGTGGAAGTTCACTATAATAGTGGGCAGTTTTCCTGCACGCTGAAGCTTCTGGAGAAGGAATTTTCCCATCCATCGTCCATGTTCCTTGCGCTGGCGGATTATTATGAGAAAAAAGGCCTGTTCGGTTTCAGTCACAGCAGACTGGCCCGTTATGAGATCATGTATGATTTCTTAAAGGAGACGTTCGGAGAGAAAGAGGAGCCGGCGGTGGAAGAACCGGTGCCGCTTTGTACGTTGGTGGAACCGGCGGAGATTCATGATCATGATGGATATGGACACGCTGCGGCAGAGGAAAAACTGTCGAAATTCCGTGACGCGCTGATGTATGATCTGTACCTGAGAGAAAATGTGAAGAGCCGTCCGTCTTTTGCGGGGGACCAGAGTCCTGTGAAACGTCAGGTCCGTGAGTTTTTTGAGTTGGAAAAGGCATATCCTGTGTGGCTTAAGGGCTACGAGGAATTTGACAGCCGTCAGATGAGTAAAATGGCCCATTTGGAGCACATGGAAGACGGAAGCTTTATTTTGTTTGATTACAAGAACCGCGACCCGTTGAACAAGAATGCGTTTGCGGTGCGGTTTGTCTATGAAGAGAGAGGTGCGTATGGCGAAGAAGGAAACGAAGAAAGCCAGAGACGAGAGAGTGACAAAGATTCTCGAACTGCTGGACCAGGAATATGGCACCGAGTACCGTTGTTATCTGAATCATGAGACACCGTGGCAGCTCTTGATCGCGGTGATCCTGAGTGCCCAGTGTACGGACGCACGGGTGAACATCGTGACGGCGGATCTGTTTAAGAAATATGATTCGCTGGAAAAGTTTGCCAATGCAGATTTAAAAGAGATGGAGAAAGACATCCACTCCACAGGGTTTTACCACAATAAGGCAAAGAATATCATTTCTTGCTCGAAAGATCTTCTGGAAAAGCACGGGGGCGAGGTGCCGAGGGAGCTTTCAGAACTTACGGCACTGGCCGGAGTCGGCAGAAAGACGGCAAATGTGATCCGGGGAAACATTTACAATGAGCCGAGTATTGTAGTGGATACCCATGTGAAGCGGATTTCCAAGAAGCTGGGGCTCACAGAGAATGATGATCCTGAGAAGGTAGAATATGACCTGATGAAGGTTCTGCCAAAGGATCACTGGATCTTGTGGAACATTGATATTATTACTCTGGGCCGGACGATCTGCACGGCGAGAAGTCCGAAATGTGAGGAGTGTTTCCTGAAGGAATACTGTCCGTCGGCCGGCGCAGAGAAAATGACCCGAAGCAGAAAGAAAGCAGGTGACCAGTAATGACGACATCATACGTAGCAGTCGATCTGGAGACCACCGGAATTGGTACAAAAACTGAAAAAATCACGGAAATCGGCATGGTGAAAGTCGTGGATGGAACCGTTGTGGACACCTACCATACTATGGTCAATCCGTACCGCCCGATTCCGGAGCGCGTCGTGGAACTGACCGGGATCACCGATGACATGGTGAAAGATGCACCGGGAATCGAGGAAGTACTGCCGGCAGTCGTTGAGTTCTGCGAAGGGTTTCCGCTTCTCGGCCACCAGATCATTTTCGATTTTGGTTTTCTCACTCAGGCCACAGTCAATGCAAAAATAAAATTTCAGAAAGAAGGCATCGACACATTAAAATTGTGCCGGTACCTGATGCCTGGGGAAGAAAAGAAAAATCTGGGAGCCGCGTGTGCATATTTCGGGATCACACCGGAGACCGCCCATAGGGCTCTGTCCGATGCCATGTCGGCCCATCTTCTTTATGGGAAGCTTATGGAGAAGTTCGGCGAATCCAGAAGTGACCTGTTTGAGGCGAAACCGCTTGTATTTAAAGCAAAAAAAGAGCGTCCGGCCACGAAAAGGCAAAAACAGCACTTGCAGGATTTATTAAAATATCATAGAATAGTAACGACTATACACATCGATAAGATGTCCGGAAATGAGATTTCGAGGATGATCGACAAAATCATTTTCACTCATGGAAGAATCCCGGAAACTGCCCGCAGCAGCAGGGATTCATATGCAGCAGAACCTGACCGGTCTGTTACATAAATTTCCGGAATATAGATAAAATGATAAAGAGGTGAATACTTTGCTGAACAATAAGAATAAGAAGAATAAAATGCTTTCCACTATCGTAATCATCATCGTTGTACTGGCAATGGTACTTCCGACTGTATTTGGTGCATTACTGTCTATCGTAATGTAAGGTGGAAGTTGTAAATTTTAGGAGAGAATTATGAGAAAGAATGCGTGGATTGCAGGCGTGACGGCAGTCATGGCAGCTGGTCTGATCATCATGACCCCGGTTTCCGCGCGTGCAGAAGCTGTCATTCCGGCCGGCATCTATGTCGGCGGTCTAAGCCTTGAGGGAATGACGGAGATGGAAGCCGAAGAGGCTGTGAAGGATTATGTAGAAGCGAAGCTGGATCAGGTGGTGACACTGGATGTCAACGGCACACAGGCCGAGGCCAGTGCTGAGGACCTTGGCTTAAGCTGGGGAAATCCGGACGCAGTATCGGAGGCGCTTAAGGGATCTGAGGTCAAGGGAAACCTGATCAAACGTTACATGAAGAAGAGAGACCTGCAGGAGAATCCTGTGAAGGTAGATCTGGAAATGAACGTGGATCAGGAGAAGGTGGCTGCATTTGTAAGTGAAAAATGTGGTGCCGCAATTGCCGAGGCTCAGGATGCGACAATTGTAAAAGAAGGCGAAGAATTTATTATCACTCCATCCGTGACAGGAATTGCCGTGGACATGGAGGCGACAGAAAAAGCGATCAATGATGCGTTGAACGAAGAAGGAACCGATGGGATTGCGATTGCAGCAGTGATCACGGAGACGGAACCGAGGATCAAGACCGAGGATCTTTCTGAGATCAAAGATGTACTTGGTACATTCTCTACCAGCTTCTCATCAAGCGGCTGGGCCAGATCCACAAACCTGGAGGTCGGTACATCCAAGATCAATGGCCGTGTTCTGATGCCGGGCGATGTTTTGTCTGGTTATGAATGCATGGCTCCGCTGACACTGGACAACGGATACAAAATGGCAACTGCTTATGAAAACGGCCGTTCTGTAGACAGCATTGCCGGTGGCGTATGCCAGATCGCGACAACACTTTATAATGCGGCATTGAACGCAGAGCTTGAAATCGTTCAGCGTCAGAATCACTCCATGACAGTATCCTATGTGGAGCATTCCATGGATGCGGCGATTGCTGGAACATACAAAGATATTAAGATCGGCAATCCGTATGACACTCCGATTTATGTCGAAGGTTATACATCCGGTAAAAAGCTGATATTTACGATTTACGGCAAAGAGACCAGACCGGAAAATCGTGAGGTGAAATACGAATCTAAGACACTGCAGTGGATCAATCCAGGAGACCCGATCGAAGAGGTTGACCCGACACTCCAGCCGGGTGAGCGTGTTCAGGTCCAGTCTTCCCATACAGGAATCCGGTCTGAACTGTATAAATGTGTTTATATCGACGGTGAACTGACTGAGCGTACGCTGCTGAATAAGGACAGCTATAATGCTTCTAAGGCGATTTACCGCGTAGGACCGCCTGCACCGGTGGAGACAGCGCCGGCAGAAACCGTACCGGCAGAGACTGCCCCGGTGGAGACAACTCCGGTGGGCCCAGGCTCCGTAACAGGCCCAGGTTCTGTGACTCCGGATCCAAACGTAGTTGGTCCTGGCGCGTTGATCGGACCGTCTTCTACAGGCCCGGCGGCAGGTCCTGCATCTGGACCGGCTGAGACAACAGCCCAGTCACCGGTTTCCCCGCTTGGACCGGGCGGAACTCAGGGACCGTAATCGAGGTATCGGAATATGATGAGAAAAATTGAGCGAGAGCCCAACGGACGCGGAATTTTCGCACCGGGACAGGATCTCGTTGTGGCGGGAGCGATTGCCAAGAAAGGTGCCCGCGCCGCCGTTGATAAAAAACAGGAAGTGCTGGAAGCAAGATTTTCAGCATTGTTCATGAGAAATCTGCGCGCAGCGCTGGATGAAAAACTGAATCTGACTTCGGAAATGATGATGTCCGCAGGGGCAACAGAATGGGAGTACATCGAAGAGGGCGGCATTTTGGCTGCCCTCTGGAATATATCCGGGGCATATGAGCAGGGAATCACATTTTCCCTCTTAAAATTCCCGGTCAAACAGGAAATCATCGAGGTGTGCGAGCTCCTTGACCTGAACCCATATCGGTTATGGTCAGGCGAGTGTGTCCTTTTGGCAGCAGACCATGGCGAAGACATGGTGCAGGCGCTGGCGGAGCATGGAGTCCGCGCGGCAGTCATTGGAAAAGTAGAAAAAGGCATCGCACGAAAAATGACAGGCGTCGGCGGGACGGGATATTTAGAGCGTCCGCAGCCGGACGAGATATACAAACTTACTGAGGAGGTATAGTATGCGAGAAAAAATTTTAGCGGTCATTGAGAAAAACAGCAGAATTGATCTGGCGCAGTTGGCGGCCCTGTTAGGCGAGGAAGAAGCCGCGGTCGCGAATGCCATCGCCGACATGGAAAAAGAGAACATCATCTGCGGTTATCATACCATGATCAACTGGGAAAATACCAGTGATGAAAAGGTAGTTGCTCTGATCGAAGTAAAAGTAACTCCTCAGAGAGGCGTGGGTTATGATAAGATTGCAGAACGTATTTACCATCACAGCGAGGTGTCTTCCGTTTATCTGATGTCCTCCGGTACATATGACTTTACCGTGATCATCGAAGGAAAGACTCTGCGCGAGGTGGCCCAGTTCGTAAACGAGGAACTGGCTACAATTAATTCCGTGGTCAGCACATCCACTCATTTCATCTTAAAGAAATACAAAGAGCATGGAACGGTGATGTGCGAAAAGCCGGAAGATGAAAGGATGCTGATTAGTCTGTGAGAAACCCGTTATCGGATACAATAACTGCGATTCCGCCGTCCGGAATCCGTAAATTTATTGACATTGGAAGTGAGATGAAGGATACAATTTCCCTCGGCGTTGGCGAGCCGGATTTTGACACTCCGTGGCATGTGAGAGAAGAAGGTATTTTCTCTCTGGAAAAAGGCCAGACCTTCTACACTTCCAATGCTGGTTTAAAAGAATTAAAAGTAGAAATCTGTAAGTACCTGGAGCGCCGGTTCCATGTTTCTTACGATTACAAAGATGAATGTATGGTTACTGTCGGAGGCAGCGAGGCCATTGACATTGCCTTAAGAGCAATGCTGAATCCGGGCGATGAAGTCCTGATCCCACAGCCGAGCTACGTTTCCTACCCGCCGTGTACCATTCTGGCAGGCGGTGTACCGGTATCCATCCAGTTAGAGGAAGAGGACCAGTTCCGTCTGACAAAGGAGAAGCTGCTTGCAGCAATTACTCCGAAGACAAAGGTGCTGATCCTGCCATTCCCGAACAATCCGACCGGTTCCATTATGGAGCTTGAGGATTTAAAGGAAATCGCCGAAGTGGTTGAAGAGTACGACCTGTTCGTGATCTCCGACGAGATCTATTCCGAGCTGACTTACACAGGAGACCATGTGACCATCGCCTCTCTTCCTGGCATGAAGGAAAGAACCGTTCTGATCAACGGCTTTTCCAAGTCCTATGCCATGACAGGATGGCGTCTCGGATATGCGTGCGCACCGGCGATTATTTTACAGCAGATGTTAAAGATCCATCAGTTCGCGATCATGTGTGCACCGACGACCAGTCAGTATGCGGCTGTGGAGGCGTTAAAAAATGGTGATGAAGATGTCATCGAGATGCGCGCGGCCTATGACGAGAGAAGAAAGTATCTTGTGAAGGCATTCAATGAGATCGGAATGGACTGTTATGAGCCGCAGGGCGCGTTCTATGTGTTCCCATGCATCAAGAGATTTGGCATGTCCTCCGATGAGTTTGCGCTGAAGCTTCTTGAGGAGGAGAAGGTTGCGGTCGTACCGGGCACTGCGTTCGGTGACTGCGGCGAAGGGTATCTTCGTGTGTCCTATGCGTATTCGTTAAAGAATCTGCAGAGAGCGATGGAGAGAATCGAGCGGTTCGCGAAGCGCCATCTTGGGGAGAAAGAATAACCATGAACATTGTATTATACGAGCCGGAGATGCCGGCTAACACGGGAAATATCGGCCGTACATGTGTGGCGACTAATACAAAACTGCACCTGATCGAGCCGCTGGGCTTCAAACTCAGTGAAAAACATCTGGTGCGCGCCGGCCTCGACTATTGGCCGAAGCTGGATGTGACGGTCTACAGCAATTTTGAGGATTTCTTGGAGAAAAATCCGGGGGCGAAAATCTACATGGCGACCACAAAGGCCCAGCATGTATATACAGATGTGGAGTACGAACCGGACTGCTTCCTAATGTTCGGCCCGGAGAGCCGCGGTATACCGGAGGATATCCTTGTAAAATACCCGGAGACCTGCGTGCGGATCCCGATGTGGGGCGATATCCGGTCACTGAATCTTTCCAACTCTGTGGCAATCATGCTCTATGAGGCATTAAGACAGCATGGATTTGAGAAGATGACAATGGAAGGACATTTGCATACGCTGGAGTGGTAGAGATAACGATCAATGAGTTGATTACGAAAAAGAGACAGAGAAAGGCACCTACGGGATAACCCGTCAGGTGCCTCTTTTATTAGGGAGATATCTATGAATTATTTGTTTATAACTCTGTCATCCAAAGACCATGGAGATTGCAGTACGCATATACAGCTACCGGTTTCTCATCTCCAAGGAGGAATTTCACTGCCGGAGCCTGGCCCGGTTTCAAGGAAATTCTCTGACCGCCGTTTTCTGTCTGGAGATATACCCACTCGATGTAATGAACATCGATCATCGGATGATCAACAGAACCAATATTAACATTTACAACGCCGTCTTCAACAGTAACTGCCGGGAGATGTTTCTCACCGCTTGCCTCTACAGTATTCGGCTCAAGAGCTTCCATCGGTTTGCCACAACACATCATCGGAACGCCGGAGCTATGTACCATACCAACTAAATTACCACATGTACGACAAATATAAAATTTCGCTTTCTTCATATATCAGAACCTCCTGTTGTTGTTTTCTTTATTATAACTCAATTATATACAAATGTGTAAAAAAATCTGTGACTTTCTCACATAAAAATGAAAAATTAACAGAAGAATCAGAATGTGCGGCACATAATTGAAAAAAAGGATTCATTGACATGTTCTTCCAGCTGATTTATACTGAAAGAGTCGGGAGGTAAGATCATGGACTTTTCAACATATTTCCCAGTATGGGACAAGCTGACACCAGCAGAGCAGAAAAAAATTACAGATGCCACCTATTATCGAGAGGTTCCGAAGGGAATGATTCTCCACAGTGGGGAGACCAACTGTCTCGGAATCGTGTTGATTCAGTCAGGACAGCTTCGTGCATACAGTATTTCAGGAGAAGGCAGAGAGGTCACTCTGTATCGCTTATTTGAGATGGATACCTGCATTTTTACCGCGTCTTGTGCGATGCCGAATATTATGTTCGATATCGTGATTGAAGCGGAGAAGGATTCTGAAGTTATGGTGATTCCGCCAGATGTCTATAATGCCGTTACGATGGAGTCGGCGCCTCTCGCCAATTATACGAACCAGGTCATTTCCAGCAGATTTTCCGATGTAATGTGGATGATGGAGCAGATCATGTGGAAGAGCTTTGATAAACGTCTGGCTGCGTTTCTTTTGGAGGAGAGCGCATTGGATGGAACCGAAGTGTTAAAAATTACCCACGAAAAGATTGCCAACCACATGGGAACGGCCAGAGAAGTCGTTACGAGAATGCTGAAGTATTTCCAGAATGAAGGAATGGTAAAGCTGACACGCGGAGCGGTGGAGCTGACCGATGTAAAACGCCTGAGGGCGCTTCAGGACGCATAGTAAAAACAAGAACCTGCCACAGAGCATCCTACGATTGGAGCTTGTGACAGGTTCTTTTACTTTACACGATATAGGGGATTGGAGGTTACATATATTTAGGAATAGCGATTTATTCAAACATCGCCAGAATCTGCTTTTTGTTCTTTGCGCCAACGGAGCGGTTCACAACCTCGCCGTTCTTTACAACCATCAGTGTCGGAATTGTCATGATCTGGAACTGAGCTGCAAGCTCCTGTTCTTCGTCCACGTTGATTTTAACAACCTTGATTTCAGAGTTTTCAGCGGCAATTTTTTCCACCACCGGGATAACCATACGGCACGGGCCACACCAACTTGCCCAAAAGTCTACGAGTACCGGTTTCTCACTGTTGAGAACTTCTTCCTGAAAATTATTTTTTGTAATATTTAAAGCTGACATTGCGATTCCTCCTTAAGTAAGTTTCTTGATTTCTTTTCTGTGATTATATATTACCATTTCTGAAATTTTAATTCTGTGACGATGTCACATTTCAGAAGGTTTTGAAAAACTGTTTCTGTTTTATGTGCATATCATACCTATTTCCGCGAAAAATATCTGTAACAAAATCACAATAAAAATTGAATTCTCCGCTTGCATATAATGGGAAAGTATATTACAATAATGGAAGAGAATAACAGGAATCATTACTAAAATATTAGGAGGAATCAATAAATGACTATCACAAACGACATCAGATACATCGGAGTAAACGATCATCAGGTGGACCTGTTCGAGGGCCAGTACGATGTGCCGAACGGTATGGCTTACAACTCTTATGTGATCATGGACGAAAAGATTGCGATCATGGACACTGTGGACATCAATTTCACAGAGGAATGGTTAAAAAATATGAAGGAAGTTCTTGGCGACAAAAAGCCGGACTACTTAGTTGTTCAGCATATGGAGCCGGATCATTCTGCAAATATCGATACATTCTTAAATTTATATCCGGAGGCAGTGGTAGTTTCTTCCGCACCGGCATTTAAGATGATGAAGAATTTCTTCGGTACTGAGTATGCAGACAGAAGAATCGTAGTTGCTGAAGGAAGCACACTGAACCTTGGTAAGCATGTTCTCACATTCGTGACAGCTCCGATGGTTCACTGGCCGGAAGTTATCGTAACTTACGATTCTACAGATAAAGTTCTTTTCTCCGCAGACGGTTTCGGTAAATTCGGTGCTCTTGATGTAGAAGAAGAGGATTGGGCATGTGAGGCTCGCAGATACTACATCGGTATCGTTGGAAAATATGGCGCACAGGTACAGGCTCTGCTTAAGAAGGCAGCAGGTCTCGACATCCAGATCATCTGCCCGCTCCACGGACCGGTTCTTACAGAGAATCTTGGCTATTACATCAACCTGTATGATATCTGGTCTTCCTACCGTGTGGAGAGCGAAGGCGTAGTGATCGCTTACAGCTCCATCTACGGAAATACAAAGGCTGCAGCAGAATTACTGGCAGCAAAATTAGAGGAAAAGGGATGCCCGAAAGTTGTTGTAAACGACCTGGCTCGCTGTGATATGCATGAGGCAGTGGAGGATGCGTTCCGTTATGGTAAGCTTGTTCTTGCAAGCCCGACATACAACGGAGATATCTTCCCGTTTACAAAGGAATTCATCAACCATCTGACAGAGAGAAACTACCAGAACCGTACAATCGGTCTGATCGAGAACGGTTCCTGGGCTCCGCAGGCTGCAAAAGTCATGAAGAACATGTTAGCAAACAGCAAGAACTTAACATTCACAGAGACAACTGTAAAAGTTCTTTCTGCGCTGAATGACGAGAGCAAGGCACAGATCGAGGCAATGGCTGAGGAACTTTGCAAATAATATTGTATACATGAACATGAACCGCCCCGAAAGCTCTCGGGGCGGTTATAATAGAGAGAGAAACAAGTTGAATGTGCTAATAGGATATAGGGGGTAACAGGATGAGCGCATTATTTAACATTGGTTATGGTTTATATGTAATTACATCAAATGACGGTAAGAAAGACAATGGAATGATCGGAAATACGGTAGCTCAGGTGGCAAATGGCCCGACCCGTATTATGGTGAGCATCAACAAGGGAAACTATTCCCATGATGTGATCAAAGAAACCGGCATTATGAACGTAAACTGTCTGTCCGTCGATGCTCCGTTCTCTGTTTTCCAGAATTTCGGATTCCAGAGCGGCCGTGATGCAGATAAATTTGCAGAGGGTGTATCCAAACGTTCCGCAAACGGACTTGCAGTGCTTCCTCAGTATGTGAACGCATGCATTTCTCTGAAGGTTGAAGAATATATCGATATGGATTCCCATGGTATGTTCATCTGTACTGTGACCGAGGAGATGATTCTTGGTGAGAAAGAGACCATGACATATACTTATTACCAGAACAACGTAAAACCGAAACGGAATGCAGAGCCAGAGAAGAAGAAAGGCTTTGTATGTAAAATCTGTGGATGGATATACGAAGGCGAGACATTACCGCCGGATCTGATCTGCCCGATCTGTAAGCACCCGGCTGAGGATTTTGAGCCGATTCAGTAATCATAATATAAAATATGGACCAGTCGGAATATGTTCCGGCTGGTCTTTTTCTGTGCATGTAAAAAGAGAGATTAGTAGTCTTAGATGTTTGGTCTCGGAGCCACTAGATATAGACCGAAAAACATGTTATAATCGATGCACAGAATTCCTCTGCATGTGCGGAGGAATGTAATGACAAGAAGAAAGACATTAAAAGAACTGTAAAAGACTTCTGGAGCTGGTGTTGGGGTTCCCGATTGAGCGTGTGGAAGTGAACCCATCTTTCTGAGCACCAGGGGCGAAAATCCGGAAGAAGTTCCAGTGGAATTAGTGAAATTCCTGAAGTATGTTCGGGCAGATTTACAGGAAAGCACAGAAAACTTTGAAGATGATTTTGTAGATACTCTTCAAAAAGCAGTACATGAGATTAAGCAGAGCAGGAGAATGGAGGAACGATATATGCTGACAGAGTTACTTATGCAGGATGAGCGAAGAGCTGGCCGTGAAGAAGGACGCAAAGAAGGGCGTATAGAAGGATGTATCGAAGATCGTAAAGAATCCATTCTTGAGATTTTATCTGAGATTGGAACTGTACCTGATGGGTTGCGTGAGAAAATCATGCAGGAGCAGACGATGACCCAATTGAAAGAATGGACAAAACTTGCAGCCCGAGTGGATTCCATCGAGCAGTTCATTACCGAGATGGAATGAGTGCCGCGACGAATGAATAAAAATATCAAATCTATTTGATCTTGAACAAATCTAACAGCAGGTACTGCTGAGTGGTATCTGCTGCCGTAACAAAATCTTGCCGAATCAGGCAGAGCAGCTAAACGAGTGCAGAGGAATTCTGTGTCTTTTTGTCATTACAGGATAATAATATATGGAATTTTAAGAATCACATCATTCCAGGCATTCCTCCACCCATTTGTGGGGCAGCGGCTGGCTCCTCTTTTTTCTCTTCAACCAACACGCATTCCGTCGTCAAGAACATACCGGCGATAGAAGCGGCATTTTCTAAGGCCACGCGGGCCACTTTCTTCGGGTCGATCACGCCGGTTTCCAATAGATTCTGGAACTCACCGGTGCGGGCATTGTAACCGAAATCTTTCTTACCCTCTTTCACCTTGTTCACGATAACTGCTCCTTCCACTCCGGCATTGTGTGCGATTTGGCGAAGCGGCTCTTCGATGGCGCGTTTGATGATTTCGATACCGGTCGTCTCGTCATCATTTTCGCCTTTCAAACCGTTTAACGTCTCGATGGCCCGGATGTAAGCTACACCACCTCCGGGAACAATACCTTCCTCGATGGCTGCACGCGTAGCGCTCAAGGCGTCATCCACACGATCTTTCTTCTCTTTCATTTCGATCTCAGAAGCAGCACCCACGTACAGAACGGCTACTCCTCCGGCCAATTTGGCCAAACGCTCCTGTAATTTCTCTTTATCGTAGTCTGAAGTGGAGTTTTCGATCAATTTCTTGAGTTGAGCCACGCGGTCGGCAATAGCCTCTTTGTTACCAGCTCCGTTTACAACCGTCGTGTTTTATTTGTCGATGGTTACCTTTTCAGCTCTACCCAGCATGTCTAAAGTAGTTCCTTCCAACTTCATGCCTTTCTCCTCGGAGATTACCAC
>JAFUMF010000023.1 GCA_017482945.1 Lachnospiraceae bacterium
CGCTCTTCCTCGTTGTGGTCGGAAATCCGCTTTCCTGTCTTCTCATAAAATTCCAGGGCGCGGATCACTCGCTTCACATTGTTGGCATGGATCGCATCCGCAGATGCCGGATCCACCTGGCGAAGCATCTCATGGAGCACATTCGCTCCCTGCTCTGCTGCAAGTGCTTCCAGCTTTTCACGGTATTCCATATCCCCGTCATTTTCCGTAAAATCGATGTCGTTCAAGAGTGCCTGGATATAGAATCCTGTTCCACCTGCCACGATCGGAATATGTCCGTTCGCATAAATCCTTTCCATGGCCTTTTTGGCCATTTCCTGGAACACCACCACATTAAATGCGTCCTGCGGGTCGAGGACATCGATCAGATGGTGGGGAACTCCGTCCATTTCTTCCTCAGTCACTTTCGCTGAACCAACATCCATATATCGGTAGACCTGCATGGAATCAGCGCTGATGATCTCACCGCCGATCCGTTTTGCAAGTTCCACAGAAAGTGCTGTTTTACCGGAGGCCGTCGGGCCTGTAAGTATGATCAAAGGCTGTTTCATTACACAATCCTCTTAAATTTCTTTTCCATTTCATATTTGCTGATGGCAATGATCGTCGGTCGTCCGTGCGGGCATGTGTACGGATTATCGAGGGCCAGAAGCTGGTCGATCAGTTCGTTGGCCTCGCGCTCGGAAAGACGGTTGTTTCCTTTCACTGCCGCTTTGCAGGACATGGTCGCGATGCGGTTGTATATGGTCTCAGAACCTGCATTCGCATGGTCATCTGCCAGTCCGTCCAGCATTTCCAACAGCAATTCTTTCTTCGCCAGGGAGAACAGATTATCCGGCACTGCGCGGACCGCGTACTCGTTTCCCCCGAAATGCTCAATTTCAAAGCCGATATCTGTAAACACATTCTTGTGACGCTTTAACAAATCCTCTTCCTGCATGGAAAGCGTCAGGATGATCGGCGGGCTGATGAACTGGGAAGTGTACTCTCTGGATTTTAAAGAAGCAAAATTCTTTTCAAAGAGCACCTTCTCGTGGGCAGCATGCTGGTCGATGATGTAGAGGTTTTCGTTGTACTCTACCAGCCAGTATGTATCAAATACCTGGCCGATCAGGCGATGGCGGTATCTGGCTTTTTCTGAGAGAAGCCGGTTGTCGAACATCTCTAGCTGCTGCGGTTCTTCTGTTTTTGTTGTTGGCTTGGTAAGCGCGGCCGGGCTCTCCTGCGGTTTCTGGAATAATTTTTCTTTCAGAAGATCTTCCCGTCCTGCATTTAATCCAGTGCCTCTCATCGGAGGTCTGTTGGCAGACTGTGTATAGGACGGCACTGTCGGTTTCGGTCTGTCCTGAGAATAGGACGGTTTTTCAGGGAATTCCGGCAGAACAGTTTTTGCTGGATACGGCGCTCTCGACTCTCCCACGCCCATGAACGGACGGGAAGTTTTCCCATCGCCGCCGCCCATGGCCGCCATACGCTTCACCTCAAAGGGTTCTGGGGCACGATGCTCCTGCTTTTTCGCAGTGTCAACTGTCGCCGCAGTTTCTGCACTCGCTTCGGAAGTATCAGCCGTCTTGTTAGAACCGGAAGTAATTCCCACCTGCGGGATCAGCTCTCGTCCCCCAAGTGCTTCTGAAATCGCCTGATTGATCACGCGATACATGGTCTCTCCGTCTTTGAATCTCAGTTCCATCTTGGACGGATGCACATTCACATCGATGTACTCCGGCTCTACCTCGAAATGCAGCATGGTAAACGGATATTTATGCTGCATCATGTAGCTCTTATATCCGTCCTCAATAGCCTTTGAGATCAGGCCGCTCTTAATATAACGTCCATTGATGAAATAGTTCTCAAAATTGCGGTTTCCGCGGGCGATCACCGGTTTTCCGATGAATCCTGTCGCGCGGACCACTTCATGTTCAATTTTCAGAGGGATCAGGTTTGCCGTGATCTCTCTGCCATAAATCGTATAAATAATATCCTTCAGATTGTGGTTTCCGGACGTATGAAGCTTGTTCTGGTTATTGACGATCAGGCGGATGGAAATCTCAGGATGAGAAAGTGCGATCTTCTCGACAAGATCTGCCACATGGGCGCCCTCTGTCTGGGCCGTCTTTAAGAACTTCCGTCTCGCCGGCGTATTAAAGAACAGATTTCTGGAAATAAAGGTGGTTCCATCCGGGGCACCGACCTCTTCCAGCCCCTTTTCTACGCCGCCCTCGATCTGGTAACGGGAACCGGTCAGACTATCCGCAGTTTTCGTGATCAGTTCCACCTGGGAAACTGCCGCGATACTGGAAAGGGCCTCACCTCGGAAACCGAGGGATGACACCGTCAGAAGATCTTCCGCCGAGCGGATCTTGCTGGTAGAATGGCGCAGAAATGCAAGCGGCAGTTCCTGTTTCGGAATGCCACATCCATTGTCCGTAATGCGGATAAAGCCAATGCCGCCCTCGCGGATCTCCACGGTAATCGCAGTCGCACCCGCGTCAATGGCATTTTCCATCAGCTCCTTCACGACAGAAGCCGGACGCTCCACCACCTCACCGGCGGCTATTTGATTGATCGTATTCTGGTCCAGTACCTGAATCGCCATAAAGACTCCCTTCTAAACACCACGGCTACTGCCAGCGGTTCTTAAGCTTCGTCTGAAGCCGGTACAATGTATTTAAAGCATCAATCGGTGTCATGGTCGAAAGCTCCAGTCCACCTAATTCTTTGATGATGTCATCATCCTTCACCGTATCGAATATGGAAAGCTGGTTCAGATCCACCTCGTCCGGTTTTGCCACAGCTTTCCGCTGGGTCACGTTTGCAGAATGCTCTGCAATTTCCTTTGCATGAGCCGTAATGTCAGCGCTGGAAAGCTCTTCCACCAGCTCTTTTGCCCTGCGGATAACAGAATCCGGTACACCGGCCAGTTTTGCCACCTGAATACCGTAACTCTTATCGGCGCCGCCTTTGACGATCTTTCTTAAGAACACAATGTCGTCGCCCTGCTCTTTGACTGCGATACAATAGTTGTTAACGCCGCTGATGGTGCCCTCCAGCTCAGTGAGTTCATGATAGTGGGTCGCAAACAGCGTCTTCGCGCCAAGAAGCTTTGTATTACTGATATGTTCGATCACCGCCCAGGCGATGGAAAGACCATCGAAGGTGCTGGTTCCGCGGCCGATCTCATCGAGAACAAGCAAGCTGTTCTTCGTCGCGTTTCTTAAAATATTGGCAACTTCCGTCATCTCCACCATGAACGTACTCTGGCCAGATGCCAGATCGTCGGAGGCACCGACACGGGTGAAGATTCTGTCACAGATTCCGATATTCGCCTCATCAGCCGGAACAAAACTTCCGACCTGCGCCATGAGAACGATGAGGGCGGTCTGTCGCATATAGGTAGACTTACCTGCCATGTTCGGACCTGTGATCACGGCGATTCTGTTCTTTCCGTTGTCAAGATAGGTATCGTTGGACACGAACATGTCATCACGGATCATCTTCTCAACGACCGGATGTCTTCCGTTCTTGATATTGATGATTCCCTTTTCATTGATCTTCGGCTTCACATAGTTGTTGCGCATCGCCACAGCAGAAAGTGACGTGAATACGTCGATTCCCGCGATGGACTTCGCCGTACTCTGGATACGCAGTACTTCGGCCGCAATGGCATCACGAACTTCACAGAACAGATCATACTCCAGCGTATACAGTCTGTCCTCCGCACCCATGATGATATCTTCTAATTCTTTTAAACGGTCCGTTGTATAACGTTCCGCATTGGTCAGTGTCTGTTTGCGGATAAAATAGTCCGGAACCAAGTCCTTAAAGGAGTTGGTAACTTCAAAATAATATCCGAATACTTTATTGAACTTGACTTTCAGGTTTTTAATTCCTGTTTTTTCTCGTTCATCAGCCTCAAGGCCGGCAAGCCAGCTCTTACCCTCTGTCTTCGCATGGCGGTATTTATCTGCTTCCTCGCTGTAACCATCCTTGATGATATTTCCTTCGCGCACAGTGATCGGCGGCTCTTCCACGATAGAACGATCGATCAGATCATAAAGATCTGTCAATGTATCCATATCTTCGTTGATCCCCTTTAACAGGTCGCAGGAAAATTCCCCGAGAAGCTGCTTGATGTGCGGGAGCATCGCAAGAGAATTTTTGAACGCAAGAAGGTCCCTCGGATTGGCAGTCTTATAGCTGATACGTCCGATCAGGCGCTCCATATCATAAATCGCGTTCAGATACTCACGAATCTCCTCACGGGAGATGAAGTTCATGTTCAGCTCTTCAATGGCAGCCTGACGTCTCTCGATCTCAGATCTGGAAACCAGCGGCTGTTCGATGAAATTGCGGAGCATTCTGGCACCCATGGCAGTCTTTGTTTTATCCAGCACCCATAGAAGGGAACCGCGCTTCTGCTTTTCTCTTAAGGTCTCCACCAGCTCCAGATTTCGTCTCGTGGAGGTATCAATGATCATGAACTGGCCGGTGGTATACGGAGTCAGCTTTGTCAGGTGGGACAGGTCACTCTTTTGTGTCTCATAAAGATACTGGAGCGCGCATCCACATGC
Source organism: Lachnospiraceae bacterium (assembly GCA_017482945.1). Classification (GTDB taxonomy): domain Bacteria; phylum Bacillota; class Clostridia; order Lachnospirales; family Lachnospiraceae; genus Pilosibacter. The sequence goes on from JAFUMF010000023.1 coordinate 4,572, forward strand.
CAGCATTCCGTTTTCATAATCAGCAAGCCCAAGACCCTCAAGGCTCATCACTTTAAAATGTTCTTTTAAGACTTTTCTGCAAGTATCATCAGAGAAAAATCTGCTGTCTAAGGATGTCACTGCCAGATGGTAACGGTTCTTTAATTCCTCCACATCCAGCCCGGACATCATAAGTGCCTCATTGCAGATCAGCTCTGACGGCACAAATTTATTGATTTCATCTAAAAACTGGCGTTCATTCGGCACCTCCGTGACGAAGAAATCACCGGTCGTATTGTCCACAGTTGCAATTCCGTAGCTATTTCCGATATAAACGACCGCCATCAGATAGTTATTTTTTGTTTCATCCAGAGCCTGCGCACTGGTAATCGTACCAGGTGTCACGATTCGGATCACCTCACGTTTTACAAGGCCCTTTGCCAGCTTCGGATCTTCCACCTGCTCCGCAATTGCTACTTTATAGCCCTTCTGCACCAGGCGGGTCAGATATCCCTCGACAGCATGATAAGGAACGCCACACATCGGTGCGCGTTCCTCTAATCCACAGTCTTTTCCTGTCAGTGTAATTTCCAGTTCTCTTGAGACGGTCTTTGCGTCCTCAAAAAACATTTCATAGAAATCTCCGAGACGATAGAACAAAATACAGTCTGGATGCTGCTCCTTCGTCTCGAGATAATGTGTCATCATTGGTGTCAGTGCCACTGGTTTACCCCTCTTTAACTAAACTTCCCATGAAATAGAAGCCCTTTGCCTCATCAAGAGATACTTCCACGATTTTTCCAATCAGAGAGGCATCGCCTTTGAAGTGTACGACCGTATTGTTTGACAGACGGCCTGTCACGAAGCCCGGCTCATGAGAGTCGATCTCTTCTACTAATACTTTCTGAACGGTGTGTTCATCACGCAAAATCACTTCTGCCGCGATATCCTGCACTTCCTTAAGAAGACGGTCAAAACGATCTTTCACCACATCCTCCGGCACCTGATTTTCCATGGCAGCAGCCGGTGTTCCGGTACGCTTGGAATAAATGAAGGTAAACGCACTGTCATAACGTGCTTTTCTCACCACATCCAGCGTCTCCTGGAAATCTTCCTCAGTCTCGCCTGGGAAGCCAACAATAATATCAGTAGTCAGCGCGATATCCGGAACAGCCGCGCGGAGCTTGTCCACCAGTTCCAGATAACGCTCTTTTGTATATCTGCGGTTCATGACCTTTAAGATTTCACTGCTTCCTGACTGAAGCGGAAGGTGGAAATGCTTACAGATCTTCTTAGAATCCTTCATAACTTCGATCAGCTCATCGGAAAGATCCTTCGGATGGGATGTCATGAAACGGATTCTCTCAAGTCCCTCGATCTGCTCAACGCGGCGAAGAAGCTCTGCAAAGGAGATCGGGTCCTTTAATGTTTTACCATAGGAGTTTACGTTCTGACCCAGAAGCATGACCTCCACAACACCGTCAGCAACAAGTCCTTCGATCTCTTTTACAATATCCTCCGGATTTCTGCTTCTCTCACGGCCTCTTACATACGGTACGATACAGTAGCTGCAGAAATTATTGCAGCCGAACATAATATTGACACCGGATTTAAACGGATATTTTCTCTCGATCGGAAGATCTTCGACAATGGCGTCGGTTCCTTCCCAGATATCAACGACCATCTTTTTGGAATTCAGGCGCGCAAAAATCAGCTCCGCCAGTTTAAAGATGTTGTGGGTGCCAAAAATGATATCCACGTGACGATAGCTCTTCTTGATTTTCTCGACCACCTGCGGCTCCTGCATCATACAGCCACAGAGCGCGATCATCATATCCGGATTTTTTCTCTTCACACCATTCAGGTAACCAAGTCTTCCATATACCTTCAGGTTAGCATTTTCGCGCACGGTACATGTATTATAAAGTACAAAGTCCGATTTCTCGTCAGTGCCTTCTACATAGCCGATCTCCTGTAAAATTCCCAGAAGTTTTTCCGAGTCACGGGCATTCATCTGACAACCAAATGTGGAAATAAAGCAAGTTAACGGACGGCCTTTTTCCTCCGCGATCTTTGCCACAGAAGCTTTTGCAAGCTCCATAAAGTATTTCTGTCTGGCCGGCTCCGCCTCCGGTGCCATTGCCATAATTTCTTTCATATTCATAGCATAGTTCTCCAATTTAAAGTCTACCGTGACCATTATAAACGTCAAATCAAAAAATTGCAATATGCTAACTGCTTCTGTAAATATTACGTAATAAATATTTTTCTCACCAGTAGAAAAAAGAAGCTTCCGGGTTCCCCCAAAAGCTTCTAAATTTAACTATTTTCTAACCTGACCGTTTCCGTAGATGATGAATTTTGTGGAAGTTAAAGCCTCAAGTCCCATCGGTCCGCGGGCATGGAGCTTCTGTGTGCTGATACCGATCTCAGCACCGAAACCAAATTCAAAACCATCGGTAAATCGTGTGGATGCATTGACATAAACAGCTGCAGCGTCCACTTCATTTAAGAACTTCTGAGAATTGTTGTAATCAGAAGTAATGATCGCCTCAGAATGTCCTGTGTTGTATTGGTTAATGTGGGCGATCGCCTCATCAACAGAGTCTACGATCTTACAGGAAAGAATATAATCCAGATACTCTGTTCCCCAATCGTCTTCAGTCGCAGCAATAAATTCCGGAACGATCGCACATGCATCCTCGTCTGCGCGGATCTCCACCTGCTTCTCATCCAGTCTCTTCTTCATTAACGGCAGGAATTCCTTCGCAATATTTCTGTGGATCAAGGTAGACTCACACGCATTGCAAACGCCGATTCTCTGTGTTTTTGCATTGAAGAGAATATCCAGAGCCATATCAAAATCAGCGCTCTCGTCCACGAAAATGTGGCAGTTTCCTGTGCCGGTCTCAATTACCGGAACCGTGCTGTTTTCTACAACAGAACGGATCAGTCCTGCGCCGCCGCGCGGGATCAGAACATCCAGGTAGCCATTGAGCTTCATAAACTCTGTAGCAGTCTCGCGGCTTGTATCGGAAAGAAGCTGAATCGCATCTTCAGGAATACCACAGTTCTTCAGACCGTCGCGGATCGCGTCAACGATGGCCTGGTTGGAGCAGATCGCATCACTGCCGCCGCGGAGAATGACCGCATTGCCGGTCTTAAAACACAGAGCAAATGCATCCGCTGTTACGTTCGGTCTTGCCTCATAGATGATTCCGATGACACCAAGCGGTACACGCTTCTGGCCCACCATCATACCGTTCGGACGCTCTTTCATGGAAATCACTTCACCGATCGGATCCTCAAGACCAACGACCTGGCGCATTCCCTCTACGATTCCATCGATTCTCGCAGATGTCAGTAAGAGACGATCCACAAGACCCGGAGCCATTCCCTTTGCTTTTGCAGCTTCAATATCTTTTGCGTTGGCTGCGAGAATTTTTTCCTGCTGGTTTAAAATCTCGTCAGCAGCCGCCAGTAAACCTTTATTTTTTTCTGCAGAGCCCATCTTTCCTAAAAGAAAAGATGCATCCTTTGCTTTTTGTCCAATAACACGAAGTTCCATAGACTCCCCACTTTCCGCATATCACATTAATAAATTCCAGACTCTGTCACGATTTTATCCACCGGCCGGTCATGTTCCTCCGCCGGAATTTCATCCGTCAGCTGGAACTCGTAAGCCAGCGCCACCGTCTTATGTTCCGGTTCCTTTGAAAGAAACTTGTCATAAAAGCCGCCGCCTTTTCCAAGACGTTTACCATCCTTAGAAAATGCCAGGCCCGGCACAAGAATCGGAGCATCCGGCCATGAAACCATCTTACATGACTCCTTCGGTTCTAAAATATGAAAGGCTCCTTCCTGAAGATCATTCTGAGATGCAACATGGAAGAACTCCATCTCATCTCCAAGAACTTTCGGAAGCGCCACCCGCACGCCCATGTTCCAGAGGCGTTCAAGAATTTCATCGGTTCCTGTCTCCCAGGAAAGAGACATGTAACCGTAAACATAGTCCGCACCGGCGATTTCCGGAACCTCAAAGAGTTTATCACAGACCATATGGTCCAGAGCTCTCTTCTCTTCCTTTTCCATCGCCTTCAATTGTGCTTTCATCTGCTTTCTTAAATTAGTTTTTATTTCTTTTAACATTGCCATATTTCTCACCAAGATTTGTAATAGAACCATCTGCTTCCTGAATGGAGATATTATTTAATGTACCTCTTAAGCTTGCACGGAAATCTGCAATATATTCTTTTCTGAGAGCAGCCTGCTCTGCCTTCTCTTCCTCTGTCAGTCCCTCTGCCTTGGACTTGCGGGCCAGAGCATTGATTCTGTCGATTCTCTCCTGATTCATGTTTCCTCCAATTAGTGAATGCTTTCAATATAATCGAGAAGCTCGAAATTCTCTGTTCTGTGAGCAGTAAACAGTGTTCCCTTCTGTTTGCCTTCCACAGCAATATCCCAGACAACTTCTACTTTCTCAGCATTTGCAATTACCATATCGCAGCCACTGTGTGTTGCGATCTTTGCAGCGTAAAGTTTTGCTGCCATTCCGCCGGTTCCGACGTCACTTCCTGTTGTCGCCTTGCCCATTCCCATCAGATCATCTGTCAGCTCATCCACCTGGTCGATGAACACTGCATCCGGATTCTTCTTCGGGTCATCGGAGTACAGACCATCAATATCAGATAACAGGATCAGAAGGTCTGCATCGATCAGAGCCGCCACGATCGCAGAAAGACGGTCGTTATCACCGAATTTAATTTCGTATGTAGAAACGGTATCGTTTTCGTTAACGATCGGCACGGTTCCGAGCTTGATAAGCTCGTTAAAGGTATTCACTGCGTTTTCTCTTGCGATATCGTTTACGATTGTATTCTTTGTCATAAGGATCTGGGCCGGAACCTGGTTGTACTCAGAAAAGATTCTCTGGTATACCATCATCAGTCGCGCCTGACCTACTGCAGCATGTGCCTGTTTCTCAGATACAGTCTGCGCCTTCGGACATCCAAGCGCCTGTCTTCCTGCTGCGATCGCACCGGAAGATACGAGAACAACTTCTTTTCCAAGGCCTCTGAGGTCAGAGATCACGCGGACAAGGTGTTCGATCTTGTGAAGGTTTAAATCGCCTGTCGCCTCGTGCGTCAGGGAAGAAGAACCAATTTTGATGACGATCCTCTTTTTATCCTTTAACATTTCTCTTGCAGATTTTTCCATAATTACTCTCTCCGTTCCTATAATTTATTTACCCACCGGTAAATAGGATCATATTCAACAAACATTGTTAAATATTAATCGATATTAAAAAGCATTATACCGCATAATTACTTCTTCTGCAACCTTTAATCCGTCCATTGCGGCGGAAGTTATGCCGCCGGCATAGCCTGCTCCTTCGCCGCACGGGAATAAGCCTTTGATATTACTCTCCAAATGCTCGTCTCTTACGATTCTGAGCGGAGAGGATGTGCGGCTCTCAATACCGGCTAAAATCGCATCTTCTCTGTCAAATCCTTTGATCTTGCGGCCAAATTCTTTCATGCCCTCAATGAAAGCCAGATTCATTTCCTCTGTCATCAGCTCTCTTAAATTTGCAAAGGCATAATCTCCGCAGATTTGCGGAGAAACTGCTCCAAATGCCTTGGATGTCTGGTTCTTTTCAAAATCGCCATAAAGCTGCACCGGAATCATGCCGCCGCCAAGGGCGAACGCCTTCTCCTCCAGCTGTCTCTGGAATTCCACACCTCCGAGTGGGCCGGATACAGGGAAATCGTCGGGAGTTACGGACACAATGATCGCACTGTTGGCATTTTCGCCGCCACGCTTATAATAGCTCATGCCGTTTACCGCAAGGCGTCCATTTTCCGAGGATGCGTTGACCACATAGCCGCCCGGGCACATACAGAAGGAATACACGCCGCGGCCACTGGTCGTTTTCGCAGTCACTTTATACGGTGCTGCGCCCAGCTCTCCTGCATCTTCTCGTCCATACTGAGAGAGGTTCATCATTTTCTGCGGGTGCTGCACACGAAGTCCGACTGCAAATGACTTCGGCTCCATGTAGACCTTTTGCTCATGAAGCTTTGCAAACAGTTCACGTGCACTGTGGCCTACTGCAAGAATGATCACTTCCGTCTCGATGATCGTTCCATCTTCTAAACGCACGCCATACGCATTTTCGCCTTCCATCAGAATTTCCTGAACACAGCTTCTAAAGCGGACGTCGCCGCCATGTTCGATGATGCGCATACGGATATTTTTCACCACCTCACGGAGTACGTCGGTTCCGATGTGTGGTTTGCTGTCGTATAAAATCGCAGGATCCGCACCGGATTCTACAAAGATCTCCAGCACCTTCTTATTTCTTCCCGAAACATCTTTTACCAGAGTATTCAGCTTTCCGTCAGAAAATGTACCGGCACCGCCCTCACCGAACTGGACATTGGAACGGATGTCGAGATGGGGATCGCCATGCTTCCAGAACTCTTCCACCTTCTTTGCTCGCACCTCCACCGGATCGCCCTGCTCTAAGAGGATCGGGGCATAACCATTTTCCGCAAGTGAAAGGGCCGCAAACATGCCAGCCGGGCCGGCACCGATGATCACCGGACGGTCTTTCAGCTCACCGGTTCCATGCTTCGGATACCGGTATGGTTTCTCTGTCTCGATCTTGATATTGTTATTGGCTGCTTTTTTTACCACAGAAGCTTCTTTTTTCACATCCGTCAGTTTGACATCCACGATATAACTATAAAGAAGATTGTCCTTCTTTCTGGCATCGATGGACTGTCTGACGATCGTTACCTGTTCAATGGCAGCCTCCGGGACTTTTAAAAGTCTTGCTGCTTTTTTCTTTAACGCCCCCGGCCCATGGCTCACTTCCAGAGCCAGCTGATTAATTCGGATCATATGTATGAATCTCCTCCCAGGATCTTTTACACAAAGATCCCGTCTCTTCTATTTCAAATGTTTCCATCTATCTCTGATTCTTTGCGGCACTGACTCCGGCAAGATGTCCGCTGGACCATGCCCACTGGAGATTGTAGCCGCCGCAGATGCCGTCCACATCAAGGATTTCTCCTGCAAAATAAAGACCCGGAACCAGTCTGGATTCCATCGTCTCCGCATCTACCTCACGAAGACTGACACCGCCCATGCAGACCTGAGCCTTATCATAGGAATTAGTACCTGTCACCTCAAAAGAAGCATCCTTGATCACGTCGCAAAGTTCCGCAAGTTTTCTATCCGGAATCTCAGAAACCTTCTGGTCCGCCTTAATCCATGCAGTTTTTAAAAACAGCATGGCAAGTTTCTTATTAAAGAGACCATTTAAGAAATCTCCTGCGTTTCTGTCATGCAGATATTTTCTCTGGTCCTTCAAAAGCTTAAACATCTCTTCACTGGAATAATCCGGCATGAAATCTACCACTGCAAGGACTCTCTTTTTATGATCCAGTGCCTCCGCGGCGTACCGGCTTACCTGGAATACCGGAATTCCGGAAATACCATAGTCGGTCAGCTGCAATTCGCCCTGGTCGGTGGCAAGCAGAGCACCACGTTCCCCATTCTTTCCCATGGTGTAGAGACTGACTTTCACGTCGGTTCTCACACCTGCAATGGCTTTAAAGAAATCGCCCTTGCACTTTAACTGCACAAGCGCCGGTAGCGGCTTTTTAATCTTATGCCCAAGACTTTTTGCCAGATCATAGCCACTGCCGTCAGATCCAGTCGTTTTCGCGGCCATGGAACCGGCCGCAAGAATCACAAAATCGCCCCGAAAGGTCCCGCCTTCTGCGTGAACCACAAATTTCCCATTTTTGTTTTTCTCGATAGAATTTACCTTGGACTCGCAGATCGTACGAATTCCAAGACTTTCTGTCTGATCTCTCAGCGCATCAAGGACCGTCTGCGCCTGGCCCGATGCCGGATACACATAACCGTTCCGGTCCGTTGTCAGAATCCCAAGTCGTCTGAAAAAACGAATCGTCTCCTCCACCGGAAATGTCCCGATCACACGCATTGGAACCTCCGGTTCACCAGAGCGGTAACATTCCGCTGTCATATGCAGATTGGTCATATTGCACTTTCCGTTGCCTGTGGATAAAATCTTTTTTCCCACTCTCGGCATATGCTCTAAAATTGTCACTTCCGCGCCATGCTCTACCGCCGTGATCGCAGCCATGAGACCGGCCGCTCCGCCGCCGATGACGATTCCCTGTTTTTTCATGGATTCCTCCCAGTTACTCTGAACGTTCCAGTATTATCTGCGCATCCATTCTCTCAGTATCTCCAAACATGATCTGGTCATGGAACATGCGCATACACTTGTTTAGTATATCGGGAAGACGTTTAAATTGCAAGTCTTAACTGCTGTATGACTCCAGATAACTAAAAATCTCAGCCATGGTCGGAAACCAGATGCCCTCCAACAATTTCTCCTGCTCCGCCTCAGGAAACTCAGAAAGCGGCATGTGCGTAAAAAGATTCACCGTCTCCTCGTCCTTATCATAAACAATCAGATAGCCTTCTTCTGCCACAAGACAATATTTCTCGCTCTGAACCTTCGCCACCACCTGTTCCTGATTCAAAACCAGATGCATCATCGTCTCTGTCTCCGGCTCCACTCCCGCAAATGCCGGATGTTCCACAGTCTCAACCGCCTGAACCTGCTTCGCCTCCTCCTGATCCGCACCTTTGGTCATAAAAAAGAGTGCAAGGAGTGACCCGGTCGTCAGACACAAAAAGAAAAGAAAGCCCGATACATATTTCTTCATAGGAAATTCCTCCTTTGGAAATAGTATCCGCTTTCTTTTCTTCTTTTATACATTCTTTACTTACATCAGTCTGAGTTTTCTAAATATGCCAAGAAGTCTTGTACCGCCCGGCATCTGACGAAGTTCTGTCTCATCCAGGCATTTCAGCTTGATCAGTAAAATACCATAAACCGCAACCGCAGCCACAATCGAAAGAATTGTGGAAATCGCATTGCTCTTGATCACTGCATACAGAAGCTTATACACACCAAACGTACATACGCCCATGATGGCAGCGGAAATGGTCGGGATCAGGATCGTCTTCTTGATCTCCTGGCGATAACCAATGGTCTTTCTGATCGCACGATGATTTAAGAAGCACATGATCACAGCAAATACGATGTTCGCATACACCATACTGTAAATTCCAAGGTCGAATACCAACGCCATCACCTCAAGCGCACCGATATGGAGCACAAGAGCGATCAGCGCGTGGATGATCGGCATATGCATCTTGTCGATACCCTGTAAAATTGCATTGGTGACCGTAGACAGCGAATAAAATACAACTGCTATGGAACCATAAAGAGTCATCTGAATCGCAAGAGCATTGTCTCCTGAGAATAACAGATTGTTGATCGGGCCTGCAAGGACTGTAAGGCCGATGGTCGAAGGGATCGCGATCAGCATGGAAAATCTCACAGCCACCGCCACTTTACTCCGCACCTGCTTCACATCTCCTGCCGCCACCGCTCTGGAGACCGACGGAATCAGAGAGGAGGACAAGGCATTGGAAACTGCCATCGGCACATTGATCAACAAATGATATTTTCCTGTGTATACACCCCAGTCAGCCGCAAATTGTGCCTCACGGCCGAGACTTGCAAAATTGAACGCAAGAAGTCCGTTATCGATGACACTGTTCACATTATAAATCGCAGAGCTGATGATCACCGGGGCAACGGTAAAGAACAGGATTCTTGTGATCTCTCCGTAGCTTTCTAAAGAACCGGACCGGTCCTTCATGATCTGCCGTCTCGATGTTTTTCTGTACGCGGCAAATAAAATCAACAAAAATACAAGTGCCGTAAACGCACCGGAACCAGTACCGATGGTTCCGCCGGCTGCACCCCAGGCGTTGGAATAGCCTGTCCCAACTTCATTTTTTAGAATTTCAACTTTCAGCGCTTCGTTAAAGAGATAGCCACCTGCAAGGACGCTGACGATCGCATTGACGATCTGCTCAAAGATCTGAGAGAACGCAGTCGGAACCATGGTCCCGCGTCCCTGGAAATATCCTCTGAACACACCAAGATATGCCATGATCCACACCGTCGGAGCCAGTGTCTTTAATGCGAAAGACGCATATGGCATATAGAAAATCTCGCTGGCAAAGAAATCGGCTCCAAACCAGATCACAGCAGCCGTAATGGCACCAACGACCGTCGCATAACCGAGGGCCGCGCGGAAAATCCTTTCCGCATTCCGATACTGTTTGTTTGCGAGCCTTGCAGAAACCATCTTTGACACAGCAAGCGGCAGACTGTAGGAGGACAACAACAGCGCAATATTGTACACATTAAACGCCGTGCCGTAATACCCCATTCCTTCGTCACCGATAATATTGATCATCGGGATGCGATATGCGATCCCGATGATTCTAACTAAAATAGATGCGATCGCAAGGATACTTCCCTGCACCACAAAATTTGATTCTTTCTTTCCCCGGCTTTTGCCTTTACTTTCCATAGAATTCTGTCCTGTTCACCTTATCTGTACCATTGATGCAGATCCAGGTCTTTCCCTTATTTAAAGTAATTTCATTTCCATCCAGGTCATAATAGTGGGTCACCCCAAACTCGCCGTCCTTCTTCCATGTGATCGGGATGGCTTTTCCGTTTGTGATATAGTAACCTTCGCGGCCGGTATGTACGTTGATGTTCAGATACTGAGTCGTCGCATAGTAGCCCCACTCTGCATACTGAATAATAATATTCTTCACCGCGATCTGGCCTTCGTTTCCTTTGTGCGGCGCGCCGTACTGGTAACGATAATAAAGTCCATCTTCCTCGTTATACTCAAACCACGGCCCATTGTAGCTGTAGCCCGGCACAACTTTGTACGCATCCTGACCATCCAGTTCGACCTGTTTGCTTCCATTTGCGAACTTAAAATGACCTTCATAGGATTCGTCATACTCAGTACGATAACCCAGCTTTTCGATCGTGCTCTTAATTTTAGACGCACTCGCATAAGCATTGTGCGGAGCCTTTCTATCGTTGGAACGGTAGAACGCATTTCCACCGATACCTTCGATTCCATTGATATTATCAACGTTCTCAAGATACGGAACAGCGAAGGTACTCTGTCCGAAATGCGCATAGATCGCGTCGAACTCACGGGCGAAATATGTGTAGTACGTACGACAGCTTCGAACGGAACCGATCCTGTCCAGATCATCATAATCTTCAATGATCGCCATATAGCGGTTCATGGTTCCTTCCACCGGTGCCTCATAAACTACGCCGGCACGGTTGATACCATAGTGAGGAAGTGCCTCTTTATCATTGCTCATCATGATCGCAAGCGGTCTCCGGTTTGCTTTTTCCACATCGACCATCTCTCCGGTCAGATAGCTTCTGATCTTACCGTCTACCTCAATGCGCTCCTCCGGTTCCTCTGCCTCCGTTGTCTCTGGCTCCTCTGTTTCCAGAACGATGGAGATCTGTGTTGTTTCCTCCACAGCTTCCGTTGTAGCTTCTGTTTCTGCCACAGCCGCCGTCGTTGCAACAACTTCTTCATATTTACTTCCACAGCCACCAAGCATAGCCGCCATCAGGAACAACGCAATTCCTGCTAACATCTGCCTGCCTCTTTTTATCATCTTCTGTAACCCCTCCGCTCCAGAATTTCTCTCTGCATGGCTTCCATCTCGGCGCGCTCTTCTTCCTCCATATGGTCATAGCCGCTTAAATGGAGCATGCTGTGCGCCACCAGAAATGCCAGTTCTCTGGTCTCTGAATGACCGTATTTTTCCGCCTGTTCTTTCACCTTTTCCACGGAGATCACAATGTCTCCCATCATCAATTCTCCCGTGTCCGGATTAAAGTATGCCTCCGGTGTCTCCTCCAGCAAGGAGAAGTCGCCCGGTGTCTCAAAATCGCACATCGGAAAAGAAAGAACATCCGTCGGATTATCGATCTGACGCATATCCAGATTGATCTGATGGATTCCATCGTTGTCGGTAAGAAGTACATTGACCTCAAAGTCATATGGACACTCCACATAGTCCACAGACTCCTCAATTACGTTATTGATAATCTCCTCATACGGAAGATCCAGGAGAATTTCGGTCTCATAATCAATGGTTATTGTCATGTTTTCGTCCTTCCCGGCCTGCGTGATCGCCTTTTCGGTCGCCTCTGTGCTCAGACTTTCCATCCTTCGCATCCGGCTTTCCGTCGTTTTTCTTCGCAGCGATCGCTTTGCCGCGGGCCTCATAGTCATCGTATGCTTTTACAATCTTCTGTACCAGCGGATGGCGGACAACGTCATCACTGGTGAAATAACAGATTCCAATATCATCGATTCCCTTTAAGATCTTAAGTGCTGTGTCAAGACCGGAAACCGTGCCGTACGGCAGATCCTTCTGGGACTGGTCACCGGTGATGATCACCTTGGAACCGAAACCGATTCGTGTTAAGAACATCTTCATCTGGGCCTGCGTCGTGTTCTGCGCCTCATCCAGAATAATAAAAGCATTATCGAGTGTACGACCTCTCATGTACGCAAGGGGTGCCACTTCGATCAGGCCTTTTTCTGCATTGTGCAGATAGCTCTCTGCGCCCATGATCTGGTACAGGGCATCATAGAGCGGTCTTAAATACGGATCGATCTTACTCTGCAGATCACCTGGCAGGAAACCAAGCTTTTCTCCGGCCTCAATGGCTGGTCTTGTCAGAATAATACGGTTCACTTCGCCGTTCTTAAACGCCTGGATCGCCATCGCCATACCAAGATATGTCTTACCGGTACCGGCCGGGCCGACACCAAAAACGATCATTTTCTTTCTGATCAGGTCCAGATACTGTTTCTGGCCCAGAGTCTTCGGTTTGACCGGTTTGCCATTGATCGTATGGCAGATAATATCCTTGTCAATTTCTAAAAGCTCACTGTCTTTTCCTTCAAAGGAAAGAGCCAGTGCATAATCCACGTTCTGCTCGCCGATTTCTTCACCGCGTTTGGAAAGCGTGATCAGCGTGGAAAAAACACTTTTTGCGCGTTTTACTGCATGGTCCGGGCCGATCACTTTAATTTCACCGTTTCTTGCGATCATGGACACATGAAGTGTGCGCTCAATTTTCTTTAAGTAACAATCAAACTGCCCGCAGACTTTTCTTTCATGCTCTACAGGAATGTCGATAATGGTTTCAATTACACTCATTTACTAACTAAATCTCCTCTTGTTTTTCCGATGCAGGCTGGATGGACCGATCATATTCCGGTCATGATTCCGGAAGTTCCTCTTCCATCACTTCACTCTGCGTTTCAACTGCAATGTCTTCAATTACAGTCAGTGTCCCCTCAATCGTCCATCTGGATTCACCTTGCTCTATTTTACCATCACTCCCAAGTATTTGTACACCTTTTTCCATTAAATTTTCCATATATTCCTGCAAATACGAATTGGAAATGGCTACAACTTCCTCTTCTGTATAATTTTTCTCGTAAGAAACATACTCATAAGAGGTGATCATGCCGAAATAAAACGGAAGATAATAATCTTCAAATATCTTAAGTTGCGCCTGTTCTGTGACAAATTCCCACTTGGAATCCGTCATGGACGGCGGCATCACATAAAAAACATGCTCAAAAGCTTTGAAAAAAATACCCTTTCTTACGGTTCCTGTCCTGGATTTCACCGTCTCAGTAAGCGGCACTTCTTTCCTGATCGTATGTACCGTCTCTGCATAGATTTCTGCGTCTGAATGCACCTCATGGCTGTTCACCAGCGTTCCGGCGTCATCCAGAATCGGAATGGTCCCGTCCACAAGAAGATCGCCTGCCTCAACGATGTCTCCTTCCTTCACCTGGCAAAAACCGCTCCGGACCACAGTCCGCACAATGGTCCCTGACTTTTCCGCCACAAGATCACATGGCGCATCCTCCAAGATGACCGGAGCTAAAAGCGCCTCATTCTCCTTCACTCTCACCACCAGTCTGGTCCCTTTCATCTCCGCCGACACCCAGGTGATCTCCGTAAAATGATTTCGTATCTTTTCCTCCAGCTCATCACAGGAAATATCAGACTTTTTCATCCCATAAACGACAGGAATTGTCTCCATATAATGAAGCAGCATTTCATCGGTGAACCTGTGATTCCCCTCAAAAGAGATATCCCAGATGAAAAAGGACATCATATATAATAGAAGAAAGAACGAACATGCCCCTGCCACCAGCAGTTTTCGTTTCCGGTTCCGGTATAAGAAAAACGGAAGTCCAGACCTTCCTATTATCTTCAGTCTGACTCCCGCTTTCTTTGCAACTGCCTTCATATTCTTAAACTCTTTTGGAGTCGTCCAGAAGGTGACCGTCCCATCCTCCTTCGTCTCCACGTCCCTGATAAAAATCTCACGCTGCGCCGCAATATTAAAAAAACGCTCTATGTTCATTCCACGAATTTCGACCTTCACGCCCCCGCGAAACAAATCTTCCGTTCCTGCACACGACTTCATCTCCTCTACTCAAAATTCACCGCCTCGATTTTCCCACAAATCTCCATCTCATCTTTATCATAATACCGGATACAAAGCCGCTTTCCGACCACATTCACTTTATATCGCTTTGCCTGAATCCGGATTTTCTCGTCTGTGTAGATCAGGATGCTCCGATAATTTTCGATTTTCACGGTATGTTTCCCAATGAACGTCAAAAGCGTTTCCCCGCTCACCACATCCTGCGGCAGACTAAGTGCCGCCAAAAAGGAATGCTTCAACGAATTTCACCGCCCGGATTTTCTGGATTTCATATTACCATATGCAGTTTTAAGCAAAAAAAGAAGATATCCCAAAACGGAATATCTTCTTAAATCAATACTAATTAGTTATATTTGCGCTTTCTAGCAGCTTCAGATTTCTTTTTGCGTTTTACGCTCGGTTTTTCATAATGCTCTCTTTTACGAATCTCCTGCTGAATACCTGCTTTTGCGCAGTTTCTTTTGAATCTGCGTAAAGCGCTGTCCAGGCTTTCGTTCTCTTTAACGATTACGTTTGACATAGCTCACACCTAACCTCCCTCCAGTTGTGTAATTGTGCATAATACAACTGTTTGGGTATTTTTTAGCACATCTAGTATTATAGCATAAAAAACCCATACGTCAACATTTTTTTTACATTTTCTTTAAAAAATGTTTTTATTTAATCTGGCCTTCAACAACCTCGATCACTTTCTCCAGTGCTGCAGCAACGCCTTCCGGATTCTTACCGCCGGCCTGAGCCATGTTCGGACGTCCGCCGCCGCCACCGCCAACAAGACCTGCAATTGCCTTGATGAGGTTGCCTGCATGTGCACCCTGCTTCATAGCACCGTCAGTAGCAGTTGCCATCAGGTTAACTTTGCCGTCAAGTACGGAAGCGATCACGATCACGCCTTCGCCTAACTTCTCTTTTAACTGGTCACCAAGATTTCTTAAGCCGTTCATGTCAACGCCGTCAGCCTTCACTGCGAGAACTTTTACGCCCTTCACTTCTTTTACCTGATCCATAACGTCGCCCATTGCTTCTTTTGCCATCTTGGATTTTAACTTCTCGTTTTCAGCGTGGAGAGCCTTGATCTCTTCCATCATAGCTACGATCTTTGCTGTTAAATCTGCCGGGTTTGCCTTAGCAGCCTGTGCAGCAGCGTGAAGATCTTTTTCTACCTGCTCGTAGTGAGCGATAAGACCATCAGAAGTTAATGCCTCGATACGTCTTACACCGGCAGCGATACCAGCCTCAGAGAGGATCTTGAAGGAACCGATCGTATTTGTATTGGAAGCATGTGTACCACCACAAAGCTCTGTGGAGAAGTCGCCCATCTTAACAACGCGAACGGACTCGCCATATTTCTCACCGAAGAGAGCCATAGCGCCTGTCTTCTTCGCATCTTCCAGGCTCATTTCCTGTGTGATGATCTCAAGACCTGCTTTGATCTCGCTGTTTACGATTGCTTCTACCTTCTTAACTTCTTCAGCTGTCATAGCTGAGAAATGTGTGAAGTCGAAACGAAGTCTGTCTTTTGTTATAAGGGAACCGGCCTGCTCAACATGCTCGCCAAGTACGAGACGAAGTGCTTTGTGGAGAAGGTGTGTTGCAGAGTGGTTTCTTGCTGTTAAAGCACGGTTCTGCTCATTCACTTTTAATGTAACAGTTTCACCGTTCTGGAACATGCCCTTAACTACTTTACCAACATGACCAACTTTTCCGCCCTGTAATTTGATTGTATCTTCCACTGCGAACTCAGCGTTCTCAGTTACGATTGTACCGATATCACCCTGCTGACCACCCATTGTAGCGTAGAACGGAGTCTCATTTACAATGATTGTACCAGTCTGGCCGTCTGTGAGAGCCTGAACGATCTCATCCTCTGTTGTGAGAACTGTGATCTCAGAATCATGAACCAGTCTGTCGTAGCCAACGAATTCGGATGTGATGGAAGGGTCGATGGACTGGTAAACAGTAACATCTGCGCCCATGTAGTTTGTTGTCTTTCTGGCTTTTCTTGCTTTCTCTTTCTGCTCTTTCATGCAGGCAGCGAAACCATCTTCATCAACCTCGAAGTTCTTCTCCTCAAGAATTTCCTTTGTAAGATCAAGCGGGAATCCGTAAGTATCGTAAAGCTTGAACGCATCTGCGCCGGAAAGCATTGTCTTGCCTTCAGCCTTCATAGCCTCTTCCATATCAGCGAGGATCGCAAGACCCTGATCGATCGTCTTATTGAACTTGTCCTCTTCCTCTGTGAGAACCTTGAAGATCATAACCTTCTTCTCTTCCAGCTCCGGATAACCATCCTTGGAAAGAGCGATAACTGTATCGGAAAGGTTTGCAAGGAACTTACCTTCGATACCAAGCTTTCTTCCATGACGTGCTGCACGTCTTAAAAGTCTTCTAAGTACATAGCCGCGGCCTTCGTTGGACGGCATGATACCATCGGAGATCATGAATGTACAGGACTTGATGTGGTCTGTTACGATACGGATAGAGATATCTGTCTCGTGGTCAACCTGGTACTCTTTTCCTGCAAGTGCACATACTCTGTCGAGAAGCGCTTTGTTTGTATCTACTGTGAACAGAGAGTCAACATCCTGTACCACTACAGCAAGACGCTCAAGTCCCATACCTGTATCGATGTTCTTCTGTGCTAACTCTGTGTAGTTGCCGTGACCATCGTTGTCGAACTGTGTGAATACGTTGTTCCATACCTCGATGAAACGGTCACACTCACAGCCAACTTTACAATCCGGCTTACCACAGCCATATTTCAGTCCACGGTCATAGTAAATCTCAGAACACGGACCGCACGGACCGGAACCATGCTCCCAGAAGTTGTCTTCTTTACCAAAACGAACGATTCTTTCAGCCGGTACACCGATTGTCTTATTCCAGATCTCGTATGCCTCATCATCCTCAAGATATACGGACGGATAGAGACGGTCTGGCTCAAGGCCGATCACTTCTGTTAAGAACTCCCAGGACCACTGGATTGCTTCTACTTTGAAGTAGTCACCGAAAGAGAAGTTACCTAACATCTCGAAGAATGTACCGTGACGTGCTGTCTTACCGATATTTTCAATATCACCGGTACGGATACATTTCTGACATGTGCAGACTCTGCGTCTCGGCGGGATTTCCTGACCTGTGAAGTACGGCTTTAACGGAGCCATACCGGAGTTGATTAAGAGTAAGCTGTTATCATTGTGCGGAACAAGAGAAAAGCTCTTCATTGCAAGATGTCCCTTGCTCTCAAAGAAGTCGAGGAACATTTTTCTAAGTTCATTAACACCATATTTCTGCATGGTTTTTGCCTCCTGGTTACTGTTTATTAGTCTTTTTCTTAAAATACTTTATTTTCCGGCCGGTTTTTATGATCCGGCCATCGGTACCGAATGTACTTACAATACGGCACACTAACATAAAATATATCATAATCGTAAATTTGAATATATGCAAGAAGAAATTAAATAGAAATTCAAAAAATGGACAAAAAAATCGGGAAAATTACTCTTCCCGATTTAAAACTTCTTCATATTCTGATACCAGCCAGTAACAGCGCTCCTTGGTTTTCTCTGTCAGAGCCCGGATATAGACCGGATTCTGGTTCTGCGCATTCATGACCGGGGATTTCGCAGCTACTTTTTCTGCGTACTGGTCTCTCTCCTTCATCCAGTCCAGTTCCAGATGCTTCAGTTCATCGGCCTCTTTCTCAGAAAGCCTCTCTCTGATCGCACCATAGACCAGATTCAGTTCGTAATCCCAGAGCACACGCTCCTGTTCCGCGGTCGCGTAGTAAGCCACCATGTTGTCGGCAGTCACCTTCTCCCACAGCGCTTTCGAGCTTGCTTCTGCCGTTTCCAGGCGGTTCAAATAATCTTCCGCCACGTATACGACAACTTCCGCTTTTGTCTCGATCAGTATCGCCTTTGTTTCCACGACCGGGTCCAGCGGAGATTTTACCGTCTCCTGAATTGCGGCCGCTTCCATTTTTAAATCATCGGCCACTTCTGTCTCAGAAGGTTCCATGTCACCAGGATATGCCTCTGCGGCACTTGCCATGGGATCCAAACCGACTGCAGCAACCGCCGGAGTATCGGCAAGTTCCTCTTCTGCCAGTTCCGGTGTCACTTTCATCATCGAATCTTCCATACCGACTTCTGCCGGAGAATCTTCCCCAGAGGTTACTGATGTATTCATATCGAAATCCTCTGTACTTCCGGCCACTGCAGCAGCCTCTGTCGGTGCAGGAGCCGCCTCAAGCTGGATTTCCATATCAGCACCACCAGCTCCCGCCTCCGGAGCCGGAATCCGAAACGCCGCACGATTTTCGGCCGCAGCAGACTCCTGTGCACCGCCTGCAAACGCCGCACCCGAAACATCTGCGTCCATCACACTGATAATCGACGAAGCCGCCACACCCTTAGAAACAACGAACTCCTTCGTCATTCTCGTAACGGAAACTCCGACCACCAGGATACATAAAATTCCAATCCACATTCCAAAGCGTCTCTTCATAATCCACTCCATTCTATCTATATTAACGATAGCATAAAGTTGCAGAATTGTGAACTAGAAACTTCAATTAGTAATATATTGTAAGATTCTTGTAATATTTTCAACGCCAAAAGATAGACGGAATTCGTCCAACAGGGACTCTAGAGATACAAAAATCCCGAAGTATTTTATACTCCGGGATCAACAAGTAACTCATTTCCATCAGCGGCGGAAGTCGCAAGTCTGTCGCAGCGTTCATTTTCCGGATGGCCGTCGTGGCCCTTGACCCAGAAAAAGTTTACCTGGTGCGGTTCCATGGCTGCAAGCAGGCGCTTCCAAAGATCCACATTTTTCACCGGCCCTGTCTTCGGCCTGTTCCAGTTGTTTTTGACCCAGTTCTCGATCCAGTGCTGATTGAATGCATCCACCAGATATTTGGAATCCGAGTAAAGCTCCACCTGACACGGACGGTTCAACGCCTCCAGCCCAACGATTGCGGCCATCAGCTCCATCCGGTTATTGGTTGTCTTCACATACCCTGCGGACATTTCCTTTTCATGGAGCTGGCCCTGCTTGTCCACGAACTGGAGGACCGCTCCGTAACCGCCCGGCCCGTCGGGATTTCCGCGGGCCGAACCGTCTGTATACAACGTTACTTTCATCATCTACAGTTTCCTTCCATATTATAAGTCCCACTTATCGCAGAGCGCATTGACATCGGCAGTAAATTTCTTGATGTCTTTGTTGGAACATTCTTTGTTCTTTCTGATCACGCGCATCAGGCGCTCGCCTGCAGCAACGAGAAGTTCGAAGATACTACGATTTTCTTTCTGGCGTGCTGTCTCTTTCTGGCGCGGGATACCCATGGTCTGCTTCGCCCACTGATCCTTGGCAAGATCATAAATCGATCCGGAATAAGGAGCGTCCGCATCGTAACCATACTCGGTGCGAAGGAAATTTGCAAAGCTGGAACATACCGCATCGTCGCCATGTACCAGGAATACCTTCTGCGGCGCGTTTTTAAATGCCTGCAGCCACTCGATCAGTCCTTCTTTATCTGCATGGCCGGAAAGTCCATCCAATTTGGCAATTCTTGCATTCACATCGATCGTCTCACCAAAGAGTTTTACGACCTGTGTTCCTTCGATCAAAGAGCGTCCGAGCGTTCCCACTGCCTGATATCCTGCAAAGAGGATCGTACACTCCGGTCTCCAGAGGTTGTGTTTTAAATGATGGCGGATACGACCGGCATCACACATGCCTGCTGCCGAAATGATCACCTTCGGCTTCATATCAAAGTTGATATTTTTCGAATCTTCGCTTGTGATGGAGAGCTTCAGCCCCGGGAATGTGATCGGGTTGATTCCCTGATTCACTAACTCCATCGCCTCATCGTCGAAACACTCGCTGATATTCTTATTGAACACATGCGTCGCTTCCACCGCCATCGGGCTATCCACGTAGACCTCAAAATTCTCATGACCAACGATCATATTCTCTTCTTTGATCTTTCTCATAAAGTACAGGATTTCCTGGGTACGGCCAACCGCGAAAGCCGGAATCACAAGATTTCCGCCGCGGTCCAGTGTCTCCTGTAAAATATTTGCAAGCTCGCCGATGTGTTCATGGGTCCTGTTGTGAGAACGATCTCCATAGGTACATTCCATTACCACATAATCTGCATCCTCCACATAAGACGGATCCTTGATCAGCGGCTTATTCTTATTACCGATATCACCGGAGAAAACGATCTTCTTTTCGATTCCTTCTTCTTCCACCCAGACCTCGATGGACGCAGAACCGAGCAGATGGCCCACGTCGGTAAATCGGATCTTCAGACCATCCACGATCGTCAGCGTGTCGCCATAACGGCACGGCATAAAGTGCTTCAGCACACCTTCTGCGTCCGCCATGGTATAAAGAGGCTGTACTTCCGGTTTTCCGGCACGTCTCGCCTTTCTGTTCTTCCACTCCGCCTCCATCTCCTGGATATGGGCACTATCTTTTAACATGATATTGCAGAGATCGCAGGTCGCCTGTGTGGCAAAGACCTGACCCTTGAATCCTTTGGAATAGAGAAGCGGCAAATGACCGGAATGGTCAATGTGAGCATGAGTCACAAGGATATAATCCACATCTGACGGTGGAATTGGAAGCTCCGCATTTTCAAAGACGTTTCCTCCCTGTTCCATACCATAATCCACCAGAATATGTTTACCACACGCTTCCAGATAGTGGCAGCTGCCAGTCACTTCATGATCCGCACCAATAAATGTAAGTCTCATAGAATTCCTCCTGTCCTTGGTGACAGCCGCGCTCCCCCAAAACACGACTTTTTGTCATAAGAATCTGAACCATCATACTTCTATCTTTATTATACCTGTTTTCAGATAATAATGCAAATCATTCCTCCATTTGAGTCATTTATTATTTTTTGTAACGTATCCTGCAGCTTTATCTGGCAATCTTCTGTCATTTGAGAGATTTTTGCCTGCATTCCATCCTCCACGATCTGCTCCACCGACTTGCCGAAAATGTTCGTCTCCCACACACCATCTTCTGTCGCTTCATTATTTTTTATGTATGCGATGAGATCCTTTGCCTGCTGCTCACTGCCGACGATCGGCGCGATCTCTGTCTCGATATGCGCTTTAATCATATTGATGGACGGTGCCTGTGCATGAATCTTCACACCGTACTTATTGCCATGTTTGATCAGCTCCGGTTCCCGAAGCACAATTTCCGATTTATCCGGCATGACGATCCCATACCCTTTCATCCGAACCTGGCTCAGGGCATTTTTCACCTTTTCGTATTCTCCTTGCATGCCCGAAAGTCTGGAAAGTGTGTGGAAGAGCTCATATTCGTCATCCACCGGAAGACCGGTATACTCACTGATCACATCAAAATAGCAATGATCCTCCATCTTCATTTCAACAGAAACCGTTCCGTCTGCCATCTCCATCTTGTTGACGGCAATGTCTGCCACCCCGGTATTTCTGTCTGCACGAAAGATCTCATGCTGCACATCCTTCATCTGATCCACGTTCATGAAAATCTCTCTGGCATTCTCGATGGCTGCATGTTTCAGAGGATGGGAGTCAGGAAGAATCTCCATCCACTTTGGAATATGAAAATCCAGTTTTGTTACCGGAAACTCTTTCAGAATCTTCGCAAGAATCATCTCAATATCATCTTTTTTCAGCTGCTCACAGTTCATGGGAAGTACTGTCACACCGTACTGTTCCTCCATTTTTCTTGCCGTCTCCTTCGTTTCCTCTGTATATGGCCTCGATGAATTTAATAAAATCAGGAATGGCTTTCCGATTTCCTTTAGTTCTTTCATCGTCTGGGCCTCTGCCTGCAGATAATCCATACGTTTTAGATCCCCAAAACTTCCATCCGTCGTCACAAGAATGCCGATGGTGGAATGATCGCGGATGACCTTTCGCGTTCCGATCTCTGCCGCCTGTGTAAACGGGATCTCGTAGTCATACCACGGTGTCTTCACAAGCCGGTCTTCCCCGTTTTCCTCATGTCCGGCCGCACCATCTACCATAAAGCCCACACAGTCGATGAGCCGCACTTTTGCACTGATCCCATCCTCCAATGAAATCTCGGCTGCTTCCTTTGGAATAAACTTCGGCTCCGTCGTCATAATCGTCTTTCCCGCCGCGCTCTGGGGAAGCTCATCCCTCGCAAGCGTCCTTCCATGTCCCTCCGGAAGTTTCGGAAGAACCATGACCTCCATGAACCGCTTGATAAACGTGGATTTTCCCGTGCGGACCGGTCCAACCACACCTATGTAAATCTCGCCCCCGGTCCTGGCTTCAATATCTTTGTATACATGGAAATTGTCCATAAAAATACCCCCTTGTTATACTGATAGAGTATATGCAAGGGGGATGATTTCTTATACTATGAAATTATAATCCACGTTCGCGAACCAGATTTTCAGCCGCTTCGAAGGACGTTTATTCCTCCCATGGAAGATCACTGTGCTCGATCTTCTTATCACGGAGCATCAGGTCTGCCACAGCCTCTTTCGCCGGCTTATTTTCAAATAACACCTCATTGACCTGTTCCACGATCGGCATCGGAATGTCATATTTTTTAGAAAGCGCAAGTGCGGCTTTCGCAGAATACACACCTTCGACCACCATCTGGACTTCCTTCATCGCCTCGTCCATGGTGTAGCCTTTACCGATGAGAATACCTGCACGGCGGTTACGGCTGTGCATGGACGCACATGTTACGATCAGATCGCCGATTCCTGTCAGGCCGGTAAATGTCTGGAACTTACCGCCCATAGCCATACCGAGACGTGCGATCTCAGTGATACCTCTTGTGATCAGGGCGGCCTTTGTATTATCTCCGCATCCATAACCATCCGCGATACCTGCAGCCAGCGCAACAACGTTCTTTAACGCCGCACCGACCTCAATACCTAACACGTCCGGACTCGTATATACACGGAACACCGGGCTCATGAACAGAGACTGGATGTATTCTGCCACTTCTTTTTTATGAGAACCTGCAACACAGGTAGTCGGAAGACCACGGCTTACTTCCTCCGCGTGGCTCGGGCCGGAAAGTGCCGCCGGCTCACACTGCGGGATCTCTTCTTTGATGATCTGGGTCATGGTCATCAGGGTATCTTCCTCGATTCCCTTTGCCACGTCCACGATAATCTGGCCTTCCTTGCAGAATTCTTTCATTCTTCTTGCTGTGCCGCGAACGAACACAGACGGAACTGCCAGAACCAGAAGATCCTTTTCCTTCATTGCAGCTTCCAGATCCACTGTATAGCAAATGGTCTCCGGAAGTGTGATCTCCGGAAGGTTTTTATGTTTTAAAGTAGCTTTCATCTCTTCGATTTCAGCCGGGATCGCAGACCACAAGTCCACACTGTGACCATTGTTATTCAGTAAAACCGCAATGGCTGTTCCCCAGGTACCGGAACCGATAACGCCGATTTTTGCCATAAACGTGCCTCCTACTTTTTATTTCCCCAGATTTTATTCTCTGTTCCGTTCATCAGACGCTTGATATTGGCTCTGTGCCGCCAGATGGCCATGACCATGATCACTCCCGCGAGAATATAAAACTCAGTGAGACTCTCAGCAGAAATGGTATAATCACCTGCACCTCCGAACATCACGCACATAATAAAGAACGCGATGACCAGTAAAATAGAACCAAGAGATACATATTTCGTCAGAAGAACTGTCAGAAAGAAAATGGTTCCACATACTACACACATTCTCCAGTCCGTAGACGCCAGAATTCCTGCGGTCGCCGCAATTCCCTTTCCACCTTTAAAGCCAAGGTAAAACGGAAAATTATGACCGAGAATCGCACCAAATCCGGCATAAAGCGCCAATAAATCAATATCCACATGACCGGCAAAGATCATTCTCGCAGCGGCACATGCAAAAATTGTCTTGAACGCATCTCCGAGGAAAACGATGATACCGGCTTTCTTACCGAGAACTCGGAGCGCATTGGTCGTTCCCGCGTTTCCACTTCCATGCTGGCGAATGTCAATGTTATGCATTTTTCCGTAGATGTATCCGGTCTGGAACAGACCGAACGCATATCCGATTGCAAGGCAGATCAATCTCTCCATCGCTTATTCCTTCTCCTTCCGCTCACGGATGATGAACTTCAGAGAAGTTCCACGGAATCCAAATGACTCTCTGATCTTATTCTCCAGATATCTTGTGTAGGAGAAATGCATCAGTTCCTTGTCATTTACAAATACTACGAATGTCGGCGGCTTTACAGAAACCTGTGTTGTGTAGTAGATCTTTAAGCGTTTGCCCTTATCGGACGGCGGCTGCTGCATTGCCACTGCTTCTGTCACGATCTCATTGAGAACACCAGTCTGAACACGAAGTGTCTGGTTCTCACGGACCATATCGATCAGTTCAAACAATTTGCCCATTCTCTGGCCTGTCTGTGCAGATACAAAGACATACTCTGCATACGGCATGAAGGACAGGATGTTCTTAATGTTCTTTGTATATTCGTAGATGGTCTTATCGTTTTTCTCGATGGCATCCCACTTGTTTACAACAACGATGATGCCTTTGCCTTTGTCATGTGCGATTCCGGCGATCTTTGCATCCTGCTCTGTCACGCCCTCAACCGCATCAATGACCATAAGGACCACATCGGCGCGCTCCACCGCTGTAACGGTACGGATAATGCTGTAACGCTCGATGTCCTCTTTTACTTTGCTCTTTCTTCTAAGACCTGCTGTATCGATAAATACATATTCTGTTCCGTTATGAACGATTTCTGTATCGACAGCATCTCTTGTCGTACCGGCAATATTGGATACGATCACACGGTTCTCACCGCAGAGCTTATTGATAATAGAAGATTTACCTACGTTCGGTTTACCTACGATCGCGATTCTCGGTCTGTCGTCTTCTTCATCCTCATACTGGTCCGGTCTGAAGTGCTTTGTCACCTCATCAAGAAGTTCACCGAGACCCAGGCGGGATGCAGCAGAAACTGCGATCGGATCGCCCATACCAAGGTTATAGAATTCGTACACATCATTGCCGAATTTCGCAAAGCTGTCCACTTTATTTACTGCAAGAACTACCGGCTTTTTGGACTTACGAAGCATGTCCGCAACCTTGGTATCTGCGTCTACAAGTCCCTGTCTTACGTCAACGATGAACACGATCACATCAGCGGTATCGATGGCGATCTGAGCCTGCTCTCTCATCTGGGAGAGAATAATGTCTTTGGAATCCGGCTCAATACCGCCGGTATCGATCAAGGTAAAGGCATGATTCAACCAGGTACAGTCCGCATAAATACGGTCTCTTGTTACACCCGGAGTGTCCTTTACGATGGAAATTGCACTGCCGGCCAGCACATTAAATAATGTAGACTTACCTACATTCGGGCGGCCAACAATGGCTACGATTGGTTTACTCATATTGTTTCCTCACTTTCGTCACCGGAACTTCTGAATCTTCCTTGTCCCGGCCGTCATGGGGTAATCCCCGATACTGGTTAACTGAGAACTTCTCCGTCCTCAGCAAGATCAAAATCCTTCATGGAGAGCTCATAGGCCCCGTGTTCCGCGGTCTGCATCGCAGCAGCTTCCGGGTCTAAAATCGCGTCCACGAAATCATATCCGCTTGATTTTACTATATTTATCGGAATCTGTAAAGCGGCTTCTGCCTGAGATTTCGTCACGTCATCCAGGAAAATTTCCTCACCGCTCTTGAACATGCAGGCCGGCAAAAGAAGTCTCTCACCAAGCGGTTTATCCTTTAACTGGGCAATTAAATCCTGTCCTGTGATCAGTCCCGCTACCGTGATCATCTCACCGAAGAAATCATTGCGGATCGGATACAGATGGACCTTACGGCCAGGATGGCGCTTTTCGATTTCCGCGATCAGTCTCTTTAAATAAGGATACGGAAGATATCCCGTCGCCATGGAAATCTCCTCCACAGAACCGTCATCTTCTCTGCCATCCAGGGCATCCATCACTTCCTCATAAAGAAGGCGGATCATGCCAACGCCGTTCTCCAGCTGGATATAACCGTCATACCGTCCCTCCTCCGGAAGTTCACGGTCCGCCAGAATATACCACTCATCGCTCGCATGAATAAAATGGATCTGATGCTCTGCATAGAGTTTCTTCTGCCAGCGCTCGATCATATCGATCACTTCACAGGCATCCTCTTTCGTAAACGGCTCCAACGGATAAAGACCGTCACGGTATTTAGAAAGTCCGACAGGTACCACCGAAACACTCTGCATATATGGTGCGTAGCCTGCAAGCTTTTCAATCGTATATTCCAGCTCTTTTCCGTCATTGACGCCTTTACAGAGCACGATCTGGCCGTTCATCTCCGTTCCCGCCTCATAGAGTCTCTCCAGCTTCTTAAGCGCCTCACCTGCAAAACGATTGTGAAGCATCATACAGCGAAGCTCCGGATTCATGGTCTGCACAGAAATATTGATCGGCGCAAGATGGAATTTAATAATACGGTCGATATCTTTATCACTCATGTTCGTAAGAGTGATGTAGTTGCCCTGTAAGAATGAAAGTCTGGAATCATCATCTTTAAAATAAAGAGTCTCACGCATTCCCGGCGGCATCTGGTCGATGAAGCAGAAAATACATTTATTCCGGCATGAGCGGTAGTCACTCATAAGACCGTTCTCAAACGTCAGGCCAAGGTCCTCGCCGCCGCTTTCGATCTCCAGCTCCCACTCTTCGCCATTTGCTTTTTTCACGACCATCACAAAGCACTCACTGTCGGTCATATAGTCGTAATCGAAAATATCCTCCAACTCCTCGCCGTCGATGGTCATCAGTACATCACCGACCTCCAACTCCAGCTCTTCGCCGATGGAGCCCGGTGCAACTGCTGTAATTTTATGTCCTTTATATTTTCTCAATGTTTATTCCTTCCTGTTCCAGGCCAAAGCCCGAACCTGTCCCATTGTATCGTTTTCTACCTTAACATCATACCAATCTTCGTCCAATTTGTAAAGAAATGATAATCTTTTTTAAGTAATCCGACACTAACTATTGACGAAAAAGCCCGAAAAATGTTATAAACAAATTGGAAACTTATGAACAAAGTAAATCGGAGGAATCTTTGACATGTCGAATCAGCACGTTTTCAATGACCGTCTTCCTGTTGCACCGTTAAAAATCGCTGCACTGGAAAGCTGCACTGACCTTGCTAAAAAGGTCAATGACCACATTGTAAACTTCCGCCGCAACGACGCGGAAGAATTAATGCGTAGACAGCAGACTCTGCAGTACAGAGGTTATGATGTCGATTCATACCTTCTTGACTGTGCATGCCCGCGTTTCGGAAGCGGTGAAGCAAAAGGTGTCGTAAAAGAATCTGTACGTGGTACAGATGTATTCGCTATGGTTGATGTTACAAACCACTCTCTTACTTACAAGATGGCAGGTTACATGAACCATATGTCACCGGATGATCACTATCAGGATTTAAAACGTATCATCGGTGCTTGCTCTTCTACAGCACACAGAATCAACGTTATTATGCCGTTCCTTTATGAGAGCCGCCAGCATAAGCGTACACATCGTGAGTCCCTCGACTGTGCGATGGCACTGGAAGAGCTTCACAACATGGGCGTTGACAACATCATCACATTCGATGCTCACGACCCGCGCGTACAGAACGCAATCCCGTTATCCGGCTTTGACAACTTTATGCCGACCTATCAGTTTATTAAAGCTCTGTTCAAGCATGATAAGACCTTAAAAATTGATAAAGACCATTTAATGGTAATCTCCCCGGATGAAGGCGCGATGGGACGTGCTGTATATCTGGCAAACAACCTGGGCGTTGACATGGGTATGTTCTATAAGAGACGTGACTACTCCAAGGTAGTAAACGGCCGCAACCCGATCGTTGCCCACGAGTTCTTAGGAAGCTCTGTAGAAGGAAAGACAGTTGTCATCGTTGACGATATGATCTCCTCCGGTGAGAGTATGTTAGATACTGCGAAATCCTTAAAAGAGAGAAAGGCTGCAAAAGTTGTTGTTTGCTGTACCTTCGGTCTCTTCACAAGCGGTTTCGACAAATTCGACGAGTTCTACGAGAAAGGCTACATTGACTGCGTAGTTACAACAAACTTAAACTACCGCGCTCCGGAACTCTTAACAAAAGAATGGTATGTAGAAGCTGATGTAAGTAAATTCATCGCTGCTATCATCAACTCCTTAAACCACGACGTATCCCTTGAGAACGCTCTCACTTCCACAGAGAAGATCCA
>JAFUMF010000024.1 GCA_017482945.1 Lachnospiraceae bacterium
ATGAGCGACAGCTATGCCATTGATAAATTTGAAGAATTGTTTGTGCCGAAGGCATGGAACGTTTAGGAGGAATACATGTATTACCCGGATGATGTGATTGAGGAAGTGCGGACGCGGAATGATATTGTGGATATCGTCGGTCAGTATGTGAATTTAAAAAAGAAAGGCGCCAACTATTTTGGACTTTGCCCTTTCCATAACGAGAAATCTCCGTCCTTTTCCGTGTCGCCGGGAAAACAGATGTATTACTGCTTTGGCTGCGGTGCCGGCGGAAATGCGATTACGTTTGTGATGGAGTATGAGAACTATTCCTTTGTGGAAGCCGTGAAGATGCTGGCGGACCGGGCAGGAATTACACTCCCGGAGGTGGAGTATTCTAAGGAAGCGAAGGCTGCGGCAGATTTGAAAAATACGTTGCTTGAGATTAACCGACTGGCAGCCAATTATTTTTATTACCAATTGAAGCAGCCTCATGGAAAAATCGGCTACGATTACCTGAAGCGGCGCCAGCTGACGGATGATACGATCAAACGGTTCGGTCTTGGATTCGCCAATAAAACGTCCAACGATCTGTACAAGTATATGCGGTCGAAGGGATATTCTGACAGTATTTTAAAAGAAACGGGCCTGTTTTTCATTGAGGAACGAGGCGCTCATGATAAATTCTGGAATCGTGTCATGTTCCCGATCCTTGATGTGAACAACCGAGTGATTGGTTTTGGCGGTCGAGTGATGGGTGATGGAGAGCCGAAATATCTGAACTCTCCGGAGACGAAGCTGTTCGATAAGAGCCGGAATCTTTATGGACTGAATTATGCGAGGACATCCAGAGCAAAATATATGCTGATCTGCGAAGGTTATATGGATGTGATCGCGCTGCATCAGGCAGGATTTACCAATGCGGTGGCATCTCTAGGAACTGCGTTTACGTCCCAGCATGCGCAGCTTTTAAAACGATATACGGACCAGGTGGTACTGACTTATGACAGTGACGGAGCAGGTGTCCGTGCAGCGCTTCGTGCGATCCCGATTTTGAAGGAAGTGGGAATGTCGGTCAAGGTTCTGGATATGAAGCCGTACAAGGATCC
This sequence comes from Lachnospiraceae bacterium, assembly GCA_017482945.1. Classification (GTDB taxonomy): domain Bacteria; phylum Bacillota; class Clostridia; order Lachnospirales; family Lachnospiraceae; genus Pilosibacter. Next base: position 1,089 of record JAFUMF010000024.1, read on the forward strand.
GGATGAGTTTATCAAAAATCTTGGCCAGGATGAGTTCCAGAAACGCATCGACCGTGCGGTAAATAGTTTTATGTTCGAGATCGCCGTGATCCGGAGCGAGTATAATATGCAGGATCCGGAGTCGAAGACCGGTTTTTATAATGCGGTGGCGAGGAAACTTTTGGAATTTTCCGAGAAACTGGAGCGCGACAACTATACAGAGGCAGTCGCGAGAGAATATATGATCCCGTTAGATGACCTGAAACGGCTGGTGGCCACACTCGGCGGCCAGATCGGTGTCGGTGTGAAGGCAAGGGATTACGATAATACAAGAACAAAACAGAAAAAAGATAAAGAAGACGGTATCAAGAAGTCCCAGAGACTGCTGCTTACCTGGCTCATTGAGAAGCCGGAGCTTTTCAGTAAGATCGAGGGAATTATTGGACCGGAGGACTTCGTGGACGAGCTATATCAGGAAGTCGCCGGTATGGTCTTTGAGGAACACAAAAAAGGAAAAATTAACCCCGCCCAGATCCTGAATCGATTCATCGAGGGCGAGGAACAATACAGGGAGGTGGCAGCGCTCTTTCATGCGAGCCTTGCTGATTCTTTAAATAACGAGGAACAAAAGAAGGCGTTCTCCGAGACTGTGAAGAAGATTAAGAAAAACAGTCTGGAGGTACAGAGCAGAAGAGCAACGGATATTGCACAGTTACAGAAAATCATCAGACAGCAGTCTGAGTTGGCGAATTTGCAGGTGACTTTGGATTAATTCCTGCAGATGCCAGGAAGGATGGGAGATTATGGAGGAGAAGTTACTTACATTTGAGGAGAAGTTAGAGAAGCTTCTTGCGGCAGCGAAAAAGAAAAAGAACGTTCTGGAGCAGAAGGAAATTCAGGACGCGTTTTCTGGCGAAGAGCTGACACCGGAGAAGCTGGACCATATCTACGATTTCCTGGAAAGCAAACATGTTGATATTCTGCGCATATCCGGCGACGAAGATATGGACGTGGATCTGTTCCTTGATGAGGATAGAGAGGACGATGTTGATATGGAAAACATCGATCTTTCTGTTCCGGACGGAGTGAACATGGACGATCCGGTCCGTATGTATTTAAAAGAGATTGGAAAGGTGCCGCTTCTTACGACGGAAGAAGAGATCGAGCTTGCAAAGCGTATGGAGCTGGGCGATGAGGAGGCGAGAAAAAAACTTGCTGAAGCGAATCTTCGCCTGGTGGTCAGCATTGCAAAGCGTTATGTGGGGCGCGGCATGCAGTTCCTTGATCTGATTCAGGAAGGAAATCTTGGTCTGATCAAGGCTGTGGAAAAATTTGAATATAAAAAAGGCTATAAATTCAGCACCTACGCGACCTGGTGGATCCGTCAGGCGATTACAAGAGCCATTGCGGATCAGGCCAGAACGATCCGGATCCCGGTCCATATGGTAGAGACCATCAACCGCCTTGTAAGGACTCAGAGATAATTGGTCCAGACACTGGGCCGTGAGCCATCACCGGAAGAAATTGCAAAGGCTATGGACATGCCGGTGGAGCGCGTGCGCGAGGTGATGAAGATTTCTATGGATCCGGTGTCTCTGGAAACACCGATCGGTGAAGAGGAAGACAGCCATCTTGGAGATTTTATTCAGGATGAGCAGGTGGCAGTACCGGTGGACGCGGCGACCTATACACTTTTAAGAGAGCAGCTGACAGAAGTTCTGGATACGCTGACGGAGCGTGAACAGAAAGTCTTAAGACTCCGGTTTGGCCTGGATGACGGACGGCCGAGAACACTGGAGGAAGTGGGCCGGGAATTTAATGTGACTCGTGAGAGAATCCGGCAGATTGAGGCGAAAGCGTTAAGAAAGCTGCGCCATCCGAGCAGGAGTAAGAAATTGAAAGATTATCTGGATCTGTAGTCGTACTGATTTTTGCAGTATGATCACCAAAACGATTTGTAGGATAGATTTGGCGCAAATTACGGGCATCTATTTTGAAAAAGAATGAATATACTTGGAAGGAATGGAAATAAGATGAAATTATCGAACCGTCTGGAAATGGTGGTTTCCTTTGTGAATCATGGAGAGTCGGCGGCAGATGTCGGTACAGACCACGGGCATGTGCCGGTGGAGCTGGTAAGAAGAGGAATCGTAAAGCGGGCCCTTGCGATGGATGTGAGAAAGGGACCGCTCTCCAAAGCGGAGGAAAATATTGCTGCGGCAGGAATGAAAGAGAACATCGAGACCAGACTTTCGGACGGAGTGAAAAAGCTTGGTGCCGGAGAAGCAGATTCTGTGATCATCGCAGGTATGGGCGGCGAACTGGTGATACATATCCTGGAAGACGGCCGCCATATGTGGGATACGGTGGAGCAGTGGGTGTTGTCTCCGCATTCTGAGATCCACAAAGTGAGAGAATGGCTCTGGAACCATGGCTTTCCGATCGTGAAGGAAGACATGGTGTATGAAGAAGGAAAGTTTTATACGGTTCTGGATGTGAGAAAATGCGGTGCGGCCAGCGAAATGGGTGCGGAGGCAGGTTCTGAGAAACGGTTCCGTTATAGCGAATATTTGAGAAAAACAAAGAATCCGGTCTTTATCGATTATTTGAAGGATGAGGAAAACAAGCTTTTAAGCCTGAAAGAAAATCTCATGAAACAGGCGGAACATTCGGAGCGGGCGAAGGAAAGTCTGAAGGATGTGGAAGAAAAGCTTTCCATGAACCGGGAGGTACAAAATGAAATGTAAAGAATTGATGGAAATACTGGAAATGCTGGCACCGAGAAGATGTGCCTGCGAGTGGGATAACCCGGGACTTCTGGCTGGACGCACGGAGAAAGAAGTAAAGAAAGTGCTGCTTACCGTGGATGTGGATGACCGGACGGTTGAGACTGCGATCCGCGAGGGTGCTGACATGATCGTGAGCCACCACCCACTGATCTTTAAGGCAGTGAAACATGTGACAGATGAGGATTTTATCGGAAAACGTCTTGTGAGCATGATCCAGGCGGATATCTCTTATTTTGCCATGCACACCAATTTCGACGCGGCTCCGGGCTGTATGGCTGATGTGGTGGCGGACCGCCTTGGAATTGTATTCGGTTCTCCGCTTGAAGAACTGGGCGAGGAGAATGGAATCCCGTTTGGAATCGGAAAAATCGGTGTATTAAAGGCGCCGATGAATGGCAGAGCGTTTGCGAAGATGGTGAAAGAGGAATTTGGTCTTCCGTTCGTGACGGTTTACGGCAGTGAGCTCTGGGAGGAAGAACCGGTGAAGGTCGCGGCGACATGTCCTGGTTCTGGAAGCAGTACGATTCGTGATGCGCTGGAAAAAGGCGCCCAGGTTCTTGTGACCGGCGATATCGGACATCATGATGGAATCGATGCAGAGGCACAGGGCTTGATGATCATCGATGCAGGACATTATGGTCTTGAGCATGTGTTTATGGAATTTATGGAAAACTATTTAAAGGAGCGTGTCGGCGAGGAACTTGAGATCATCCGCATGCCGATCGCGTTCCCGGCTGTGGTGATTTAGCCACATTTTGAAGGGAGGAATGGATATGTTGGCAGTGAATGTGAATGGTGAAGTGCGGACGTATCCGGAAGGAACGACCTTTTATGAGATCGCGAAGGAATTTCAGGATCAGTATAAAGAAGAAATCCTGTTGGCGCGTGCCAATGGAAAGCTGAGGGAGCTTCATAAAAAACTCCACAAGGATTCGGAGGTCGAGTTTATCACCTATGATGATCCGATTGGAAGAAAGTGTTATGAGCGCAGCGCGATCTTTGTAATGATGAAAGCCTTTTATGAGGTGGTTCCGAGAGAGAAGATACAGAAAGTACAGATGGATTTTGCGCTTGGAAATGGTCTGTATGGTGAGTTAGTGGGAGATGTGGAGCTGACCGAGGAACTTCTTTGCCAGGTGAAGGCAGAGATGCGTTCCATTGTGGAGGCTGATATTCCGCTCATGAAACGTACGGTGAAAACCAACGATGCCATAGAAATGTTCGGAAAACATGGTATGCATGATAAGGAGCAGCTCTTTATGTTCCGCCGCGCATCCAATGTGAACATTTACAGTATTGAAAAATTTGAAGATTATTTTTATGGATACATGGTGCGAAGTACGGGATACATCAAGTATTTCGACCTGATTCCGTATCATAAAGGATTCCTTCTTGTGCTTCCGTGGGCAGAATCGCCGAGGGAGATCAAGGCAGGTCCGTTCCATGAGAAGTTGTTCTATGTGTTGAGAGATTCCTATCGCTGGAGCGACAGTCTGGAAGTTCCAAATGTAGGAGCGCTGAACCGGCTGATCTGCGATGGGAAGATGGGCGACCTGATCATGATGCAGGAGGCGCTGCAGGAGAAAAATATCGGAAATATTGCGGAAACGGCAGCGAAAGATCCGGATAAGAGGATCGTTATGATCGCCGGCCCGTCTTCTTCCGGTAAAACGACCTTCAGTCATCGCCTCGCAACTCAGTTCCAGGCTCTTGGATTCAATCCACATCCAATTGCAGTCGATAATTATTTCAGGAACCGAGAGGATTATCCGCGGGATGAATTTGGAAATCTCGACATGGAAGCCTTAGGCTGCGTGGATATAGAGACTTTCAATGAGCATATGAACGCACTGCTTAGAGGCGAGAAGATCGAGCTTCCGCGATTCAATTTCCATACAGGAAAGAGGGAGTATACCGGTAAGACGCTCCAGATGGGAAAGAAGGATATTCTGATTATCGAGGGTATCCATTGTCTAAATGATGCGCTTTCTGATTCGCTCCCGAAAGAGAGTAAATTTAAGATTTACATCAGTGCTCTGACGCAGTTAAATATTGATGAACATAACAGAATCCCGACGACGGACGGAAGATTGATCCGCCGCATGGTTCGTGATGCAAGAACAAGAGGAACATCGGCTTTAGAAACGATTCAGAGATGGGAGTCGGTGCGCCGCGGTGAGAACCGTAATATTTTCCCGTATCAGGAGTCTGCGGATGTGATGTTCAACTCGGCACTTGTGTATGAGCTGGCAGTACTGAAGCTTTATGCGGAGCCATTGTTATTTGGAATCCCGAGAGATTCTGTGGAATACGAGGAGGCAAAACGCCTTCTGAAATTCCTGGATTATTTCCTGGCAATCGACAGTGAGATGATTCCGAAGAATTCAATTATTCGAGAATTCATTGGCGGAAGCTGCCTGAAGGTCTAAGAAACTCACAAATGTTTCAGAGAGACTCGAACAATTTCTCGTATGTTCAGTACTGGACATAAAAATAAATTTGTGATATAGTAGGTGCGTTCTGAGTAAGACAGGTGATCGCTGCTGCATGGCCGAAAGGGTGCAGGAGAGGAAAGTCCGGGCTTCACAGGGCAGGGTGCCAGATAACGTCTGGCGGAGGTGACTCCAGGGACAGTGCAACAGAAATAAACCGCCTGACTCGTCAGGTAAGGGTGGAAAGGCAGTGTAAGAGACTACCGCCTCGCTGGTAACAGAGAGGGCACATGTAAACCCCACTCGAAGCAAGACCGAACAGGGAGCATAAGGCGGCCCGTCTGCTTCCGGGTAGGTCGCTTGAGCTGTCTGGTGACAGGCAGACTAGATAGATGATCATCCACGACATAACCCGGCTTATCGTTTTGCTCAGAATTTCATAAAGAGATGGAAAGACCATGGAAGACTTAATTCCGTGGTCTTTTTGTATTTGAAGAAACGCTGACCGAAAGTCTGCATAGAAGGGAAACGTTATTTTCAAGCTGAAGCGCAATCTGACCTTAATAATGAAAGAAAAACCAGCGGGCCATCTAAGACCCGCTGTTCGTTAAAGCAAATTATTTAAAATCAAGGACAATCCGGAAATGATCAAAAGAACGATCACGCACATCTTCGCCGTGCGCTCCGGAAGTCGTTTCTGGAAAAAGATTCCGATTCCCAGTCCGAGGAACATGAACGGGAGAAGGAACACTGCGGTTTTTACCGTATCGAACGTAAGAATACCGGAAAAACCATAGAGCAGCAGTCGGAATGTATTTTCCACTGTAAATACCACGCAGTTGTTTGCGCGGAACTGGGTCTGGTTCTTGGCAGTGCGGCTGACATAAGCGACCAGGAGAGCGCCGACGCCGAAAAGTCCACAGAGAATACCGGATAACAGTCCAATGACGACCATCAGGACCGGCGAACCTTTGGACTTCCCACTTTTGCGCTCACGGAAGTACATTTCAACACCAATGAACACCACTACGAAGCCAAAAATAACTTTAAGTAGTCTTGCATCACCCACTTTTAAGAAAAATGCACCAGGAATGGAGCCTAGGATCACAAGTGCACAGAGCGGGCCGCAAATCTTAATATCAATTCCTTTGCGTTCAGTCCAGGCAATCAGAAGGTTGGACGGATAACCAAGCAGCAGATCCACCGGAGAGATATTTACATTATCTGTAAAAAATCCTGCCAGTGTTCCAAAGACCAACGTGTTGGCAAATCCACACATTCCCTTCACGATATAGGCGATCGTCACACAAAGGAAAATCGGTAAACTGATCATAATTTATTTGCTGGATTTTGATTTATGTTTTTCTTCGCAGTACTGGCAGCGGTAAATTTCTTTCCCTTTGTCTGCCAGATAGAAGATATGTGGTAGCTCCTGTTCAATGGAAGTGATGCAGCGCGGATTCTTGCAGTGAATCACGTTTACAAGGCGATTCGGAAGACTTAATGTGCGCTTTTCAGCAATTTTACTGTCGCGGATAATATTGACAGTAATGTTGTGATCGATATAGCCGAGAATTTCCAGATTCAGGTCATCCATCGGACCTTCAATTTTAATGATATCCTTGCGTCCCATCTTACTGCTGCGTGCATTTTTTATGATCGCAACAGTACAGTCTAACTTGCCGAGACCGAGGTATTTGTAAATATCCATACTTTTACCGGCCTGGATATGGTCAAGTACAACGCCATCTTTAATTCCGCTGATATTTAACATACTATTCGACCTCCAGTCCTAATAAAGTCATGATCAGGGCCATACGTACATATACTCCGCACTGGGCCTGTCTGAAGTATTTTGCTCTCGGATCATCGTCCACTTCAACAGAGATTTCGTTGACACGCGGAAGCGGATGGAGAACGTACATGTCTTCCTTGGCAAGTTTCATTTTCTCCTTATCAAGAACATAGTAGTCTTTCATGCGGAGATATTCTTCCTCGTTGAAGAAACGCTCCCTCTGGATTCGTGTCATATAGAGGATATCCAGTTCTTCCATTGCATCTTCCAGATTGGTCATTTCGCGATATTCAATGCCGTGTGCGTCAAGAACATCTTCCCGGATATAGTCCGGAACACGAAGCTCAGGCGGGGAGATCAGGACAAATTTAATACCCGGATAACGAACCAGTGCATGGATCAGGGAGTGTACGGTACGTCCAAATTTTAAGTCACCGCAGAGGCCGACTGTCATATTGCCCAATTCACCCTTTAATGAGTAAATAGTAAGAAGATCGGTTAATGTCTGGGTGGGATGCTGATGGCCGCCATCACCGGCGTTGATAACAGGAATAAGAGATTTGCTTGCTGCAACAAATGCGGAACCCTCTTTCGGGTGACGAATTGCACAGATATCAGAATAACAGGAAATCATACGGATCGTATCGGCAACACTTTCTCCTTTGGCTGCGGAACTGGAGTCTGCTGAAGAGAAACCAAGAACAGAACCGCCAAGGCTGAGCATCGCGGATTCAAAACTTAAACGTGTTCTTGTACTCGGCTCAAAGAAAAGAGTAGCCAGTTTCATACCGTCACAAACATGGGCATATTTGGAACGATTCTTTTCAATATCGCAGGCAAGATCTAATAATTTCTGAGTCTCTTCCACTGAGAAATCAAGTGGGCTGAGTAAATGTCTCATGGGTAGTTCTCCTTTCTTTTTAGATGGGATTTTCTACATTTAGACTATTATAGCGGATATAGGAAGGAAATTCTACAACTTTTTATAAAAATGTGATATGATATTTAAGATAAGTTTATGATTGAAAATGGGGTAGTTTTTACCGGGAGGTACCTATGAGAAAGACGATGGAGCAGATTGTTTTAGAGGGACAGACTGCAAAATGTGAGTCGTTGGAAGAGCTCTATCTTTTATGGCAGATGATGCAGCAGATGGAGGAAGAGCCTTATGGCGCAACCTGCTACAGTGACATTGACCAGAGAAGCTTTCATATCGACGGAATTGTGTCACCGGAGGAGTTTTCGGGAAATTTATATATTTTAAAAGAGACCAACATGCGAAAGTACATCCAGAAGGGTCAGACCATGCCGGTGATCTCTGACATCAGAAGACAGGTGGCAGCAGCAAAGAGTGCGACCGGTGAGGTGGAATATCTGGATTATCTGGCTGGCATGCAGAAGATTTTAAATGAAGAGAAGGAACATGGCGGTGCGAAGCTTTCCATGCAGAAGCTTTTAAAGCAGCTGGCGGTGGTTTATGTCAATAAGCGGGGCGGAAAAGGTGCGGCAGATGACATCAGCATGCAGTACGGCCAGTATTATATCGAGTTTTTGAAACGCCAGATCAAGCTGTTAAAACCAAAGACCATTGTCTGCTGCAGCGATGAGATCTTCCGTCTTGTGGTCATGGAAGTATTCCAGAACAAAAAGCAGAAAAAGAATCAGGAAATCTACATGAAGTGGAAAAATCTGGTCATTGGTGATGTGTTCTATGCAGACAGTCAGTTTAAACCGACGGCAGATGAGAAACATGCCGCAGTCCGTGTCATCCGCATGTGGAACCCTGCATATCGTGTGAATAATGGACAATATGTTTCTCTTGAGGAGTATTTAAAAGAGTTTGAGCGCCGTGTAAAAAATGACCAGAATTCTGAAAAGAATTTGTAAGGAATCTTAATTTTTTCTCTATATTCATACATCTCTCTATTCTATATAATGGAGCTAGAGGAAAGACTTGGGAGGTGACGGCAGTGGAAGAGACAAAAGCGCGGGAGACGATGATCCAGGTGAAGGATCTTTATAAAATCTATAAAATGGGTGAGACAAAGGTCCATGCACTGGATGGTGTGGATTTTGAAATCTACCGCGGAGAATTCTGCGCGATCACCGGACCGTCCGGTTCCGGAAAATCTACACTCCTCAATATGCTGGCTGGTCTGGAGCATCCGACAAAAGGAGAGATCATCATCGCCGGAAAACATATTGAAAAGCTGAATGAAAAGCAGCTGGTCACCTTTAGAAGAGAGCGTGTGGGCTTTATTTTCCAGTCTTATAATCTGATCGCGACGATGAATGCGGTGGAAAACGTGGCGCTTCCGCTTTCTTTCAGGGGAATTCCGAAGGTAGAGCGCCTGAAGCGGGCCAAACAGTATTTAAAGCTGGTGGGCCTGGAAAAATTCATGAAACATTTGCCGAATCAGATGTCCGGCGGTCAGCAGCAGCGTGTGGGCATCGCCCGTGCACTCGCAGTCAATCCGCAGATTATTTTTGCAGACGAGCCGACGGGAAACCTGGATTCCAAGACAACGATGGAAGTGCTGAAATTGATGCAGAAAATCGTAAAAGAGCGGAATCAGACACTGGTGATGGTAACTCATGACAACAACCTTGCCACTTATGCAGACAGGATTTTTAAAATCATTGACGGCAAGATCGTCCACATCGAGGAAAACCACAAAGAGGTGGACTTAATGGCATTGGAGCAGATCTATGAAGCCGGCGGTGTCATTGAAAATCAGACAGCGACAAGTGACGAAACGGTGGATCCGGAGGAAATTTCAGAGCCGGAAATTATGACAGAAGCAGAAGGCGGGGAAGAAGTATGAAAAAGAGACTGAGACAACTATTTTTGTTTATGCTGGCGGCGGTGATGATGCTCACGTCGATTTCCTTCAGTGCGTTTGCGGACGAGACTGAGGTGGATGAAGATGAGCTGATCCAGCCAGTGTTTTATAAAGACCACGACAATAGTGAAGTGCGTGTGATCATTGGTACGACGGAAGAAATTACGATTGGTAACACATCGACGATTTCTATTACAGTCAAAAACACGTCTGACGAAGACTGGAAGAAAACAAAAGTTCAGATTGCACCGGAGAGTCTGCACCGGGAGTATTACGGTGATGTGGATGAATTAGACTGGGAAGAAGAAAATGGTGTTGTCCACAGTATGAATCTTACATATCCATTTGAAATCATCGATTCTCTGAATGTGGATAAGAACATCGGTGCGATCAAATCAGGAAGCAAAAAGACTGCAAGTTTCCGTGTGAGTGTGAAAAAGGACTTGAAAGAGGGATATTACCCGGTCCTGTTCCAGATTGCCACGGAAGATGAAGATGGTTATATCACGGATTATTATTATAAGACGATGATTGTCTGGGCAAAAACGAAGACCAGTGCCGGAACAACAGAGACCGATGAGGCCAATACAGAACCGGTGGCATTTGCTCTTGGCGAAAATCAGTCCACGCCACAGGGAATTTATACGGAAGTCATGAATTTCCATGTGAATTTGAGAAACATCGGCTATAAAACGGCTTATGATGTGCGTGTGGAGATGGAGCTTTCGGAGAACGTGGAGACGTTCCCGTTTGAAATCAACGATGGTAACTATGACCGATGGATGGGCAATGTAGATCCGAATCAGACGGTGGAAGTGCCATACAGCATGGCCATCCGTCCGGAGGCGAAGTCCGGATATTATCCGATCAAGTATAAAATCAAGTATAGAGAAGAAGAGAATGGAGTCTTTGCGGCTCCGGTCGAAGATGTGATGTATGTGCGCATCATCGGCAATGAGGAAGAGGATAAGCTTTCTGCAGATGCCGGAGAAAACGAGAGAACCAAAGCACGTATTATCGTGGACAGTTTTGAGACAGAACCGGCGAGAATTCTTGCGGGCCAGGATTTCGTGCTGAGAGTGAAGATGAAAAATGCATCCAGCCAGATCGCAGCCAGCAACATCCTGTTCACCTTCGAACCGGAATCTGTCAGTGACAGCCCGGTGTTTACAACGGTGAATGGCTCCAACTCAGTGGTAGTCAATAATCTGGCGCCTGGAGCATCGGAGGTCCTGACCATTCAATACAGCTCCAGCCCGAGTGCAGAGCAGCGGTCCTATACTGTGACGATTACAGAGCAGTATGACAGCCCGGAGTACAAGAATGCCAAGGAAAGTGTCAAGATCGCAGTTCCGATCAAGCAGGAAGCGAGGCTGAATACCGGCAACATCGAAGTGATGCCAAATGCCATCGAAGTCGGCGGCGAGACGAACATCATGTTCGATATCAACAACACCGGCAAAGTGCAGCTTTATAATGTGACTGCGATTTTTGAGGCGGATTCCATCCAGAGAAGCGAAAATTATGTGGGTAATATCAAGCCTGGCGAGAGCGGGAATGTTGACGCGATGATCGTCGGCACTGCTGCGACCATGGATGATGGAATGATCAATGTGATGATTCAGTATGAGGATGAGAATGGAACCATTTCAACCGTAGAAAAGGAAATTCAGCTGTTTGTGTCTGAGCCGATTCCGATGGAGGATCCGTTCATGAACATGCCGGCGATGGAAGAAGTGGCACCGGAGCCGACACTGATGGATAAAATGAAACAGTACGCACTTCCACTGGGAGCGGCAGCCGTTGCTGTTCTCGGCGGCATCGTCTTCATCATAAGACGGAAAAAGAAGAAAGCGGGAATGGATGATGAGATTCTTTGATCTTCTGACGATGAGCGTCAATAACTTAAGACGTAGAAAGCTGAGGACCGCGTTAACGGTCCTCGGTGTTATCATTGGTACGGCATCGATCGTGGTCATGGTGTCTCTTGGTATCGGACTGAAGGAGATGACGGTGGAACAGTATGCGTCTTACGGAAGTCTGAACCGGATTGAAGTCATGAGCAATTATGGCTGGGGAAGTGATAGTGACGAGGAAGGCTTTCTGGTGGACGAGACCATGGAGCTGTTTGCGCAGATTCCACATGTGGAGTCGGTGTCCCCGACGCTTCAGACGTATGTGACCTTGAAGCAGGGAGCCTATACCAGTGGTACCAGTCTGATCGGTGTGAGCCGGGCGACCCTTGAGGAAATCGAGCTGGGACAGGGAACGCTTCCTAACCCCAATTCCAATACCATGGAGCTTGTGGTGGGAAATATGGTCGCCAGGAACTTTTACAATTCCAAAACGGGCAGAGGCTATTGGGATACCGGGGAAATGCCGGACGTGGACCTGTATAATGACTCGTTTTTCATGACGTTCCAGAATACCGGCATGTCCGATGGGAAACAGAAAAAGTATGTATTTCCGGTCAGCGGTATGGTGGCGGGAAGTGCAGAAGAGTATAATGAGCACAGCTACGGAATTTATGTGGACATCGATCAGCTGAAGGACCAGCTGAAACGTGTGTATAAAAAGAATCCGATTCCGGGTCAGCCGACCAACAAAAAGGGAAAGCCGTATAACTATTTCGTTTACGATTATGCCTATGTTTATGTGGACGATATGGACAATGTTCTGGAGGTGCAGAATGCCATCACGGAGATGGGATATCAGGCCTACAGCAATATGCAGTGGCTGGAGCAGGCCCAGGAGCAGACGGATATGATCCAGGCGGTGCTCGGCGGTATTGGTGCAGTTTCCATGTTCGTTGCAGCCATCAGTATTGCCAATACGATGATGATGTCGATTTACGAGAGAACGAAAGAAATCGGTGTGCTGAAGGTTCTGGGATGTTCACTTGGAAGTATCCGGAACATGTTCCTGATCGAGGCAGGATTTATCGGGTTCATGGGAGGAACTGCCGGACTTGCGCTGAGTTATGGAATTTCCAAAATCGTAAATCAGTTTCTTGGTTCGGCCCTCATGGGAGGCCAGAGCGGCGATATTTCAAGAATTCCTCCATGGCTTTCCGGCATGGCGATCGTGTTCGCCATTGTGATCGGTATGCTTGCAGGATTGTTCCCGGCGATCCGGGCCATGAAACTCAGTCCTCTGGCAGCAATCAGAAATGAATAAGTAATTGCGGACAATAGGAAAAAATGGTATGATTAACGGTGTAGTGAAGAATATTTGCTGCACCGTTTTTTGCATGACTGATTAAGAATTTTTGCAGCCTGAACGTGGATGCTTGGCTGCGGATTGGAGAGTGTGGTATGGCTTTTCGTGTACAACTGGCATCATATGATGATTTGAAGGAATGCGCACGCGTTGAGACAGAGGCAATGGGGACTTATTGCTATCTGGAGGATGCGTGGCATTATTTTTATAACCAGAAAGGTGGTCTTGTTACAGTTTATAATGAGGACGACAAGATGATCGGTATTGGCCGTTTTTCTGTTTTGTTTGATGGATCCGGCTGGCTTGAGACATTGAGAATCAGCCCGGAGTGGCAGAAACAGGGAGCCGGCAAAATGATTTATGAGGTGTATCATCAGCTGGCGAAGGAATACGGATGCCAGTCGATGGCGATGTTTACCGGTGTGAATAATAAGGTCAGTGCGGGCCTTGCGGCCATCAATGGACTTTCCAAGGCGGCCCAGCATAGAGGATATCATCTGACGGACCTTTCTGGTGGTGATGTCCATGGATTTAAGCATGTGAACTGGAAGCGTGCGGCGGAATTGATCGTGCCGATGAAGGACGAGTACAATGACTATATGATTTTTAACCGTACCTTCTATCATGTGAATGAGGAGAATGCCAAGGGATTTGCTATTGAGGGCAAGGTGTTTGAGGATGTGGAAAGTGGAAGCTTTATTGTCTGCGGCGCCCGTTTCCAGCACCAGGTGACACTGCATATTGCAATGATGGGCGGCGATTATGAAAAGTGCCTGGATTTTGCGGTAAATTATGCGAAGGCTCAGGGACTTTCTAAGGTTTCCTGTACATTTGCCATTGAGAATGAAAAGCTGGAAGAGGCACTGAAGGCAAGAGGATTTGTGGCAGAGACCAGTGATCTGATCACGATGGAGATTGTATTTTGATTCATTCAGATGCGTGTGATGAAGAATGCCTGTTTGAATGATGAGGTATAAATGTTTTAAGTAAGGAAGGAGATACCAAATGGAGAATTTTATTTATTCAATTCCGACAACTGTATATTTTGGCAAAGGTCAGATCGAGAACCTTGCTGAAATTGTTTCTCAGTATGGAAAGAAGGTTCTGCTGGTCTATGGAGGCGGAAGTATTAAGAGAAACGGAATTTATGAGAAAGTAACTGCGATTCTCACTGGTGCCGGAATCGAATGGGAAGAACTTTCCGGAGTAGATCCGAATCCGAGAGTGGAGTCTGTGCGTGAAGGTGCTGCGATCTGTAAGGAAAAGGGAATTGAGGTCGTGATCCCGATCGGCGGCGGTTCCTCCATCGACTGTGCGAAAGTCGTTGCGGCTGCAGCATGTTATGACGGTGATGCATGGGAACTGGTGACGAACAGCAGCCTGATCAAAGTTGCACTTCCGATTATTGCGATCCTGACACTTGCTGCGACCGGTTCTGAGATGGACCACATTGCAGTAATTTCCAACATGACGACCAATGATAAAATTGGTACTCGTGCCAACTGCTTAAGACCGAAGGCTGCGATCATGGACCCGACTTATACTGAGTCAGTGAGTGCCTACCAGACAGCGTCCGGTACTGCAGACATCATGTCCCATACGCTGGAGTCTTATTTCTCTAATTTCGAAGGCTACATGCATGACCGTATGGCAGAAGGAATTTTAAAGACCTGTATCGAATTTGGCATGAAAGCCGTTGAAAATCCGCATGATTATGAAGCAAGAGCCAATCTGATGTGGGCAAGCAGCTGGGCGATCAATGATTTCCTGAAGCTTGGAAAGCCGGTAACATGGTCGGTTCATCCGATGGAGCATGAACTGTCTGCATATTATGATATTACTCACGGCGTTGGACTGGCAATCCTTACACCACACTGGATGCGCCATGTGCTGGACGACAGAACGGTGGAGAAATTCAGAACATACGCGGTAAATGTCTGGGATGTTTCCAAGGAACTTCCGGCATATGAGGCAGCTGAACTCGGAATTCAGAAGACAGCTGAGTATTTCAAGGCGATGGGACTTCCGACCAGACTTTCTGAGGTGGGAATCACGGACGACAGCAAATTTGCGATCATGGCTGAGAAGTCTGCGAAGAAATTGAAAGGCGCTTATGCAGAGCTTTCCAAAGAAGTCGTAGAGCAGATTTTCCGTGAGGCAATGTAACATAGGAGGTTATTGAAGATGAATGTATTAAATCATGATAAATTACACCAGAAATATTTTGAAGAGATTTCCAGAATCCCGCGCGCGTCCTACAAAGAGGAAAAGTGTGCTGACTATCTTGTGGAGTTTGCGAAGGAGCATGGTCTTGCCTATAAGAGAGATGCGCTTCACAACGTGATTATTTACAAACCGGCGAGCGAGGGCTATGAGGATCATGGTGCCGTGATTCTTCAGGGACATACCGATATGGTTTGTGAGAAAAATGCAGATTGTGACCACAATTTCGATACAGATCCGATCGACCTTTATATTGAGGATGGCATTTTAAAAGCAAGAGGAACAACTCTCGGCGCGGACAATGGAATGGGATGTGCATACATGCTGGCGATGCTTGCCATGGACCTTCCGCATCCGGCATTGGAGTGCGCATTCACGGTTCAGGAGGAGGTTGGCCTTCTCGGTGCGTTTGAATTAAAAGCTGAGGATTTTACAGCGAAGCGTTACATCAACCTTGATTTCGGCGGCGGCGGAACTGGTACATGTACCACAAGTGCCGGCGGCGAGATGATCGGACTTAGAAAATTTGTTGAGTTTGAAGAATGCGAAGGCAATGCATACCGTCTGTTCGTGACTGGATTAAAGGGCGGACATTCCGGCGGATGTATCAACCAGGAGCGCGGAAACTCTTTGAAAATCTGCGGACGAATCTTAAAAGAGATTTCCGGAAGCTGCGACATGCGCATTGTGAAGCTGGACGGCGGCCTTAAGAACAATGCGATTCCGCGTGAGTGTGAAGCTGTGTTCGCAAGCGGTGCAAAGGAAGAAGATATCCGCACGGCATTTGAGAAGATGGCAGCACAGATCCGCAACGAAATTAAGTTCCAGGAGCCGGATTTTGAGGTAGTGCTTGAAAAAGCAGAGTGCGGACCAGCGATCTGTGAAGAAATCAGTGCGGAAATCGTGGACCTGATGTACCTTCTTCCGACTGGACTTCGCCACAGAAGTCTCCAGATCGAGGATCTTCCGACTGCGTCTGAGAACCTGGCATCTGTACGCTGCGGTGCAGATTATGTGGAATTCCAGTATTCTCTTCGTGCGGAAAAGATGTCCTTAAGAGACATGATGGAGAAGGAACTTTGTCTGTTGGCAGGCATGTATGACATGACGATCGATGTGTACAACAAATTCCCATCCTGGGAGTTCAATCCGGATTCTGCCATGAGAGAGACTCTCTGCAGAGTATATAAAGAGCAGAAGGGAACAGAAATGAGTCTGATCGCAACACACGGCGGACTGGAGTGCGGCGTGTTCTGCGATATGATTCCGGGACTTGATGTTGTAACACTTGGTGCGGCAACAGAGGGTGCCCATACACCACAGGAGCAGATGGATTTGGAGTCTTTTGACCAGACATTCGAGATTCTTGCTGCATTCTTAAAAGCACTGTAAAATAGAAATCGCCATGTTGCTGGTCGAAGAAGTGACAAGCCGGCCTGCGGCGCGGAAATAAAAATATTGTAAAAGCACTTGGAAAGCCACCTGAGCATAAAATAGATTAATGAATGCTTAAGGTGGCTTTCTTTGAAGACATTTCCACAACCACTAACTGCACGGGAAGAAAGAGAGTACCTGGAACGATACAAAGAAGGAGACCAGGAGGCGCGTGAAGTGCTCATTAACCGGAACATGCGCCTCGTGGCCCATGTTATAAAAAAGTATCAGGGCACGGATTATGAGATGGAGGATCTGTTGTCGGTCGGAATGATCGGGCTGATTAAGGCAGTGAACACCTTCAATCTGGAGAAGGGCTCGAGACTGGCCACGTATGCAGCCAAATGTGTAGAAAATGAGATCCTGATGTTGTTTCGGGCCAACAAGAAATACTCAAAGGAAGTTTCTATTTATGACCCAATCGGTACTGATAAAGATGGAGAGACCGTCAGCCTTTTGGATGTTCTGGAAGTAGATGGAAAAGAGGCTTTGGACGAAGTGATCCTAAAACAGGATGTAAAGCAGCTCTATGATGCTTATGAACAGAATCTGAATGATACAGAAAAGACCGTTATCCGGCTGCGATACGGCCTTTTTGGTTCTAAAGAATATACGCAGAGAGAGATTGCAGGAGTGTTAGGGATATCCAGATCATATGTCAGCAGGATTGAAAAGAAAGCGATTGAGAAATTGAGAAATGAGTTTATGTTGGATTTTGAGCGGTGAATGAAAGTACCATCTGTGAGGGTGGTACTTTTTGCGTGAAAAGTATTGCATAATCATACGAAATGATTTAAAATTATGCAATACAGCGTGAAGGAGGACTTTAAGTGTATGAAACATCTGTTAAAGCTGCTTGATTTGAGCAGAGAGGAAATTATTTCTATTCTGGATCTGGCTGATCAGTTAAAATATGAAACGAAGCATCACATTCCGCATAAACATCTCGAAGGAAAGACTCTGGGTATGATTTTCCAGAAGTCATCGACAAGAACAAGAGTATCCTTTGAGACGGGAATGTTCCAGCTCGGCGGCCATGCGTTGTTCCTTTCTTCGAAGGATCTGCAGATTGGACGCGGAGAGCCGATTCAGGATACGGCACGCGTTCTCTCCAGATATGTGGATGGAATCATGATCCGTACATTTGAGCAGAAGGAAGTAGAGGATCTTGCTAAATTCGGTTCGATCCCGGTGATCAACGGCTTGACCGATTTCTGCCATCCATGCCAGGTGTTAGCTGATCTTATGACGATCCGTGAAAAACTGGGTGGTTTTGAGGGCGTTAAAATGTGTTATATCGGCGACGGAAATAATATGTCAAACTCCCTGATCGTCGGCGGATTGAAAGTCGGCATGTCTGTCTCTGTGGCAACACCAAAGAATTATAAGCCGGATTCGGAGGTTCTGGAGTTCGCAGCTCAGTATGGAGATAAATTCTCTCTTGTGACGGATCCATTTGAGGCGGCATCAGGAGCCGATGTGGTGTTTACCGATACCTGGGCATCCATGGGGCAGGAGGAAGAGAAGAACGAGCGCATGCAGGCATTCCAGGGGTATCAGGTGAATGCGGAACTCATGGCTGTGGCGAAACCAGGCGCGATGGTTCAGCATTGTCTTCCGGCTTACCGCGGGCAGGAAATCACGGAAGAAATATTTGAAGCACATGCAGACGAGATATTTGAGGAGGCGGAGAATCGTCTTCATGCACAAAAAGCAGTTATGGTCAAATTAATGAAATAAGGTCTTTGGTAAGGGCGTTGACAAAACCAGTCGGGAATGTCAGCGTCCTTTTGTTTGATTATAACACAGAACAAATGTTCGAAAAAGACTTGATTTATTTTTATTGTGGTGTTATAATGAACCAAAACGAACAAATGTTCTGGATTGAAGGTGAGTAGTCGTGTTGGTGCAGGAAGAAATGAGCCTGGAAGGAAAACTTAAAATTCTTGCGGATGCAGCGAAATATGATGTGGCCTGTACCTCAAGCGGCTCGGAGCGAAAGGGGAAGAAAGGTTTTCTTGGAAATGCAGTAAGCGGTGGTATCTGCCACAGTTTTTCAGCGGATGGACGATGCATCTCGCTTCTTAAGATTTTAATGACTAACTACTGTATTTATGATTGCAAATATTGTGTAAATCGCTGCTCGAATGATGTGGTCCGTACGGCGTTTACTCCGGATGAAATATGTGATCTGACGATCGAATTTTATCGGAGAAATTATATAGAGGGATTGTTTTTAAGCTCCGGAATTATGGTGAGCGCTGATTATACGATGGAGCGGTTGTATGAGACGATATGGAAACTGAGAAATGTATATCGTTTTCGAGGTTATGTCCATGTGAAAGCAATCCCCGGCGCAGATCCGGTGTTGATTGAAAAAGTTGGCTTTCTGGCAGACAGAATGAGTATTAATCTGGAGCTTCCTACTTCTGATAGTTTAAAAAAACTGTGTCCGGGAAAAACAAGAGAAAAAATCCTTCTTCCAATGCGTCAGATTCAGAATGGAATTACGGAGAATAAAAATGAATTAGTCGTGTATCGGAATGCACCGAAATTTGTGCCGGCCGGTCAGAGTACACAGATGATTGTGGGTGCTACGCCGGAAAATGATTTTCAGATGGTATCCGTTGCGGAAGCTTTGTACCAGAAATTTCAGCTAAAGAGAGTCTTTTATTCCGCGTATGTTCCGGTTGTCCAGGATAAAAACCTTCCTGCGCTCACCGGCGGCCCGCCGCTTTTAAGAGAACATCGATTATATCAGGCTGACTGGCTGCTCCGTTTTTATGGATTTCAAGCAGGAGAGTTGTTGTCTGAGGAACGTCCCAATTTTAATATTTTCCTGGATCCAAAATGCGATTGGGCAATCAGGCATCTGGAAGAGTTTCCGGTCGAAGTAATGACTGCGGAATATCCAAAACTCCTTCGGGTGCCGGGGATCGGAGTGCGGTCGGCGCAGAGAATTGCGATGGCAAGAAGGGTCGGAAGTCTTACCTTTTCTGATCTGAAAAAATTCGGAGTGGTTCTGAAACGTGCCATGTATTTTCTGACCTGCGCAGGGAAAATGATGATGCCTGTGCGAATGGAAGAAAATTTCATCACGAGTCAGTTGATTGGAGATGAACGCAGAAAAAGCTGGGATATTGAGCATTCGAACAGTTTCCGGCAATTATCATTGTTTGATGATTGGAGACCTGAGGCGAAACCTGAAAAAGACGATGGCGTAAAGGCACTCTTTGGTGAAATGTAAGGAGGTGGACGATGACGATCTTTTTATGCAAAAACGGCTTTGATGGAATTCTTTGCGGAGTATACGATGCCTATGCGAGCAAGCTGGATTTAGGCGAATGTCGGCTTGAAATGGAAGAAGAATATGAGCCGGTGATGTTTGCGGAATACCGCGAGGTCGAAGTGGAGGCATGGAAAGCAGAACGTGTGGCGAAAAAGATTCAGAATCATATGTCGGAGGAAGCTTATGTACACTTGTACCGTGCGGCACTGCATAATAGCCCTGACCGGGCTGATTGGATCCTTCGTTTTATTATTCTTGGGCTGAAATATGGTCGCCGCGTCGTAAAGATGCTGCAGGAACCGGCAGTATATGAAATTTTCCAAATGGACCGGTATGTGGGGAGAGAAGCGCATTTTCACCGGGAATTTGCACGCTTCGAACGGTTGAAATCCGGTGTTTATTATGGAAAAGTGGGGCCGGTGAACCAAGTGTTGGAACTGGTCGCTGATCATTTTGCCGATCGTTTTCCTGATATGGACTGGGTTTTATATGATGAAAAACATAAAGCTGCGGCAGTTCATGGAAGTAATGGAAATTGGATGATTCACCATGGTGTGACAGAGGAAGATATTCAGAAACTTACGGAGCAAAGTGAACCGGATGTCTACATCGATTTATGGAAGACGTTTTTTCATACAATTGCAATCGAAGAGAGAAGAAACTACCGGTGCCAGAGAACGATGCTCCCACTGAGATACCGGAAATATATTACAGAATTTCAATAAGAGAATGTTACTGGAAGTGGGAATGTGATATAATAAAAACAGAAATTGTCAATCGGATCGTTTAGTCAGTTACGGAGGTTATATATGAGAGAACGTGAATTTTTTCTTCCTTCCAGTGATCATAATTTTAAATTGCGATGCATGGAATGGATTCCAGAGGGAGAAGTAAAAGCAGTATTACAGATCGCACACGGAATGACCGAGCATATCGGCCGATACAGAGAGTTTGCAGTCTGGCTCGCTGAACATGGTGTGGCTGTAATCGGCCATGATCATCTTGGCCATGGAAAGACTGTGGAGAAAGAGGAAGATTTTGGATTTTTTGGAACAAACGGTGGAACTGAGCATGTGATTAAAGATATGCGCAGGCTGACTGTTTACGGAAAGAAGAAATTTCCTGAAGTGAAGCTCTTTCTGCTGGGACATAGTATGGGTTCTTTCATGGTAAGAAGATATCTTTCTGTCTATCATGATGGGCCGGATGGCTTTATCTTAATGGGAACTGGAGCGCCGGCAGAGGCAATGGTTTTCGGAGGATATGTTCTTGCGTCCATGATGAGCAAAGTGAAAGGGGAACGTTATCGCAGCAAGCTGTTATATGAAATGTCTTTAGGTAGTTACAATAGAAAATTCAAACCAACCAAAACACCTCAGGACTGGCTGACCAGAGATGAGACCTGGGCAAAGAGCTTTGGAGAAGACGAGCTATGTCAGTTTGTTTTTACCGCCACCGCGTATCGTGATTTCTTCCGTGTAATTCTTTTAGATGCAAAAGCGGAGAAAGAAGGAAAGGTGCGGGTCGATGCGCCAATGCTGATCGTGTCAGGAGACAAGGATCCGGTGGGAGACGATGCAAAGGGTGTGCGTAAAGTATATAAACGGTACAGCGACGCCGGTGTGGTGGAAATGACTCTTGGTCTTTACGAAGGTGCCCGTCACGAAATTCTTCACGAAACCAACTGTGAGGAAGTATTCGGCGATATCCTGGAGTGGATCGAACAGTATGCGTGATCATGAACCATGTCAGGCTGCCAAAATGCAGCCTGACATGGAAAACTTCTTGAATTTGAACTAAAAATCCTGTATAGTTAATCTATCTTAAAACATTCTATTATTCTTAAAATTCTAAATGTAAATCTTTTGTTCTGAAAGATACCCCTTGAATGTGATTTGAGATGAAAATGAAATGTAGAGGAGGGATTTTTCTGTTCGGAAAAATCAATGGTATGTATCTGCAGGGATTGGACGGTCTTCGGATTTTTATTGAAGCCGACGTTAGCGATGGTCTGCCAGGTTATGTTTTTGTGGGCTATCTGGCTTCGGAAGTGAGAGAATCGCAGGACCGGGTAAGGACAGCAATTCGAAATCTTGGTTTGTCTCTGCCGCCGAAAAAAGTGACGATCAATCTTTCGCCTGCAGATATCAGAAAAGAAGGAACCGGATTTGATCTGGCGATCGCTGTGGCAATTTTAATGGCCCATGGCCTTATTTTACCAGAGATAACGGAAAATACGGTGTTTATCGGCGAACTGGGATTAGACGGGAAAATCAAGGGAGTTCCCGGGATTCTGGCATTGACAGCATGGGCGAAAGAGTTTGGTTTCACGAGAATTTTTCTGTCAAAAGAAAATTTGCAGGAAGCAGCGGTCATTGAGGGAATCGGACTGGTTGCCGTAGAAAACTTAAGTGAAGTACTAAAGATGCTTCAGGGAAATATGCCAATTACGGAATATCAGAGAGAGGCTCAGGTAGATATGAGCCGTGGGATGAATTGTTATGACGTGGATTTTTCGGAAGTAAATGGTCAGACGGTGCTTCGGAGGGCGGCTGAAGTTGCCGCCGCAGGAATGCATAATCTTTTAATGATCGGGCCAGCCGGCTCCGGAAAGACCATGGTCGCAAGAAGGATACCAACAATATTACCGAAGCTCGAACTAGAGGAGTGCATCGAAATTTCAAAGATTTACAGCGTCAGTCATTTGTTGTCAGAGCAAGAGCCGTTAATCGTAAAGCGTCCATTTCGGGCTCCCCATCATTCGATTTCCGCTCAGGCACTTGCGGGGGGAGGAAGCAGACCCAAACCTGGAGAAGTTTCGCTTGCGACCGGTGGGATCTTATTTCTGGATGAATTGCCAGAGATGGGAAATGTTGCTTTGGAAACCCTAAGACAACCATTGGAAGAAAGGAAAATCACGATCTCGAGAGTACACGGAACAGTTTGCTATCCTGCCAATGCGCAGTTGGTCTCTGCCATGAACCCGTGTAAATGTGGGCATTTCCCAAACCTTGAAAAGTGTACATGCACGTCTGGCCAGATCAAACGTTATCTTTCAAAAGTATCCAGGCCTCTGTTGGACAGAATTGACATTTGTGTTGAAGCTGCTGCGGTAACGTATGATGAAATCAGCCGAAAGGGGCAAAATGAAAGTTCCGAAGAAATTCGCAAACGTGTTGAAAAAGCCAGGGCGATTCAGTCGGCAAGGTTTAAAGAATTTTCTATACGGTGCAACAGTGAGATGAGCGGAAAACTGGTGCGGAAATTTTGCAATATTAATAATGAAGAAAGCCAATTCATGAAGGCTGTTTTTGAGGAAATGGAGCTCTCTGCGAGGATGTACGATAAGATCTTAAAAGTGGCAAGAACCACGGCAGATCTGGATGGGCGGGAAGAAATTGCACACAGAGATTTATGTGAGGCAATTTCGTATGTTCGGGTCAGAGATAAATACTGGAAAAACTAGTTGGTGAAAGAAAAGGAGCCGGATAGTCAAAATGACAGAGAAAGAGTATTTGTTTTTAGTCAGTCACATCGCCGGAATTGGTGCAGTGACAATACATAAGATGAGAGAATACTTTGGTTCATTTGAAGCGGTATGGAAGGCGAAGGAACAATCGATACAGGATGCAAACCTTCTGACACCAAAGAGGCTGGAAGCGTTCAGAGAATGTAAAAAATTGGAAGTTCAGTATCTGAGAGAATATGAAAAACTAAAAAATGATAATATGAACTATATCACTTGTTTTGAAGAAGAATATCCGGGGCGACTGGCCTATTTTAAAGACAGACCAGCGGGATTATTTGTGAAAGGAGAACTTCCGGGAGATGATACGCCGACGGCTGCGATTGTCGGAGCAAGAAACTGCACAGAATATGGCAGACAGATGGCCGAATATATGGGAAGAGAGCTTTCTAATGCCGGCGTCTCCATCATCAGTGGCCTGGCACTGGGTGTGGATGGAGCGGCGCATAAAGGCTGTCTTGAAGGCGGCAGTAAGACATTCGCTGTGTTAGGATGTGGAGTAAATGTCTGCTATCCAAGAGAAAATTACCGGCTGTTTTCAAAAATCCAGGAGCAAGGCGGAGTTATCAGCGAGTTTCTCCCGGGAACAGCACCTGTATCCATGAATTTCCCAATGAGAAACCGGATCATCAGCGGATTATCGGACGTAGTAATTATAATAGAGGCCAGAGAAAAGAGCGGATCACTCATAACCGGTGACCTGGCACTTGAGCAGGGAAAAGAAGTGTATGCAGTCCCCGGCCGCGTCAACGATCCGCTCAGTGCAGGCTGCAATAAGCTTCTCCAGATTGGGGCAGCCATATGTCTTGGGCCAGAAGATGTGCTGGATTTCTTCGACTTGAAATACAAGAGAAAGTTAGGAGAAAATAAAATTTCTGAAAAGAGACTTGCCAAGAGAGAAAAATTGGTGTATAGTTTTTTAGATTCTCGCCCTAAATCCCTGGAGGAAATTGTCACTTTTTGCCAAATTACAGTCTCTGAGGCAATGGAAAGCTTGATGACGCTGGAACTTATGGGGATGATACGAAGTGACGGGAATCAATATTATTGCAGAAAGATGTGAGGTTTTATCATGGCGAACAGTCTTGTGATTGTAGAGTCTCCTGCAAAGGTTAAGACAATTAAGAAGTTTTTAGGCAGTACTTACGAAGTGGATGCGTCCGGCGGCCATGTTCGCGATCTCCCAAAGAGCACTCTTGGTGTGGATGTTGAGAACGATTATGAGCCGAAATATATTACCATCCGCGGAAAAGGGGATGTTCTCGCCAAACTCAGAAAAGAAGTAAAGAAAGCAGATAAAATTTACCTGGCAACTGACCCGGACCGTGAGGGAGAGGCTATTTCATGGCATTTAATGAAAGCGCTGAAACTGGACGAAGTAAAGGATAAAAAGGTATATCGTATCAGCTTCAATGAAATCACAAAAAACGCGGTAAAAGCATCCTTAAAAACACCGCGTGAAATCGATATAAATCTGGTAGATGCTCAGCAGACAAGACGTATTCTTGACCGTATGGTAGGCTACAGCATCAGTCCGATTTTATGGGAAAAAGTAAAGCGTGGACTCAGCGCAGGTCGTGTTCAGTCTGTGGCTCTTCGTATGATCTGTGACAGAGAAGAAGAAATCGAGGCATTTATCCCGGAGGAATACTGGAGCCTGGAAGCACAGTTCAAGGTGCCGGGATCCAAGAAGCCGATGACCGCGAAATTCCATAATGATAAAAATGGAAACAGCGAGATTAAGAATAAAGAAACTCTGGATGCGATTCTTGAGACATTAAAAGATGAAACATTTGTAGTATCTGAAATTAAAAATGGAGAGCGTGTAAAGAAAGCACCGATTCCGTTCACTACAAGTACGCTCCAGCAGGAGGCATCGAAAGCACTGAATTTCTCCACACAGAAAACGATGCGCCTTGCACAGCAGCTTTATGAAGGTGTGGAAGTGAAAGGTCATGGAACCATCGGTCTTATCACTTACCTCCGTACAGACTCCACTCGTGTTTCAGATGAAGCAGATAAAGCGGCAAGAGAATTTATCGCAGATCAGTATGGCGAATCTTACGCAGCGGCAAGTGACACTTCCAAAAAGAATGGAGCGAAGATTCAGGATGCTCATGAGGCGATCCGTCCGACCAATATTACACTGACTCCGGTAAAAGTAAAGGAATCTCTGGCGAGAGATTTATTCCGTCTGTACCAGCTTATCTGGAAGAGATTTGCAGCAAGCCGCATGGCACCGGCTGTGTACGAGACAACATCCGTAAAGCTGACTGCCGGAGGAAATGTGTTCACAACAGCTGCGTCCAGACTGAAATTCGACGGCTTTATGTCTGTTTACACAGAAGCAGATGAAAAAGACGAAAAGAACCAGGTCATCTCTAAAATGGAAGTTGGACAGGAAATGGAACTGGCCGATCTGGTAAGTGCTCAGCACTTTACACAGCCGCCGGCTCACTACACAGAGGCGTCTCTTGTAAAAGCTCTGGAAGAGCAGGGCATCGGTCGTCCGAGTACCTACGCACCGACGATCACAACGATCCTCGCAAGAAGATATATCGTCAAAGAGAACAAAAACCTCTATGTGACAGAAATCGGTGAAGTTGTCAACGACATTATGAAGGAGTGGTTCCCGAGTATCGTAGACATCACATTTACAGCCAACCTGGAATATCTTCTGGACAGCGTCGGAGAAGGACAGATGGAGTGGAAGACCGTTGTCAGAAACTTCTACCCGGATCTGATCGACGCAGTGAACGAAGCGAAAGAAAACCTCGAGGCTGTTCACATTGCCGATGAGGTTTCCGAAGAAATCTGTGAAGTCTGTGGAAGAAACATGGTCATCAAATATGGACCGCACGGCAAATTCCTGGCATGCCCAGGTTTCCCGGAATGCAAAAACACAAAACCGTATCTTGAGAAGACCGGAATCCCATGCCCGAAGTGCGGAAAAGAAGTCATCGTCAAGAAGACAAAAAAAGGCCGCAAATACTTTGGCTGTGAGGCAAACCCGGACTGCGATTTCATGTCCTGGCAGAAACCTTCCATCGAAAAATGCCCGGACTGTGGCGGCCACATGGTAGAAAAGGGAAACAAGCTCGCATGCGCAAATGAACAGTGCGGATATGTAAAAAATAAATAGTTGGGAATTTACAAATAATTTGTAAAGACTAAATAAAATAAAAGCGTCTGAAAATAACCATATTGGTGATTTTTAGGCGTTTTTTATAAATATTTTGAAATTATCCGAAAAAGTCTTGATATTCTGTCAATATCGTGCTACAATTTACGTGATGATAGAATCTTTTTAAACGATACCGTGGAGAAATGGAGGTTTTCGGAAAATGAGTGTTGAATTATTGGATAAGACCAGGAAAATAAATAAACTGCTTCACAATAACAATTCTCACAAAGTTGTATTTAATGACATCTGTAAGGTGTTAAGCGAGATTTTACTTTCAAATATTCTCGTTATCAGTAAAAAGGGTAAAGTATTAGGCGTAAGTATCTGCCCGGGCGTTGATGAGATCCATGAACTGATCGAAGACAAGGTAGGCGGATATATTGACAAAATGCTCAATGAGCGTCTTCTCAGCGTTCTTTCCACAAAAGAGAATGTGAACCTTGCAACTTTGGGCTTCGCAGAAGAAAACGTGAAGAAATATCAGGCGATCATTACTCCGATCGATATTTCCGGCGAGCGTCTCGGAACTTTATTCATCTACAAATCCGACAAACAGTACGATATCGAAGATATTATTCTGAGTGAGTATGGTACAACAGTTGTAGGTCTTGAAATGATGCGTTCCGTAAATGAAGAGAATGCGGAAGAGACAAGAAAAATCCAGATTGTAAAATCTGCTATCAGTACCCTTTCCTTCTCCGAGTTAGAAGCAATCACACATATTTTCGACGAGCTGGATGGAAATGAGGGCATCCTCGTTGCCAGCAAGATCGCAGACCGCGTAGGTATTACACGTTCCGTGATCGTGAATGCGCTTCGTAAATTTGAAAGTGCCGGCGTAATCGAATCCAGATCCTCCGGTATGAAGGGAACTTACATTAAAGTCCTCAACGATGTGATCTTCGAAGAACTGAAAGCATTAAAAGCAGCGAATGCAAAATAATGAAAAATAAGATGAGTATCAAAGTGCTGTCCGCAAGGATGGCACTTTTTGCTGAAGGATTTTCAGTACAAGAGTTGTAGAAAAAATTGTAAAAAATCATTCAAAAAATACTTGCACGAAAATTACAGTTGTGATATAGTAGAAAAGCTGATATTATGCACGTCTGCGGATTCTGAGAGTGGTGCTTTCCGGGGTACGGAAAGTCTTCGAGGAAGCAAGATGCAGGCGGAAGAATTTAACCAATGGAGGGAAATACAATGAGCGTTATTTCAATGAAACAGCTTCTGGAAGCCGGCGTACATTTCGGTCACCAGACAAGAAGATGGAACCCGAAAATGGCTCCGTACATCTACACAGAGAGAAATGGTATCTACATCATCGACCTTCATAAATCTGTAGGTAAAGTTGATGAGGCTTACAAAGCAATCTCTGACATCGCTGCTGATGGCGGCACAATCCTTTTCGTAGGTACAAAGAAACAGGCTCAGGATGCTATCAAGACAGAGGCAGAGCGTTGCGGAATGTACTTCGTAAACGAGAGATGGTTAGGCGGTATGCTTACAAACTTCAAGACAATCCAGTCCAGAATCGCTAGACTCAAAGCTATCGAGAAGATGTCTGAGGACGGAACATTTGATGTTCTTCCGAAGAAGGAAGTTATCGAGCTCAAGAAAGAGTGGGAGAAGCTTGAGAAGAACCTTGGCGGTATCAAAGAAATGAAGAAGATTCCGGATGCTATCTTCGTAGTTGACCCGAAGAAGGAAAGAATCTGCGTACAGGAAGCACACACACTTGGTATTCCGCTTATCGGTATTGCTGATACAAACTGTGATCCGGAAGAACTTGATTACGTTATCCCGGGTAACGATGATGCTATCAGAGCCGTAAAACTGATCGTATCCAAGATGGCTGATGCAGTTATCGAGGCAAATCAGGGTGCAGCAGAAGAAGTTGAAGAAGTTGCTGTAGAAGAGGCTGTAGAGGCTTAATTCTAGAGTGGCAGCCCGGCAATCCGAAAGGATCCGGTAGTTTGATTTTCATATATTCGGAGGAAACGAACAATGGCAGCAGTAACAGCAGCATTAGTAAAAGAATTAAGAGAAATGACAGGCGCTGGTATGATGGACTGTAAGAAAGCTCTTACAGCTACAGAAGGCGATATGGATAAGGCAGTAGAGTTCTTACGTGAAAAAGGACTTGCAGGCGCAGCTAAAAAAGCTGGTCGTATTGCAGCAGAGGGTATCGTTGTTACAGCTCTTACAGAGTGTGGCAAGAAGGCAGTAGTTGTAGAAGTTAACGCTGAGACAGACTTCGTAGCAAAGAACGAGAAGTTCCAGACATACGCAGCAGATGTAGCAGCTCAGGCTCTTAACACAGCAGCAACAAACATGGACGAGTTCATGGCTGAAACATGGGCAAAAGATACAACAATGACTGTTAAAGAAGCTCTTGCTTCCCAGATCTCCATCATCGGCGAGAACATGAACATCCGTCGTTTTGAGCAGGTTGTAGAAGAGAACGGTTGCGTTGTTTCCTACATCCACGCTGGCGGTAAGATCGGTGTTCTTATCGACGTTGAGACAGATGTTGTTAATGATGCAATCAAAGAGATGGCTAAGAACGTAGCTATGCAGGCTGCAGCATTAAAGCCACAGTACACTGACAGAAGCGAAGTAAGTGCTGACTTCATCGAGCATGAGAAGGCAATCCTGATGGCTCAGATCATGAACGATCCTAAGGAGGCTTCCAAGCCAGAGAAGGTTATCGCTGGTATGATTCAGGGCCGTATCAACAAAGAGCTGAAAGAGATCTGTCTGTTAGATCAGGTTTACGTTAAAGCTGAGGATGGTAAGCAGACTGTAGCTCAGTATGTAGCTCAGGTTGCTAAGGCTAACAGCGCTAAGATCGCAGTTA
>JAFUMF010000025.1 GCA_017482945.1 Lachnospiraceae bacterium
AAATCAAAATAATCCACACCACAGCGCTCCAGCTGATTCTGGAAAAACGGCCACTGGTCCTCCTCACTCTTGATGTAATTCATGGTAATCTTATTTGCCAGTACAAAACTTTCTCTCGGATAACGGTCAACAAGACATTCTTTTAATGCAGGTTCGCTGGCCTCATCCTTGTATCGGTGCGCTGTATCGAAATAGGAAAATCCCCGCTCCATATAACAGTCCACCATTTTTTTCAGTGTTTCCATATCTACTTTCGAACGGTCTTTTTCATCAAAGACCGGAAGTCTCATAAATCCAAAACCAAGTTTTTTCATTTCAAATATCCCTTTCCACTGCAGGTTAATCTGCAGAATTCTCCCAGAATCAAGATTGCTTCTTTAACGTTAAGGCCAAATAATGTCCCAGGAACACAAACAGTCCCATAATTGCAATATAATCCATGATAAACAGAATGAGTGGTTCTTCAAAATCAAAGAACACAAACTGCGTGATCAGAAACATATACTCTCCGATCTGACGCTTTACGAATGCATAAGCGCCATACAGGGCAATCAACACTCCAATTCCTTTGATCACCTTTGACCGGAATGCAGATTCCCCTTTTATCATCTTCTTTCCCATGTTCATGATCATGTTCCAATGGAATCCAAGATGAACTCCGATCAATACGAATCCCCAATAAGCACCGAGCATGTGTACGGTTCTGGCGATCCGTTTTCCGGTTTCGATCGGTAGGAATGTAAATACATGGCGCGATAACATGACTCCGCTCACTGCAAGTCCAGCCACACAGACCAAAAGCGCCAACACTACGATTGTCTGTACTGCCCGAAACGGCGTATACTTTCCGCGGAACACATTTTTGATCCATGCAAAATTCAGAATATGATGGCAAAGAAACAGAAGGATCATTGCGAGTCCGATCCACTCATGAGCTTCACTGCCCACCATTTCATACGGCATCAAAAGCAGAATTGCGACTGTCATGGCAATATCACAGGTCATTTTCGCTATCATTTTTGGTTTCATTTCCCAACTTCTTCTCCTGCTGTTTTCGCGAACTATCGGATAAAATTCGTATATACTGATGCCTCACGCTCCGGCATCGGAACGCCTGCCTTCTTTGCAGCTTCCTGACATCGGAGCATATATGCCATATTTCGGCCCAGAACGCGCATGGTACGGAGACCTTCTGCATCCTGTTTTGCCTGCTCCGCATTGGCTCCAAAGATCATGTTCCAATATCCGGAAGATACGATCGGCATTTCCTGAATCGTAAAGTATTTGTTGAGCTGGTCAAATGTGGATGTATTTCCGGCACGTCTTGCAGAAACTACAGCTGCGGCCGGCTTCAAATAAAACGCCTTATTTCCGTTTCCACAAAGCTCCGAATAGAACAGGCGATCCATAAATGCAGTCATATTTCCACTAGCAGCAGCATAGTGTACCGGACTTCCAAATACAAAGCCGTCTGCTTCATACGCCTTCTCTTTAAACTCATTCACCACGTCATCAAATGCACATTTTCCAATCTCAATACACTTTTTACATGCAATACAGCCGCCGATTTGTTTATTTCTGATCCAGAAAATCTCTGTCTCGATTCCTTCTTTATTCAGTGTCTCTGCCACCTCGCAGAGTGCTGTGTACGTACAGCCTTCCTTATGTGGACTTCCGTTTACTAAAAGAACTTTCATATCTATTACCTCCTGCTCATCAATATATGACTGACCTGTAAGCTTATTTTACACACTAATAATTAAGTGCGTCCACCCATTCTTTTACACTTTCCTCTGCTGCTGTCACGTTATTAATGCTGACAGTAAAGCCATCTTCAATCACCATCGCCTCTGGTTCCAGCTCTTGAATCGTACTGATCGTGCTGGAAAAACGACTTCCGTTGTGAACATTAAATGGAATAATTGTCTTTCCGGAAAAATCATACTCCTCGAAAAAACTGTACATGACCATCGGCATATCATACCACCAGTTCGGATAACCAACAAAAATCACATCATAATCTTCCAGATTTTCAATATGTGTTGTCAACTCCGGTCGTTCATTTTCATCCTGTTCGATGGCAGCATAATCAATTAACTCTCCAATATCCCCCGGATATTCCACAGATGTCTGGATAGAAAACAGTTCTCCACCTGCAGTTTCCTGAATCATTTCAGCGACTGCCTGTACACAGCCCTTTGCCTCTCCATCAATCGTGACAACACTGGCAGAAGATACCGCATCCACGACACTGTTTTCCGCAGCAGTGAAATATGCAATCAACATATTGCCGCTGTCTTCTGCAGACTCTTCTGCTCCGTCAGACTGCACAGACTCTATTTTCGCTGCATCTGTACTGTTCGCTTCCGCAGTTGTCGCTGCCTCCTGACTATTTCCGCAAGCCGTCAGGAAAAGTGCTGCCGCCATACAAAGAGCTACATTTTTTATACTTTTTCTCATACACGAAACTCCTTAAATCTGAAAGAAACCGGGACCCACTGGGAGATCCCGATTTCCATTGGATACCATATTATGGGTGAATCTTCATACCATGTAATGCTTTTACAAAGAATGGGTTACTGTGATCAACGATCTCGCTGTGGCCGATATCCAGTTTCACAATCTCATCCTTATCTTCCTGAGACAGTTCGAAATCCCAGATATTCATATTTTGCTCCATACGGTCTTTATGGACAGACTTCGGAATCACAACTACTCCACGATCAATGTTCCAACGAAGAGCGACCTGAGCAGCTGTC
Organism: Lachnospiraceae bacterium; assembly: GCA_017482945.1. Classification (GTDB taxonomy): domain Bacteria; phylum Bacillota; class Clostridia; order Lachnospirales; family Lachnospiraceae; genus Pilosibacter. Next base: position 2,760 of record JAFUMF010000025.1, read on the forward strand.
TTTCCGTACTTTTCGCCAATGGCAGTCAGCACTGGATGAGTAAAGATTCCATGGTTACCCTCTGCAAACGGGCCCCATGCCTCCGGCTGCACACCATACTCTTTCATTAGTGCAAGCGCATTTTCCTGCTGGAAAAACGGATGCAATTCCACCTGATTCACTGCCGGCATTACTTTCACTGTTTCACAGAAGTTCGCAAACGGCGCCGGATAGAAATTACAGATACCGATTGCTTTTAACTTGCCTTCCTCATACATCTCTTCCATTGCCCGGTACGCACCAATATAATCATTCATTGGCTGGTGGATCAGATAAAGATCGATATAATCCAGACCAAGCTTTTTCAGAGATGTCTCAACTGCTGCTTTTGCGCCTTCGTAGGTAGTATCCTGGACCCAGAGCTTCGTTGTAATAAAAAGTTCTTCACGCAGAACGCCACATTTTGCAATCGCTGCACCAACTGCCTCTTCGTTCATGTATGCGGCAGCTGTGTCGATCAAACGGTATCCGCTTGCAATAGCATCCAAAACTGCCTGCTCACATACAGCCGGGTCCATCACCTGGAAAACACCGAAGCCTAACTGCGGCATCTTCACACCATTATTTAATGTCACATAATTCATGGTCAATTTCTCCTTTACAAGCCATGCTGCGTTTTCACTATTTCAATTTATTACCGTCAGAAAATGCGTTGCCAACCTTTTCAGCGACCTTCAGGTATGCATTGTTGAACGGATCGAAGGAAATTGCTTCAAGCTTCATCGGATCCACACTGCCGTTTTCATCCAGCACTTTCTCATCCACGCTGACGTTCATGATCTCACCTACAACGCCCTCTTCTGTGAATTTGATCAGCTTACACTCCAGAGTGATCGGCAGTTCATCAATGATCGGTGCATTAACGAATTCGCTATTTGTTGTGTGGAGTCCAATCTTCTCCAGCTTATCCGGCACATCATTACCGGATACAATTCCCACGTAATCTGCTTCCAGCGCATGAGCCGCATCTGCAACACTGACTGTGAAAGCCTCATTCAGTCGAATGTTCTTTGTTGTTTTATGCTCACTGAGGTCAATGATAATCTCTTTATAGCCGCAGATTCCTCCCCATGCAGCATTCATGGCATTCGGCACACCGTTTTCGTCATAAGTTCCGATAATCAGAACCGGCATCGGATAAAGATATGGTTTCGCTCCAAAATTTTTTCTCATGATCATTTCCTCCTTGTTCGTTTACCTTTTCTGTTATATAATTGGATTATAGCAATCGGTAGTAACTACCGGTCAATAGAAACTTTTTAATTTGCGAATTCAATTTCGTGTACTTATGAATAAGGAGAATCCCCTCGTGTATACCATGAAAGAAGCCTGCGCGTTGACAGGTATGACCTATGAAACACTAAAATTCTACTGCAACCAGGGATTGGTTCCAAATGTGAAACGCGACAAAAACAATCGACGCGTCTTTGATGAGCATGATATAGCTTGGATCAAAAGTCTGACTTGTCTGAAGAACTGCAACATGAGCATTCCGGAAATGAGGGAATATGTTGATCTTTGCCTCGTCGGAGAGCCAAGCATTCCGGAGCGCAAGATTATTCTAGAACGGAAACGTAAAGATCTGGAACTTGCCATGGCTGAGCTCCAGAAAAGTATTGACTACATTGACTGGAAACAGCAGTTCTACGATGATGTATTATCCGGAAAGACCAAATATTACAGCAACCTGAAACCGAAAAAAGATTAACAAAAAGGCGTCCGCATATCCATATGACTATGCAGACGCCTTTCCGGATTCTTTCTATTTCGCCTTTAACTATCACATTGCTTCTCTTCACATCTGGTCTTCCCAGAAAGCTACTGCATCATTGATCCAGCCTTCTGCCACAGTACCGGTTCCGAGACCAAAGCCATGGCCAAGGCCTTCATACGCGTGAAACTCTGTGGGGATCCCCAGGGCATCCATGGCCTGAAGTCGTCGCTGCATGGTCTGCCAGTTTGCAATTCCATCTCGAGTTCCAACGCACGCATACGTCGGCGGATCAGCCTTACTGTATTCACTATGTCCGGTATATTGCATCACCACCGTACCAGGCTTTGCCACGGAATCTCCTCCAAACGCTTCTGGCCCATAGGTTCCAAGATATGCCGCCATTCTTGCTCCGGCACTTCCGCCCCATACGGAATAGCAATCCGTATCAACTTCCAATTGATCTGCATTTTCGTGGATAAAACTGATCGCACGCGCCAAATCTTCACAAGCAGTCATCGCTCCCGGACGATAAATCAGAGCAAACGCATTGTAGCCTTTCTTTGAAAGCTCCAGTGCATGAGGGAAACTGTCATGCATGGCTCCAACATAGGAAAAGCCACCGCCCGCATTACAAACAGCAAACTTCTCTCCCGGATTCCCCTTAAAGAAAAACAGTCCGGTATCTTCCTTTGCAGGATCGGCCTTCTTTTCTTCATTCGTGTAGATGTCATAAAAGATTACATCACCTTCTGCCGCATGCTCCTTCATGTAATTCGTGATTTCAACCGTCTTTTCTGACTTGATATTGCTATACCAGGTGAGTCGAATATCACCAAGCGTTTCGCCGCTATAGTAGCCTTCATCCACAGGAAAGATCAGTCTGCCGTAATCTCCAAACACAGAATCCATGATCACATCCGCGATTTTGGTATCTTCCATATATCTTCCGTCCACGATCTGATCATCCTCCTCTGCCTGATTCCGACTTACTAATACCTCATCCTGGGAATTCCAGAACCACCTAAGTCCATTATACGTATACTCCATGGCAGCAAGACCATTGTGAGAATACCCTTCTTTCACTCGAAAAGCCAGATTTCCATCTGTCTCAGAATCAGCCTCTACAAAGTTCCTACTGTCCATTCCTAGCATACCCTCGATTTGATTCGTAAAGTTTCCGTACTCAAAATCATTGGTTCCTGTAATCGCGTAGATGAAATAATCTTCCGGAGAATGACCGGACGCTGTCACTGCCGCATCCACATCATCTCCCTGGTAATCCATCGCACCGCTCATCGGAAGAAAATAACGAAACTGGTCCAGACAATTCACGAATGTATACCATGTTGTGACAGAACCCATGGAAAAGCCTCCGAATCCACGGTGATCTCTCGATGCCTTAATGTCCTCTGATGATATACTCTCCGCAAATGTCGAGTATGTCCCTTCCACTGCCGGAATCAGATCATTTACCAGTTCATTATGGTAGTTGACTGTCAATGTACGGAATGCCAACGTATAGTTTCCACTGTCCTCCGGACTGGTATTATTGTAAGTCGGGCAGACAATGATCAATGGGTCAATTTTCCCATCCTCGATTGCATGATCGATGACATGCTTTAACGAGGTTGGTTCAGCCGGTGTACCAAGCGTTGTTGTTTCATTACTCCAGCCGCCATGCATCAAATAAAACACGTTATATTTCTGGTCTTCTCTGTAGCCGTATGGAAGATAAACGATCGCTCGTTTCTGAAGCATCTGGGATTTCTGGGCATAGGTCTTTGATTCATAAGTATCATAAAAGAGTTCCACCAGCGTTCCCTGTTTTTTAGCCGAGGAATAATATTCCTCCGGGATTGTTTCAAGTTCTTCCGGAACTGCCTCAAGCCGATCAGCAATCAGTGAAGTTTCTTTACTCCTGCCTCCCAAGATCATGCTCCACCAGCCAGTTTTCAAGATGATCCGCAATCTCTTTATTATTCATCTCCTGGAACAGGAAATGGCTGTTTCCTGTGATTCCTTCTTTCGGAAGATCCACCACTGTGCAGTCTCCGCCAGCCGCATTATAAGCCTCCGCAAATGCCACCGCACCGTCACGGATTCCTCCCCAGAATCCTGTAGACATGATTTCTTCCGGACCATTATCAATATAATCGCCAAAATAAATGATGATCGGAATCTTTGCTTCCAGTAATGCCTTATACTGCTCAGAATCAATCTGTGGAGTTCCGCCCGGCTCAATTGCAACGATTGCAGAAATATTTTCAACCGGTACACTCCAACCAACTGCACCGCCCTGAGAATGCGTCACGAAAATGGACTTATTCCCCGTCATTTCTTTTACATCTGCCATAACCTCACCAAGAGCTGCCGCTGCCAGCCCCATATCAAAGTTACCGGTATTTGGTGTCATCTGGCGGAAGAACTGATCTTGCGCCTCATCTCCCTCCGGGAACTGGGAACCTTCATATCTCTCCGGAGCTACGCGACCAATTCTGAAATGTGTGTACCAAGCCTGATCGCCAGGCTTGTAATCCTTAGATTCTGCAGACCACGCATCAAGGAATCCATCCGCCGTCATGGATGTTGTAGAACCTGCCGCACCACGTCTCGGTTGGTCAACTAAAAACGCCGCATGTCCATACTTCAGGAAAATATCAGACCATCCTTCACGACCGTCCGGAGTTGTCATCCAGCCCATTCTGGACTGACCATAACCATGAAGATATACCATCGGATTTCCATTATCTTCTACCGGAATCTGGTAATATACATTTGCATGATCCACATGGGCAGTGTTTCCTGCTATTGTAGCATCTAACCAGTTGGTCGTCGGATCATATTCGCCTTCCACCGGCTCTGTCACTGTGCCTCCTGATGAAAACATTCCCTGCTTGCTGATTTTCAGATAATCCACTTTCTCATCTGTCGCCGGAGCTTCTGTTGCCGCCGCAGTTGTCGTTGCTTCCGCTGTCATTTCCTCCACAGTTGCCTCAGCCGATGTAGTTGTTGTTGCAGCCGCATTTCCACATCCTGCTAAAATGGATGCAGCTGTCACCGCTGCCAATAATACACTTAATCTTTTTTTCATAGTGCATACCTCCTTTCTATCAACTGTAGCATTCGGTAGTTACTACCGGTCAAGTGTATATATTTGTTTACTTAAAATAGCATTCCCAAGAGAGAGGTTTCTCA
>JAFUMF010000026.1 GCA_017482945.1 Lachnospiraceae bacterium
ATGGTGTTCCAGAACTATGCGCTGTATCCGCATCTGACCGTCCGACAGAATATCATGTTCCCATTGGAGAATCTGAAGGGAAAAGACAAGCTGACCAAGGAAGAGATGAATGCGAAGGTTCTGGAGGCGGCGAAGCTGGTGCAGATCGAGGAGTTGATGGACAGGAAGCCGAGCGAGATGTCCGGCGGCCAGCAGCAGCGAGTGGCAATTGCCAGAGCACTTGTCAAGATGCCGCGTCTGCTTTTGATGGACGAGCCGCTTTCTAACCTGGATGCGAGACTGAGACTGCAGACCAGAGAGGAAATTCGGAGAATCCAGCGTGAGACAAAGATCACAACGATTTTCGTGACCCATGATCAGGAGGAGGCCATGAGCATTTCTGACATGATTGTTGTGATGAAAGATGGCGTGCTCCAGCAGATCGGAAAGCCGCAGGATGTGTATGATGACCCGATCAATCTGTTTGTGGCAGAATTCCTCGGTACCCCGCCGATCAATGTGTTCCATGGAAAGATTGAAAACGGGAAGCTGTATGCTGGTCAGGATATGATTCTGGAGATTCAGGGGGCAGAAGACCAGGCGGTCGAAATTGGTATCCGTCCGGAGGGCTTTGTTTTGGATGAGAATGGTCCGCTCTGCTGCAATCTGAACCGTGTGGAGGTCATGGGCCGCGACATCAGTGTGGTTTCCACCCACAGCGCATGTGACAGCCCGGCGATCCGGTCCATTATCAGCGCGGAGAATCACGTGAACATGGCATCTCCGGTGGTGAGATTCCGTGTGAAACCGGCGAAAGTCCTTGTATTTAATAAGGAGACGGAAAAACGCGTGCAGTTTGATGTGCCACAGGAGGAAATTTATGGATAACAAAAATATGAAAGGCTGGCTTTACCTGCTGCCGGCAGTTCTGTTTCTGGGTGTCTTCATGGTGTATCCGCTGATTGACGTGTTCATTTACTCGTTTGAGGAAGGATACAACTCTGCATCCCAGACATATTTCGGTGTCGGTCTGTACAACTATTCCTATGTACTCCACGACCCGTATTTCCTGCAGGCTGTGAAAAATACATTTATTCTGGTTATTTTCACTGTGCCGATTTCTACGGGAATCGCACTTCTGATTTCCGTTGGCTTAAATTCTATCAAGCCGCTGCGGGAATTATACCAGACGATTTATTTCCTGCCGTACGTGACCAACACATTGGCGGTAGGTTTGGTGTTCATGATCCTATTTAAAAAGACTCCGTACACGGAAGGTCTTGTGAACCTGATCCTCAATTGGTTCGGAATGACTTCCGTTGACTTTATCGATGGTCCATACTGGGCAAAGATGTTCGTGCTGTGCTTTTATACGGTCTGGGTGGTTCTGCCGTTTAAGATCCTGGTCCTCACCAGTGCTCTTGCGTCAGTAAAACAGGACTACTACAACGCGGCAAAAGTGGACGGAACATCTAAGTTCCGCATGTTTACGAAGATCACACTGCCGATGATCTCTCCGATGTTGTTCTATTTGATCATCACCGGTTTCATCGGCGCGTTCAAGGCATACAGTGATGCGGTGGCGATTTTCGGTACAGATCTGAACGCGGCAGAGATGAATACGATCGTTGGCTATGTTTATGATATGCTCTACGGAAACAGCGGCGGATATCCGTCTTACGCGTCCGCGGCGGCAATCATTCTCTTTGCGATCGTGCTGACGATCACCTGCATCAACTTACTGGTAAGTAAGAAACATGTGCATTATTAACGAGGTCCGAGCTTATGGGAAAACAAGTTGATTTTGAGAAAATTGAAAAGTCCGCAAAGACCAGGGAAACTGCCGCGAAGGCGGTCACTTACACGCTTCTGACCGTGTGGGCGGTGGTGGTGCTGTTCCCGTTCTACTGGATGCTCCTGACATCCGTAAAGAGCTACAGCGCCTACAACTCCGAGTACATCCCGAAGTTCTTCACCCTGTCCCCGACGTTTCAGAACTACGTGGACGCATTTACAGCGGTGCCGTTGGCGGATTATTTTGTAAATACTCTTATTTTTACCGTCATTACAACAGCGATCATGTTGTTTGTGACGATTTTGGCGGCGTTTGCCTTTGCGCGACTGGAATTTAGAGGAAAGGATCTGGCATTTACCATATTTCTTTCTCTGATGATGATTCCAAGCGAGCTTGTGGTCATCACAAATTTCGTGACGATCACCAATTTGGACATGAGAAATACCTTCATGGGCCTGATCCTGCCATCCGTCACATCGGTATTCTACATTTATTTATTGAAGGAAAACTTCGCACAGATTCCGGACGAGCTGTACTATGCGGCAAAAGTGGACGGAACTTCAGACTTTAAATATCTGTGGAAGGTCATGATTCCGATCTGCAGACCGACGATCATTACGATCACGATCCTAAAGGTCATTGAGTGCTGGAACTCTTACGTATGGCCGCGGCTGATCACCGATGACCAGGCATATTTCCTGGTGTCCAACGGCATTCAGGAAATCCGCGAAAACGGTTTCGGACGTGAGAACATCCCGGCGATGATGGCAGCAGTTGTGGTAATTTCCCTTCCTCTGATCATTCTGTTCTTAGTATTCAGAAAGAAGATCATGGAAGGCGTAGCAAGAGGAGGAACCAAAGGATGATAAAGATGAAAAAAATCACAGCGTTCTTCCTGGCAGCAGTGACTGCTGCATCGCTGGCACTTACTGGATGTCATGGTTCCCAGGGCCAGCAGGAGTTTGTGATCCCGGAGGAATTTGACGCCTCAAAAGAGTACGAGATCACATTCTGGGCAAAGAACGATACGAATATCGCCCAGACAAGAGTTTATGAAAAGGCCATCGAGGATTTTCAGGCGCTTTATCCGAACATTCACGTGAATCTGCGCCTGTATACCGACTACGGACGAATTTACAACGACGTAATTACGAATATTTCCACCAACACAACGCCCAACGTCTGCATCACCTATCCGGACCACATCGCAACTTACCTGACAGGTACCAACACCGTGGTTCCGTTAGATGAGCTGTTCGTTCATGAGAAATATGGTCTGGGCGGCAGTGAACTGAGTTTTGACTCTCCGACAAAAGAGGAGATCGTGCCCCAGTTCCTTAACGAGTGCGTTGTGAACGGCCGTTACTATGCGATCCCGTACATGCGCTCTACGGAAGCATGCTACGTGAATAAAACTCTGGTGGAAAAGCTTGGTTATGAACTTCCGGAGGTCCTTACCTGGGACTTCGTATGGGAGGTTTCCGATGCGGCGGCCGCGAAAGATGCCGACGGAAATTATCTGTTAAACGGACAGAAAGTCATGATTCCATTCATTTATAAATCCACGGATAACATGATGATCCAGATGTTAAAACAGAAGGGAGCAGGCTATTCTACAGATGCCGGCGAGATCCAGATTTTTAATGATGTAACCAAAGAATTATTGTATACTGTGGCTGAACATGCAAAAACCGGCGCATTTTCCACCTTTAAAATTTCCAGTTACCCGGCGAACTTCTTAAACGCAGGCCAGTGCCTGTTCGCGGTGGACTCCACCGCAGGAGCTACCTGGATGGGAACCTATGCTCCGCTTTCTGACATCAGCGCAGATAAATTTGTGGAATTTGAGACTGAAGTAATGACGATCCCGCAGTTCGATCCGGAAAATCCCAGCATGATTTCCCAGGGACCGTCCATCTGCGTGTTCAATAAGAGCGATCCGCAGGAGGTCCTGGCATCCTGGCTTTTCGCCCAGTTCCTTTTGACCAACGAAGTCCAGATCGGATATGCCCAAACAGAGGGCTATGTTCCGGTCACTTCCAAAGCCCAGGAAAGCGCGGAATACCAGGACTACATTTCTCGTGAAGGCGAGGACAATGACCTTTACTACGATGTGAAGATCAAGGCAGCCAAGCTCTTGATGTCGTACACCGATGACACCTTCGTGACTCCGGTATTCAATGGCTCCACATCTCTTCGCGATGCATCCGGCCAGATGATCGAGAATGTGACCAAATCGGTGAAACGAAAACAGGAGATCAATGATGCGTACATGGAAGAGCTCTACAGCGACATGATTTCTCTCTACCGTCTGGATCAGGGCGGTGTGAAAGAAGAACTTTCCGGTGGAAAGGCAGAACTCGGCGAGCTCCCGATGACGGCGAAAGTCCTGATCGGCTCTCTGGCATGTGCGTGGGTTCTGATTATTCTGTACGTAATTCATGATTACAGAAAGAGCAGGCAGATAAGCGAATCATGATGGCTGGAAATATGATCATGAAGAAATGAAAAAAGTCGGAATGTCAAAAAAATAACAAAGAAGTTGATTTATTATCGGTTTCGTGTATAATGATGCTATGCTTTGAAGCATAAGAAGGAGGAAAGATTATGATGAAAAAAATCTTAACAGCAGCATTAACACTTGCACTTGCTGTATCTGTTGCAGGCTGCGGCGCAAGCACAGCGGAGACAACAGCGGCAGCAACAACAGCAGCGGCAGAGACAACGACAGCAGCAGAGACTACAGCAGCTGAAACAACAGCGGCTGAGACAGAAGCAGAAGTTGTAAAATCCGAAGGTGTTATGACACACGCAGAGTACATCGCAGCAGAGCTTGACACAGAAGTAGTGATTGAGACTTATGTTCAGGCAAAACAGTCCTGGTGGGAAGACAAGGCAACTGTTTACACACAGGATGAAGACGGTGCTTACTTCCTTTATGACATGGCTTGTTCCGAGGAAGACTACGAGAAGCTGACACCGGGCACAAAGATCAAAGTTACCGGTTACAAGGCTGAGTGGGCAGGCGAAGTAGAAATCGTTGACGCTACATTCGAAATCATCGAAGGCAACTTCGTGGCTCCGGTATTAGACGTAACTGAGTTAC
>JAFUMF010000027.1 GCA_017482945.1 Lachnospiraceae bacterium
GCTTAAGACACTCTCTACCGGGGAGAATCTTGAGACGGCGGTGGACCTGGATTTGGTTCTGCGATATTTCCCGGTGCAGGTATTTGTGGTCAATCTGGACAGCTACTTTGGAAAGACGGGGCACAATTACTTCCTGTATGAAAAAGATGGAAAGATCAGCATGATCCCGTGGGATTATAATCTGGCTTTTGCCACCTATTCCCTTGGAATGCCGGACCCGATCAATGATGCGGAACTTTATGTAAATTATCCGATCAACACGCCGGCATCTGGTGAGATTATGAGGAAGCGGCCGCTGTATCATATGACGATGCAGAACAATGAGTATTTCAGACAGTACCATGAAAACTTCGACAGGCTGATTGCGGGATATTTTGAGAGTGGACTGTTTGAGGAAAAAGTGGGGAAAATGTCGGAGATGATCGGCTCTTATGTGGAAAAAGATCCGACGGCATTTTGTTCCTATGAGGATCATTTGCTGGCGGTGGAGACGATCCGGGAGTTTTGTCTTCTGCGGGCAAAAAGTGTCCGTGGTCAGTTAAATGGAACAATTCCGTCGACCATTCGTAGTCAGATGGAGAGTACTGACAGCTTTGTGGACGCTTCTTCTATATGGCTTCCGGACATGGGAGAGATTGCGGACCTGAAAGATGGCGTGAAATGATGGACGAAAGGAAAGCAGAATAAAAAACAGGCCGGACTCATAAATTGAAAATGGGTCCAGCCTGTTTTTGTTTATGTTCTGAAATCAGGAATGCTTAGGAATTTCGTCCGCTGCGGGCTTCTTCCAGATAGTTGTAAAGAGTATATTTGGATACCTGGAGTGTTTCACAGAGCAGAACGCTGGTCTTGGAAATCTTGAAGACACCTTTCTGGTCCAGATAATCCAGGGCTTTGATCTTTTCTTCTTTGTTCATCAGGGACATCGGTTTTCCGACGAGAAGTTCCGCCTGCTGCATATAATACTGCAGGATATCGTCCACATTCTTTGTGGCCAGAGCATCAATGTCGTTGGTCGGCGCCTTGCGCTCGGTCACTGGATGCTGGATGAAGCTTGCCAGTGCATTCTGCGCCATCAGCAGGTTGGAAATGTCCATGTTGACGCAGACGGAACCAATGATCTTTCCATCTTCGTCAGGAATCAATGTAGTAAAGGACTTGAAAAAGCTGTCTTTCGGACCGTTGGAGAAGGTCTGGAGACTGTCTTTCATTGTCTCGATGTCTTTTCCCAGCAAGGTGATCATTCCGCCTTTCGGGGAACCGCCGACGGTACGTCCGCTGACCTGAGAGTTGAAGGCATAGACGATTGTGTGGTCATATCCTTTTCGATAGTCATGGATCACGACTTCGCTGTTATCACCGAGAAATTTCTGGAGTCCTTCTAAAAAACGGATCAGAAAATCAAAATCTAAGTATTGGGAGATTTCCATAGTGAGCTCCTTTCATGAGGCATATGCTTCATGCCGGTTATTTTTTTCACAATAAAAGCATACCACCAAACAAACAGTTTGTCAATTAACAAAGTCTATACAAACAAAAAGTTTGAAAAAGCTTGACAAGTTGTTTGGGCGGAGCTATAATATGGCTAAATCAAACAGAATGGAAGTTTGACAAACTATTTGTATTATATAAAACATTCTCCGTGGTATGGATGCCCAGGGAGAACGCGACATGGACTGGTTTCTGGCTCGCCATCGGAACCAGACCAAAAGTGTTTCCAAAGAGGAGAGGAAACATGTAGTCCAGCCGGACAGGGCAATATGTCCGGTGAAATTCCCGCGGTGGGAATGGTATTGTTTGAGGAAGAAAACAGGCATGATGAAGAGGAAGTCATCGTGCCTGTTTTCTTTTTGAGAAAAAGATTGATGGCATGGGCAGACAAATTTTCGCGCATACTGAGAAGAGAGAAAAAGAATGCTCAGGCGTTTCGTCAGAGAAAGGAGATGCGAAATTATGGAAGATCATACCATCAGGCTTTTGCAGGAGTGCAGTCAGGGCTGCAAAATGGGAATTAAGAGTATGAATCAGGTCGGAGAATATGTGACAGATTCCAAGCTGAAACGGATCATTGACAAATACAAGGAAGAACACCGGAGGATTGAATCGGAGTTGGACCATCTGCTTATGTGGCATGGACAGGACAGCAAGCCGCCGGAGAAGATGGCCACGGCCATGTCCTGGCTCAGCACGGAGATGAAAATGATGATGAAGGACGATGACAAGCAGGCGGCGAAGATCATGATGGACGGCTGTAACATGGGGATCCAGTCGGTCTGTGGGTTCATGAACCAGTATTCCGGGGCGTCCAAGTCCAGTATGGGGTTGGCGAATGAGCTGGTGAAGATAGAGGAGCAGTTTCGGGATGAGATGAAAGCGTACGTGTAAAGCGAAAACGGGTTAAGGCCCAATAAAAAGCCGCGATTTCTGATTAGATGAAGCAGAAATCGCGGTCTTTCTATGTTTTCAAGTTATTTTTCATCGCAGACCTGGAAGATGAGGAATTTTAAATAGGAAGATTCGTCATTGCCCCAGAGAATCGGGTGATCTGCGGCCTGGGTGCGGTACTCGACCTGGCGGAGACGTTTGTGGACATTGCCTGCGGCTTCGCGGATGGTCTTTGTGAAGAGCTCCGGAGTCATGAAGTGGGAGCAGGAGCATGTGCAGAGGTAACCGCCGTCTTTGACAAGCTTCATACCGCGCAGATTGATCTCGCGGTAGCCTTTGACTGCGTTTTTCACGGAGTTTCTGGATTTTGTGAATGCCGGCGGATCGAGGATGACCACGTCAAACTTCTCGCCTTTTTTCTCCAGCTCCGGAAGCAGGTCAAAGACATCGGCCGCGATAAATTTCACGCGGTCGGAAAGCCCGTTTAATGCCGCATTTTCTGTGGCCTGTGCAACGCCCAGTTCGGAGGCATCGACACCGAGAACCTCGGACGCGCCTGCAATTCCGGCGTTTAATGCGAAGGAGCCGGTGTGAGTGAAGCAGTCGAGGACACGTTTTCCCTTGCAGAGCTTGTGGATAGCCAGTCGGTTGTATTTCTGATCCAGGAAAAAGCCGGTCTTCTGGCCGTCCTGCACATCTACGATATATTTGACACCATTTTCTACGATTTCGACTTTTGTATCGAAAGGTTCACCGATGAAGCCCTTGACACGCTCCATGCCTTCCTGAAGGCGGACTTTCGCGTCGCTTCTCTCGTAGATTCCGCGGATTTTTACGCCGTCCTCCGCGAGAACCTGTTTCAGTTTTTCAAGAATGACCGGTTTCCATTTATCAATACCCAGCGCCAGGGACTCCACCACCAGCACATCAGAGAATTTGTCAATGACAATGCCAGGAAGAAAATCTGCCTCACCGAAGATAATACGGCAGCTGCTTGTGTCAACGGTGGATTTTCTGTATTCCCAGGCGTTTCTCACACGCATTTCGATGAACGCCTCGTCCACGACCGTATCTTTTTTTCTGGACATCATGCGGATGGTGATCTTGGAGCGTGTGTTGATGTAGCCGGAGCCCAGCGGATAACCGTCGAAATCGAAGACATTGACCATATCACCGTTTTCAAACTGGCCGTCGATGTGGTCGATCTCATTGTCGAAGATCCAGAGACCGCCTGCTTTTAATACGCGGGCCTCGCCCTTTTTTATATGAACGGATGCAAGTGTTTTTCCCATATAGAATCAGATCCTTTCTTTGCTCATGAAACTCTAGTTTGTCCGCCGGAATGTGGCGGACGTTCCATAGAAAGTATAGCGAAAACAGTGGCAAAATGCAAGGAGAAGCCGCTTTTGTTGAATCAGGTCTGATTTTGTGTTATAATTCCCGGTGAAATCATGGCCTGGGACGAAAGGGCGAGGAGCCTGTGGCCTGGCGGGAACATGATAAAAATACAAATAACTAGGAAGAAAAGGGAGAATCCCATGGAGATAGAGAATATTCGAGAGGAATTAAAAACAAAATTAGAAGATGCTGAGCGCATTCTTGTCGGAATCGGTGCTGAGTGGAAGCTTGGAGAGCCGGAGCGGGAGGCAGAGATCGCAAAAGCTGGCGAACAGCTTCGAAATGCACTGGAAGGAAAGGATCATTTTGTGATTTCCACGCTCACATGCGAAGAGCTTAAGCGTCTTGGCTTTGAAAGTACGCATACCGTGGCACCGCTCGACGTATCATTGACTGAGGAGCAGTGGAACAACTACATGAACTGGCTGGCGAGAACACTGAACCGCAGGCTGGTGATCCTGGAGCTGGGCGAGGGCTTCATGCAGCCGACGATCATCCGCTGGCCGTTCGAGAAAACGGCGGCCATCAACAACAAAGCCCATCTCTACCGGGTACATAAGACCTTCTATCAGATCTCTGATGAGATTAAGGAAAAGGCGACTGCAGTGAAAGGTGATTCCGTGGCGTTGTTTGCCGACTGGAATTAAGAAAATTGCAAGGGAAAATACGTTGTGCCGGGGATGAGGCTATGTTAAAATAGTTGTAGAATTACGTTTGGAGGAAATTTATGGCAGCGATCAGCAATGACTGGCTGGCTCCCTTGAGCGGCGAGTTCAGAAAACCATATTATAAAAAATTGTATGAGACTGTGATGTCGGAATACCAGACAAAGGAAATTTATCCGGCTCCGGATGATATTTTTAACGCATTTTCTTTCACCCCGTTATCTAAGGTGAAGGTCGTGATCTTCGGCCAGGACCCGTACCATGAGCCGGGGCAGGCCCATGGACTCTGCTTTTCGGTAAAGCCGGATGTGGCGATCCCGCCGTCTCTGGTGAATATTTACCAGGAGCTCCGAGAGGACTGCGGCTGTTATGTGCCGAACAACGGATATCTGAAAAAGTGGGCGGACCAGGGCGTATTGCTCTTGAACACCGTACTGACTGTGCGTGCCCATGCGGCAAATTCCCATAAGAACATCGGCTGGGAGGAGTTTACCAACGCGGCGATCCGCGTCTTAAATGAACAGGACAGGCCGATCGTCTTTATTCTCTGGGGAAGACCGGCGCAGACGAAGAAGGCGATGTTAAATAATCCGAAGCATCTGATCTTAGAGGCACCGCATCCGAGTCCGCTTTCTGCGTACCGCGGATTTTTTGGCAGCAGACCGTTCAGCCAGGCCAATAAATTCCTGATGGCAAACGGAATCGACCCGATCGACTGGCAGATTGAGAATATATAGGAGAGTAAGCATGAGTGGATTTCTTGAATTTTTGAAAATCGTTGTGTTTGGTCTGGTGGAAGGCTTTACTGAGTGGCTTCCGATCAGCAGCACCGGCCACCTGATCCTGGTGGAGAACATAGTCAATTTAAATGCATCTGAAGATTTCATGAACGTGTTCCGCGTGGTGATTCAGCTTGGCGCGATCATGGCAGTAGTCGTTCTGTATTTTAGACGGTTGAATCCGTTTGACCCGAGAAAGACCGAAAAACAGCGCCTTTCCACTTGGCATTTGTGGATCAAGATCATTATCGCATGTCTCCCGTCGGCGGTCGTTGGAATTTTGCTGGATGAGATCCTTGATAAATATCTGTACACTCCGTACGTAGTTGCGGCGATGTTGATCATTTACGGTGTTTTGTTCATTGTTCTGGAAAAACACAATGAGTTCGTGGATTTCCCGATTAAAAAAGTATCTCAGATCAGCTACATAAACGCGTTTTACATCGGTCTGTTCCAGCTGCTGTCCCTGATTCCAGGCACATCAAGATCCGGTGCTACGATTCTCGGCGCAATGCTTCTTGGATGCTCCAGAACTGCAGCATCTGGGTTTACATTTTCCTCGGAATTCCGGTGATGTTCGGTGCGAGCCTGTTGAAGATTATTCACTACGGACTGAGCTTCAGTGCAGTAGAAATCTTCTATCTGATCGCCGGCATGGTGATCGCGTTCATGGTTTCCCTGTACTCGATCCGCTTCCTGATGAATTATGTGAAGAACCATGATTTCCGTTTCTTCGGATACTACAGAATCATTCTCGGTGTGATTGTTCTGATTTATTTTGGATTGATGGCACTTTTGAAAATCTAACGTTGAAACATGGGCCGTCTGGTAGAACAGGCGGCTTCTTTTTGAATGACAGGAAATATACACCACAATTTCACAAATAGGTTAGAAAGTTATCACAATTTCATCACAAATCAATGATACACTTATAACCGTAAAAGGAAAGAATCATACTGATAGAAAGGAGAATTATTTATTATGTATGATGAGAATAAATGGAACGAAAATGAAAACAAAGAGACCGTGATCGACGGGACTGCCAGAATTGTAGAAGAGACCGCAAATGAGAGCAATGCGGAGCATTCGAATGGACACTATCCGTATGGTGGTCAGGCTCATCAGTCCGGCAGCTATCAGAGCAATCCGAATGGCGCCAACAGCCAGAACCGCCAGCCGTACAACAACCAGTACAACTATTACCAGAATTCCAATATGAACCGCTCCCAGCAGTCTGGCGGAACAGGAAATGCCCCGAAAAAGAAAGGTTCTTTCTTTAAGAAGACACTCCTGATCACGGCGGCGGCCCTTCTTTTTGGCGTGGTATCCGGTGCGACTATGTTCGGAGTGAACCGTGCAGGTGAGCTTCTGTTCCCGATGCCGGTCGAAACGCAGGTACAGCCGGAGACGAGTGAGGCACTTGGAAACACAGATGTGGTCGAGATTCCGCAGCAGACAGAGCCGGTACAGGCGACAGGCGTAGTGTTAGAAGACGTATCTCTGATCGTAGAGGCAGCGATGCCGTCTGTTGTAGCGATCAACAATACAACTTTATACCAGAGCAGCACATGGTTCGGACAGACTCAGACATACGAAGTTCCGAGCAGTGGTTCCGGTATCATCATCGGTGAGAACGAGACGGAGCTTCTTATCGTTACAAATAACCATGTGATCGAGGATTCCAATACACTTTCTGTCACCTTCATTGACGAAAGCACAGTGAATGCGGCGATCAAAGGTACAGACTCTGCGTCTGACCTGGCAGTGATCGCAGTTCCGCTTGATGATATTGCGGCAGACACAAAGGCTCAGATCAAGGCAGCGACTCTCGGTGATTCTGATGCGCTGAAAATGGGACAGGGTGTCATTGCCATCGGTAACGCACTTGGTCATGGACAGAGCGTAACCGTTGGTCATGTCAGTGCACTTGACCGTGAAATCCAGGTGGACGGCAACACAAAAACCGTCATCCAGACAGACGCAGCCATCAACCCGGGCAACAGCGGCGGTGCCCTGTTAAATTCCAAGGGTGAACTGATCGGTATCAACGAAGCCAAATATGCAGACGAGAAAGTCGAAGGTGTCGGCTACGCAATCCCGATTTCCTACGCAAAAGACATCATTGAGGATCTGAAGCTTCGTGTGACAAAGGTAGAAGTTTCGGAGAGCGAGCAGGGCTATCTGGGAATTCAGGTCCAGAACGTGGATTCCACAACAGCCCAGATGCTTGGAATGCCGGAAGGTGTTTACGTGTACAAGATCATGGAAGACTCCGCGGCAGCAAGCTCTGAATTAAGAGAGAAAGACATTATCACAAAATTTGACGGTGAGACGGTCCGCACCAACGCAGATCTGACGGAACTTCTTACTTATTATAAAGCAGGAACAACCGTTACCGTCACGGTTCAGTCTCTGGAAAACGGCACTTATGTGGAGCGCCAGGTGGAGATCACCTTAAAGAATCGCCCGAAAGAATCGGAAGAGGATGCTCAGAGCCAGAATCAGAGAATCCCGAGACCATAACAATGGCTGGAAGTCGTAACGACCTCTAAAAATAAAACCAAAGTTCAAAAAGCCAAAAAAGAGCATGACTGGAATTTTCCGGTCATGCTCTTTGTGTTTTCATAATATGATAGAAATTAATGCTTCTCTTCCAGCAGACGTGCGCCGCGCATTTCGATTCGCGGACCGCCGCATTTTTCCAGATATGCTCTTGTGATGGTCACGGAGCCAATGTTGGAGTCCTTCGGGATCTCATACATGATATCCAGCATGAAGTCTTCCATGATAGCACGGAGCGCGCGGGCACCGGTCTCTTTTTTCATGGCTTCTTCTGCGATCCACTCCAGCGCATCGTCATCAAAGTTCAGTTCCACTTCGTCCATCTGGAGAAGCTTCTGGTACTGCTTGAGGATCGCGTTCTTCGGCTCACTTAAGATACGCACCAAGAATTCTTTTGTCAGTCCCTGAAGAGTGACAGTCACCGGGAGACGTCCTAAGAATTCCGGGATCATGCCAAAATCTCTGAGGTCCTGGTTGGTCACATGGCTTAAGAGCTTCGGATCCTTGTCATACTTATCTTTCAGATCCGCACCAAAACCGATGGATGCCTGCTCTGTGAGACGCTCTTTGATGATGTTCTCCAAATCCGGGAATGCGCCTCCGCAGATGAACAGGATGTTGTCGGTATTGATGGTCTCCATCGGAGTCATCGCATTTTTCTGGTTGGTTCCCACCGGAACCTCCACAGCTGCGCCCTCTAAAAGTTTTAAAAGCTCCTGCTGTACAGACTCACCGCTGACATCGCGGGTGCTTGTAGATTTTTTCTTTGCGATCTTATCGATCTCGTCGATAAAGACAATGCCCATCTCTGCTCTGTCCACGTCGTTGTCGGCTGCAGATAAAAGCTTGGAGATCACGCTCTCAATATCATCGCCGATGTAGCCGGCCTCTGTGAGAGAGGTTGCGTCCGCGATGGCTAACGGCACATTTAAGAGCTTCGCCAGTGTCTTAACGAGATAGGTCTTACCACTTCCGGTCGGTCCGATCATCAGGATATTGGATTTTTCGATTTCCACATCGGTGCCGAACTTGGCAGCATCCGGTGATGTGCGCTCAAAGACGCGTTTGTAGTGGTTGTAGACCGCAACGGAAATCACTTTCTTCGCCTGTTCCTGACCGATCACGTACTCATCCAGCTGTTCTTTGATCGTATGTGGTGCCGGAATCTCGCTTAGTTTGAACAGTTCTTTTTTCTTATCTTTTTTCTTTTTCACACGCTTTTTGCCGGTGATCGCGCCCAGGTCGATCTGGCCTAACGGAATTCCCCAGCCCATATTGCCCAGCGGAATGCCGTTGTGGTACGGAGTCGGGTCCTCGCCCTCAATATCATCATCATCGGCGATCTCCGTTTCGATAAAGCGGATGTTATTATTCTCATCATATTCGGCCACGTAACCTTTTTCACGCGGTTTCTTCGGCTTTTCAGAATCGGACGCAGAATCAGTTTCCGATGCATCGGAGCCAGTCACTTTTTTAGTCTCGTCAGCCGCCGGTTTCGTTGTTTTTCCCGGCATCTGCCACATGCCCATCGGCATTCCGGCGTTCCATAACATTTCCGGAGAAATGCCGGACAGCATATTCAGATCAAAGCCGCTCTGGTTCATGGTATCGAAGGCCTTCTGCATGCAATCATGGCAAATGTCAATTCCCGGAGGCATTGTGATCATTTTGCCGGCCTTGCTTTCTGCTCTTCGGCATACATAGCAGACTTTTTCATAGTCATCATCGTCATCAAGGGATTCGTCCCAGTTCTTCTCTTTATCTTCCAAGGTAATTCTCCTTAATCCAGCTGCGAATATATTGGTACAAATCCTTATTATAAAGCATTTTCGTACTTCCCGCAAGCAAAACAGAGAAGATGTCGACAGGATTCGACTGGATGTAAGAAAAGACCTTTGGCAGAGGCGGAGCAGCTTATTTGGTTGCCAAAGTCAGATGCGCAGCCGCAGAAATGCCTGGAAAAGGTTGAGGGTACCATAGCCAAATTCCCGGTTCGGGTAGGTGAGGGAAGGAATTCTGTCGGCGCCGCGGATCAGGTAACTCTTTATGGAGGCGGAGTTCATGTAGGGATCATTTCCCTCCAGGATCCCCCAGGAGAGAAGGATGGCGGCGGCACCGGCCACATGGGCGGCAGCAGCACTGGTTCCCGTGACTCTCCGGTAAGAACCGGGGCGGAGTGAGGCGGCTAAAATGTTGACGCCGGGGGCAGCAAGTTCCGGTTTGATCTGGCCTGTGCGGCTGTATCCGCGGCTGGAGTGGATGTAGATGCTGTTTGTGGTGTGGTCATAGGCGGCTACGGTGATGGGATAGCTGGTATTTCCGGGGCCGGTGATAATCGTGTCCGGGTCGGAACGGAGGAAACCGATGGATTCGGAGATGAAGCCGCGGTTTGGGAGCCAGATGTGGAAGGTGTCGGAGATGTCTAAGAGATTGGTGACCACAATGGTCCAGATACCGGGCATTGGATTTTGAAAACGAAGGAAGATCAGCTGGCTTAAGGAATCCGTGGCGGTGATGCGGGAGTAGACCGTGATTTCCGTATCTTCCAGAAGAAAACTCAGAGTTTCCGACTGCTCTGTCCTCGCGGGAAGTCCCTGGACGACCTGACCAGAGGGGGAGATAAAACCGACGGAGTAGACACCGATGTCCTGGGCCCACAGCTCCATGGAAAATCCGGGGGAATCATCGCCGACTTTCAGTTCTACGTTGTGGACATTGTTGCCGGGGGTGGTGGAGCCGCGGTAGTGATGGTCGAAGCCGGTCTCATTTCCTGCTGCTACCACGAAGGCTGTACCATTATAGCCACTCATTTCGTTTATGAAAAGTCCGAGAGTAGAGGTCCCTGTATGACTTCCCATGTTGGTGCCGAGGCCCAGGCAGATGACAAGCGGCGTGTTGTACTGACGGGCCAGAGAGAATAGATAGGTGATTCCCATCATGATATCATTTTCCTGATAGGCATCGGCACCTTCCTGGACAAGGAAGAAATCTCTCAGATACTGTTTGGCCGGCTTTAATTTCACGACACCGATATAGGTCTTTGGCGCGGCACCGGAAAATCCGGCAGTTTCATCGGTTCCTCCGGCCGCAATGGATGCCAGGCTGGTTCCATGTCCGTTTTCGTCGGTGGAAGGTACGAGACTCAGGGGATCTTCAAGACGAAGTGCTTCGTCAATCTGGGATTTTGTATACTGTGTTCCATAAGTTGATCGGAAGGTATTTCCCGGGATCATATTTCCGGTACCATGGGTCTGATCCCAGATGCCAAGAATCCTCGTGGAACCGTCGGGATTTTGAAACAAAGGATTCCGATAGTCGATCCCTGTATCGATAAAGCCGATGAGGACGCCGCGGCCCTGGTTGGAGAGCGAAGGTGTCTCGGCGGTCTGGATAATTCCGGATGCGTCCATGCTGGTAAGGTCTAAAAGGGAGTAGAGCTCTGGAATTGCGGTGTAGGTGTAAGTGGAGAGCGTGAGATTTTGCACCGATTCTAACGGCCGGTGGACGATCGCAAACTGGTAATTAACGAAATCGATGCAGTCGGATCCGACGATCCGGCGAAATTCTTCCGGAGAAGTGTAGTATCTTGTGATAAAATCGGCATACTGTTCAGAGGCGGTATTGAAATCGCAAGGCATGATGATACTCCAAAGAAAAGTTGCTAATAATATATGTAGAAATCTGTTCCGTCATTCGGAGCGGCGCAGATTCGGGGAAATATATGGACGGAGCGGGGAAAATGGTGTAAGATTAGGAAAAGAAAGGGGTTTTGCTATGTTTGGATTTCTGACATTTGGAACGACACTTACTGTTGCAGATCTGGCAGTGAAAAACGAGATCGAAAAGCAGGATGCAGCCACATTTCCGAGGGAGATGGAGGGCTCAAAAGGATGGATCTGGCTTTACAAGAACCACAATCCCGGTTTTTCCTTTGGATTTTTAAAGGGAAGCCGTGCAGTGGAGCTGGTTCCTCTTTGCATCACCTCAGGAATCGCGGGCGCTTGGGCTTATATGATGGGAGTCAGAGGAAGAATTGCGGAGAAGTTCGCCCTGACACTGGTCCTGGCAGGCGGCCTCAGCAATCTTCTGGACCGTATGAAACGGGGATATGTGGTGGATTATTTCTCCATCCAGTGGAAAGCGCTGAAAAAAGTGGTCTTTAATCTGGCGGATATTTTTATCATTCTGGGAAGTCTGATCCTTGTTGGTGCCCAGATGGCGGACGCAGTGAAAGACATGCTGAAAGTAAAGAAGAACTAGACGGAGGAGATCCGGTTTGAATATTTTGTATGCATCCAATGACGGCTTTGTGAGACATCTTGGGACCTCCATGTGTTCGCTGTTTGAGAAAAACAGAGACGCGCGGGAGATCACAGTCTATGTGTTATCGCTGGGGCTGTCTGAGGAAAATCAGAGAAAATTAAGAGAAATCGCGGACCGGTATGACCGGAAGATTGAAATTCTGGAACTGGGAGATATCAGAGAGCGATTTGACTTTGAGGTCGATACGGGCGGATATGATATCAGCATCATGGGACGGCTCTTTATGGGAGAAATGCTTCCAAAGACCGTAGACCGGGTTCTGTATCTGGACTGTGACACAGTCATTGTGCGGTCGCTCGCGCGCATGTGGAAGGAAAATCTTGGCGGTGCCGTTCTCGGCGCAGTCATGGAGCCGACCATTTACACGGCAGTAAAGGAGTCCATCGGACTTTCGGAAGACGATGGCTACTATAATTCCGGTGTTCTGCTTGTGGATCTTGCCCGCTGGAGAGAGGAACATGTGCAGGAGAAGCTTCTTGCGTTCTTAAAGGAAAAAGGCGGTACGCTCTTTGCCAGTGACCAGGATCTTTTGAATGGTGCATTGAAAGGGAAGATTCACACGTTGATGCCCAGCTGCAACTTTTTCCCTAATTACCGGTACTTCAGTTATAAGACATTGGTGGACCATGCTCCGTCCTATCAGGTGGTTTCGAAAGAGGAATTTTTAAAAGCCAAAAAGCATCCGGTCATCATCCACTACATGGGAGATGAGCGTCCGTGGATCAGAGGAAATTTGAACCACTACCGTCTGGCCTATGAAAAATATCTGGAGATGACACCGTGGGCGGGGACACCGAAGGAAAAAGGAAAAGAGATTTACATGCTGATCTACCATCTGATGGACTATGTGACGGCTGTTTGTCCGGAGGTCCGCTGGTATATCAGTAAAAAGTTTGGAATGAAGGCCGTGATGAGCCGGAAGAAACAAATGGAGGCAAAGAAGTCATGATCACAGTACTTCTTGCAGCTTGGCAGGGAGCTGCATATATTGAGGAGCAGCTGGATTCAATTTTAAATCAGGTCATTCCGGACCAGGCGGTTTCCGACTGGAAACTTCGGAATCGGGCAGGATCAGAAGGAAACGATTCAGAACCGTGGCTGAAGATTATGGTTTCGGATGATGGTTCTGTGGATGGGACCAGAGAGATTCTTGAGAGGTACCGGGAAAATTTCCAGGAGCAGGTTTTGTTGAAGCACAGGAGTGCAGAGCTGAGAGCGAAGGATCTGGAAGACGGAATTCCGGCGGCGGCCGGGAACTTTTTCTGGTTGCTTTCCCAGGCAGATGACGATTATGTGATGTTAAGTGATCAGGATGATGTCTGGAAGGGAAATAAGGCGGAGAGACTTCTTGTGGAAATGGAGCGGCTGGAAAAACTGCATGGTAAGGACCATCCGATTTTGGTTCATTCCGATATGGAAGTGGTGGATGGAGATTTGAAGGTCATGCATCCGAGCTTCTTTGCATACCAGAAATGCAGGCCCGAGAGAACGTCATTTGCAGAGCTTTTGGTGGAAAATTCCGTGACCGGCGGTGCGGTAATGATGAATCGGGCGCTGGTGGAGCTTTTGAAAGAACGGCCGGCGGCATGCTTTATGCATGACTGGTGGATCGCGCTGGCTGCGGCATGTTTTGGGGAAATTTCCTGCGTGCGGGAGTCCTTATATCTGTATCGGCAGCATGGAAGCAATACGCTCGGTGCAAAGGAGACCGGAAGTGTGAAGGATGTGGCGGAGCGGCTTGACCGGACGGCGCAGGTGGAAGAAAACTATCGTAAGATGGCGGCCCAGGCCCATGCATTTGGAAAGATGTATGAGAAGCGGATGAGCGAAGAACAGAAGGCGACGCTGCGGGCCTATCTGGCACTCCGGTACCAGTCACCGGTGGGACGGTTCAAAAATATTGTGAAGAACCGGTTCTTTAAGAGCTCAAGGATTCAGACACTGGCCCAGTGTGTGACGATTCCGCGGCCGGATGGTGGAAACTGGCCGATATAGAGAGCCGTTTGGTTTTGGCAGGTCATCCTTGCGCGCAAGATGGTCAGATCGCCGAGAACAGCTTGGGAATGAAAGGGAGAACATAGATTGAAGATCAACTGTGTAATACTTAATTACAACGATGCCGATACCGTTTTGGGACTGGTCGGAGAAATTCGTGGATATCAGGCGATCGATCGGATCGTGATTGTGGATAACGCATCGACGGACGATTCGTGGGAGAAACTTCAGGCATTGGCAGCTGAAAAGGTAGACGTGCTCCGTTCGGAGAAAAACGGCGGCTACGGATCTGGAAATAATCTGGGAATCCGACATGCAGTGAATGTCAATGAGGCGGACCATGTGCTGATCGCTAACCCGGATGTGAAATTTTCAGAGGATTGTGTCAAAGCACTGTCCGGTGTGTTAAAGCGCCATCCGGAACTGGCGGTGGCGGCGGCACTGATGGAGGATGAGACTTTCGGTGACGCAAAAAACGGCTGGAAACTACATGGGTTCTGGGGAGAGCTTTTCGCCATGGGACCGATCAGCCGAAGAGTGTTTAAGAAGTGGTTGAATTATCCGGCATCTCATTTTGAAGGAAAAAAAGCCGCTTATGTGGATGCCGTTCATGGCTCCATGCTGATGGTCGACGGAAGAAAATTTCTGGAGGCCGGTGGATATGATGAGGGAATATTTCTCTATCAGGAGGAGACGGTATTGGCGAGCCGGTTCAAGAAGCTGGGCTTTAAAACCGTACTTCTTTTAAACCAGAAATACCGCCATGAACATTCCGTTTCCATCAGCAAATCGTTCCAGGGGCAGATTGACAGACAGAAATTAAGAAATACCAGTGTGTTATATTATTTAGAGAACTATCTCGCGATTAGTCCTGTGAAGCAGGGAATCGCAAAACTTTGGTTCGCACTTATTTTGCTGGAGATTCGAGTCGCAGGAATACTAGGTGCTGCTTTTTGATGGAAAGGTCACTTTCCTATAGCACCTTTCAGTTACTAAAGGAGTTGTTTATGTACAAAGTAATTATTGCAGATGACGAAAATAAGACATGCCAGCTAATTCAGATGCTAGGAAATTGGGAAAAATTTGGTATTGAGGTTGTAGCGGTATGCACAGACGGCGAAGAAGCATATCATGCGATTTTAACTCATAAGCCAGATATTGTAATTACAGATATTCGTATGCCAATTTATGACGGTCTTCAATTAATAGAAAAGACAAAGAATAATGGACTTGATACCGCATTTATAATTATTAGTGGATATCGTCATTTTGAGTATGCTCAGAACGCGTTGCGTTTTGGGATTGTAGATTATTTATTAAAACCGATCGATCAGCAACAACTAAATGAAGTGTTGGAAAAAACCTGCCTGCAATTAGATAAGAAAAGAATCAATAAGCAAATTAATGATCAGGCCAGACAGATTGTTCGTAATGAGAGCCGAAGAAAGCAATTACAGTTTCTGAAAGATATTTTAGATGGAAAATTTACTGACAATACAGTATTTCTCAGTGAGGAGGAATTGAAACGTAAATATGAGCTTGAAATGAGCTCCGAAGGTGTCTTTCAAGCGTTACTTCTGAATGTGGAAAATCAAGAATTGCTGGAAGAAGGGAGCCTGTTTGTGGAAAAGACGGAAAAGCTGTTCAGTTCAGCATTCCAGTTTTGCCACTATGCAATTACAGGAACAGGAGCGCGTGGAATATGGTGCGCTATATATTTTGATCGAAAAAATCAGATGAAAGTAAATGAAGCGATTCAAAACTTTTATTATAATGTGCGTATGATGGAAGAGATTTACGGAAATTTCCGCCCAGTGGTGGGAGTGGGTACTCCAGAAACAGAAAAAGAATGTTTCATAGATTCTTTTAAACACGCAGGCTCTGCAGAATGGCAGAAAATGGCATACCCAAACATGAAAATTCACTATTACAAGGTTATGCCACAGATAGAGATATATAGTGCAGATGAAATGTTAGAGCAGATGAAAATTTTGTCAACGGCGATGGAATTGCTTCAGATTGATACAGTTCACGAATGGTTTGAGATGATTCAGAAAGTAGCTGTGGGATCTGCTGAGAGTTTGGTCAATGTTTATGAAATCAGACAAAAAATAATAGATGTATTTCATGAGTGTCTAAAAAAATTTCAAGTTGAAAATGCAGCATATGTATCTGAACAGCTGGAAAATAGAAGTTTTCGATGTGGGAATTTGAAGACATTGTGGAATTGTCTTGAAATGGCGATACGAGAATTTTTGCAGGAAAAAAACGAAGAGAAAATTAAAGGGGACGGAAGACCGATACAGATTGTAAAACAATATGTAGAGAATCATTTGAATGAGAGTATAACTTTGGAGGATGCTGCAGCTGTAGCTGGTTTTGCTCCCACATATTTCAGCGGAGTTTTTAAAAAGCAGACTGGCCAGACTTTTACGGAATATTTGACAGAAGTACGTATTCAAGAAGCAAAAAGATTGCTTAGATGCGGTGATAAGAGCATTGGAGAGATTGCGGTATTGACTGGATATCCAGATGATAAGTATTTCCGAAAACTATTTAAAAAGATTGTTGGGATTAAAGCAAGCGAGTATAGGAAACTGTATTTATGATTGGGGTACATATGGATTCGTTTGGTTATTTGATTATTGGAGTTTTTATCATTTTTCTTGTGGGGGTAATTCTTTTTCTATGCTATAGACAGAAAACGCTGACAAGGGATAGCAAAGAGCTTTTATGGCTTTTAAAAACAGATTTTTCGGAGTATTATAAAAATGGGGAAATCAGAGGAA
>JAFUMF010000028.1 GCA_017482945.1 Lachnospiraceae bacterium
AAAAAGCGGAAAACCATTACTGATTTCCCGCATCATACTCTGGCGTCCCTGACTGGAGTCGAACCAGCGGCCTTTCGCTTAGGAGGCGAACGCTCTATCCTACTGAGCTACAGAGACTGAAATTTAGTTTTTTGGAGTAAAACTCCGTAGACTATCTTAACAAACCGCCCTATGAAAGTCAAGTAAAAGACGCTCTAGGAATTTCCTCGAAATTGAGGATTCCCTGCAGCCAGATCTGACCTTTGAATCTGCGTCCCACTGCCGGCTCGCCAAGAAGATCCTGACTGTTAATACAAACATCAAAAAGAAGATCATTACACTCCAGACTCAGCACATAAATCTCCTCTTTCGTATAAATATTCTTGATTTTCTCCACTTCTCTGATCTCACCAATCACCGAATACTGATCACACTCGATTCCGCACGGCATAAAACAAGAATCTATAATAGAATAAAGATCCTCTTTCATGGCGCGCCTGGAAATCTTGGAATAAAGATCAATGTCTTCAATGGTCAATGTTTCCATGGCGCTCTCGTCACCATTTCTCGCAGCTTCAATCAGATTGTTTCGATTTCGCGTGGCCATTTTTGCCATTTCAATCTGTTTCGGTGTCTTTTTAATCGGAAGCAAAATTTTTCCGGACACAGAAAGTCCTGTGAGATTCACAGACCGGATATGGAATGCCTCATTTCGATTGCGGCGTTTTTCCCTATAATCCATGAAATTCTGCACATAGAAAATCAGAGAAATTCCGATTCTGGCTTCATCCGCCATTCCTGCATATGTCTCCTTCTCAGCATGACGCTGGATCGAGCATTCTGCATTTGTGGTCTCCTGATTACTTTCCAGATACGGAAGATAAAACTCTCTCTCAAATTTTCCTTCCTCATTTAACTCTCCTACCATGGAGATTCCGATTCCAGGCGCTACCTCTGTACGCATCTCACAAACATTTGTCTCCGCGTCCAGTTCAATACACATGGTCAATGATGGCTGTTTTTCCAGCAGATCCAGAAGGGATTCAATATCTCGTTTCTTCTGGTACATGCTGAAACCAGCTGCACGTAAAAATTTATGCATATAAATTATGATTCCCCTTCTGTCTCAATCAAATCATCGTTTTCCAACTCTTTATAGTCCTCTTCGGCCAACAATTTCTCTATATCTTCTTTTTCCATAGCCTCACGCTGAAGTTTCCGAAGCTCCTTTAACCGCTCACTCTTCATACGCTCGCTGTTTGGAATTTCAATGGACTGTTCCCCGGAACCTGCTTTTTCTTTCTTGTCACTCTTTTTCTTCTTGCTGTCCAATCGTTCTGATAATGTCGGTCTCCTTACATAGCCAAGTGCCTGCTCCAGTGCTTCCTGTTCTTCGCTTCCAAGAACAGTCTCCGTAGCGCCTTCTTCCACCTCTTTCAGATACATATAACAACCTTCACGGCTGTGTACCGCATCCAGAATGAAACCACTATTATTATCATCCAGCATTGCAAGAACAAAGCTTAAGTTTCCGCCCATTCCTTTGAAAGCATTATATTTTACAAATCCAAACTTCTGGAATGAATCTTTGACCTGCTTGGACAGAACACGCATCATATCCTTCGTTGCTCTGTCTTTTGCATTCATATCTTTCAGCTGTTCAAGAATTTCGATTAAAGTATCTTCCAGTGTCTCCGCATCTTTGCCTCGCATAAATTTATCATAGCGGCGATATAATTTATTCATCTTAACTATACATATGATAAACGCCACCAAAAGTGCCACTGACAATACAGAAGAACCGATCACTAAGATCATCGGATCAAATGGAAGATGATATAACATGCTATTTTCCATATATTTTTATCTACTGTCCTTCCTATTCTAAACATAACTACCGGACAATTAAGAATGCATGGACTCCATCATTTCGATCAGACGCTCCAATTCTTCCTGGGAATAATATTCAATTTCAATTCTTCCCTTATTTTTGTCTTTCCGGTTAATCACGACTTTTGTGCCCATGATTGTTTTTAATTTCTCCTCAATCTGCTTGTAGATCAGATTGATGTCCGGACCCTTCTCCAGCTCTTTTTTCTCTTTTTCCGGACGATTCATCAGCTTTACAAGCTTCTCCACATCGCGGACACTTAAATTCTCCTGAAGAATTCTCTTCGCTGCCTGATACTGACGTTCACCATCTTCCAGTCCCAATAAAGCCCTTGCATGACCGCTGGAAATCTGACCATCCACCAGCATCTGCTGAACTCTCTGATCCAACTTTAACAAACGCATGCTGTTTGTGATGGTTGCACGATTTTTTGAAACTCGAGTGGCGATTTCTTCCTGAGTCAGACTGAATTCCTGAATCAGACGCTGATACGCCAAAGCTTCTTCAATCGGATTTAAATCTGCACGCTGAACATTCTCGATCAGCGCGATTTCCATGGTTCTCTGCTTATCATATTCACGAATCAGTACCGGAACCTCAGTGAGTCCTGCAAGCTTCGCCGCTCTCCATCTGCGTTCACCGGCAATGATCTCATAATGACTATCCTTTTTCTGAACAAGCAGAGGCTGAAGAATACCATATTCTTTGATGGAATCTGCCAGTTCTTTCAATTCTTCCTCATCGAATTTTTTACGTGGCTGAGTGCTGTTTGGCTCAATGAGAGAAACTTTTAATTTCTGCTCCACCGGCTTTTCCACCACTTTTTCCACTTCAACGATTTTTTCAACAATTACGGTCTCTGGCTCTTTCTTTTCTTTTTTCGCACCTGTGTTTCCACCACGCTTTGTAGCTACCGGAGCAGTTTTATTGCTCTGTTCCTCCTCAGAACCAGTTACCGATTCTTCAGATTCACTCTTTTTTGCAGGTGCTTTTGGTGCCCGTTTTACCACCGGAGTTTCATCTTTTGTAACTTCTTCTCCAAAAAAGGCTCCAAGACCTCTTCCTAAACCACGTTTTGCCATTATAACTCTTCTCCTCTGCTAATAACCTCGGCAGCTAAAAGTCGATAGCTTTCTGCTCCTGTTGATCTGGTGTCATACATGTTAATCGGCATTCCATAACTCGGCGCCTCAGCAAGTCTTACATTTCTCGGGATAATTGTTTTATATATATTCTCATTTAAATGAGTTTTTACATTTTCTACCACTTCCAGAGACAGGTTAGTTCTGGAATCATACATAGTGAATACGACTCCCTCAATTTCCAGATCCGGATTTAGCTTTTTCTGGACAAGACCCACTGTTTTTAACACCTGGCTCAATCCCTCCAATGCATAGTATTCGCACTGAATTGGTACCAGAACTGTATTTGCCGCCGTTAAAGCATTGATAGTAAGAAGATTTAATGATGGCGGGCAGTCAATAATAATAAAATCATAGTTTTTGCTGACCAGAGCCAGATTTTTTTTCAGAATACTTTCTTTTTCCTTCATATCGAGAAGTTCAATCTCCGCACCCGCCAGATCCACATCGGATGGCATAACATCCAAACGTTCCTGAACACTCGGCATGATGCACTGGTTCACATCACACTCGCCCATCAAGAGCTCATACACAGTATTCTCGATATTTCCTTTTTCTAAACCAAGTCCACTGGTCGTATTTCCCTGAGGATCGAAATCCACAGTTAAAACTCTCTGACCTGCTTCTGCCAGACAAGCCGACAGGTTAATTGCAGTCGTTGTCTTACCAACGCCGCCTTTCTGATTTGTAATTGCAATAATACGTCCCATAACCTAACTATCCTTTCCACAGGTCAAAGTAATTTCTCATAATGTTTGTAGCGAAATTTAGTATATCACATTTCTCTCCATTTTCCTATTGGTTAAACGAACAAAAATATAAATGTTTCACGTGAAACATTTTACAGATATTTTCTCTACTATTATTATACACGATGTTTCACGTGAAACATCTTTAAATCTTCTTACGTTTTCCATAATTTTCTTGTAAGCAAGATTTTAATATATTATAATATACTCATGACCGATCATCAACGATAACACAAATGTAAGGAGGTTTATTACCACCTATGAAAACTCGTAACAAATTAATTACAGGACTTAGTTTAACAGTCGGTGCAATTGCAGGAACTGCACTGCTCAACAAATACATCAAGATGACCGCCGTTGCGCGAAATCTACTTTCCGATACACATCCAAAATCCTTTAAATGGAGACTTGGTAATATTCATTACACGAAAACAGGAACAGGCAAACCTCTGCTTCTTATCCACGATTTAAATCATACTTCCAGCGGTGCAGAGTGGGAGCCACTGATCCCGATGCTGAAAGAGGAATATACAATTTACACAATTGATCTTCTCGGCTGCGGACGTTCCGAAAAACCAAATCTCACCTACACAAATTTCCTTTATGTGCAGTTAATCAGTGATTTTATCAAATCGGAAATTGGACGTCGCACAAATATTATCGCCACAGGAGGTTCTGCATCTCTTGTTACGATGGCATGCGCATACAATCCGGACTTATTTGATCAGATCATGTTCATCAATCCGGAAAGCTTCAATAGCTGTTCACAAATTCCGGGAAAACGTGCAAAAATCTATAAATTTATTTTAGACGCACCAGTAATCGGTACTCTGCTTTATAATATTGCATCATCAAGAGATATCATCGATCGTAATTTTAAAGAGCACTACTTCTATAATCCATATGAAGCCAGACTTATTTACATCGATAAATATTTCGAGTCCGCTCATTTAGGTATTTCTCCGAAAGCAATCTACTCCAGTATTACATGTAACTACACAAAATGTAATATCAGCCGTGCCTTGGAGAAAATCAACAACAGCATTTATATTCTTGGTGGCGGTGCAAAGAATGGTATCAACGAAATCATCAACGAATACACTCTCTGCAATCCATCCATTGAATCTTCTATCATTGCAGCAACCAAACATCTTCCGCAGTTAGAAAAAACAGCAGAAGTCAGCAACATTATTAAAATGTTCTTCAACTAATTGCTTTTTATTAAAACACCATAAATCTCGAAAAAGAGGAGCACTGCTCAGGCTATTTTTTCCAAAGCAGTGCTCCTCTTCACTATTTTCTTTATTTAGTCAAATTACATATTTTGACAAACAATGTTTCACGTGAAACATTCTATTTCAACGGTTCTTTTGACGGTAATCCGGCTTTTCTTGGGAATTTCTTTGCAGTTATCCCCACTTTCTTGACCGGAATAAAGGTTCTTTCCACATCGGTTCCCGGAAGAATGTGGGTAATTACTTCTCCCATTTCTCCACCGAGCTTTTTCACTGCAGATTCTGCCTGTTTTACTTCCTCTTCCACTTTTCCAGACTTATATGGTATAAAGTGGCCGCCTTTCGCTACAAACGGAATACAATACTCGGAAAGTGTGGACATATTGGCAACCGCTCTGGATACACAAAGGTCATACTGCTCTCTGTATTTTCCATCACGACCATAATCCTCTGCTCTTCCATGAACAGCCTGAATTTTTTCAAGACCAAGCGTTCCAATCACTTCATTTAAAAATCCGACTCTCTTATTTAAAGAATCAAGAAGTGTGATTTCCAAATTCGGGAATGCAATTTTCAACGGAATACCTGGAAAACCGGCACCGGTTCCCACGTCAATACATTTATAGGATGCAGAATCAAGATTCGGAATCACTTTCACAAGTAACAAGCTGTCTACAAAATGTTTTGTTACAACTTCATCCAGTTCTGTAATTGCCGTCAGATTCATCACTTTATTCCACTCGATCAAAAGCTCATAATACTGATAAAACTGCTCCTTCTGACGATTGGAAAGTGTAAGACCCAGTCCATCCAGACCTTCATTCATCAGCTTTTCAAACATTTCTGTCATAAATTTTCTCCAACTCCATGTTTCAATGGCCATTTAACCATTTATTTTCTTCCAACCTGCTCCAAATGTACCATTAAAACAGAAATATCTGCCGGAGATACACCGGAAATTCTGGATGCCTGTCCGATATTTAATGGTTTGTACAGATTTAATTTCTGCACTGCTTCCAAACGTAAGCTCTTTACTGTTGAATAATCAAAATCATGCGGCAGTTTTCTGCTTTCTAATTTTTTAAACTGAGCTACCTGCTGCAGCTGACGTTTGATATATCCGGCATACTTAAGGTTTATGTCGACCTGTTTTTGTACATCCTCCGGTAAATTCGGACGATCTTCATCAAGCTCTGCCAGATCTGCATAGCTGAGTTCCGGACGTTTTACCAGCTCTGCAATGGTAGAACCAGATTTCAACAGTGTACTGTTATGTTTCTCCAGGAATGCCTGAACCTTCTCATTGCCGCCGATGGTCTTCTTTTCCAGACGAGCGACTTCCGCTTCAATGGCCTGTTCCTTCCATATAATATACTGATACTGTTCTTCGCTCACAAGACCAATTTCATAACCAATTTTTCGTAGTCTCAGATCTGCATTATCCTGTCTCAAAAGCAGACGATATTCCGCTCTGGAAGTCATCATTCGATATGGTTCACGATTTTCCTTGGTTACAAGATCATCGATCAACACACCAATATATGCCTGAGAACGGTCAAGAATCACCGGCTCTTTTCCCTGCAGCTTTCTCGCAGCATTGACGCCGGCCATAAATCCCTGAACAGCTGCTTCCTCATAACCGGAACTTCCATTAAACTGTCCACCGGAAAATAATCCTTCCACATTTTTAAACTCCAGTGTGGCATTGAGCTGTCTTGGATTGATACAATCATATTCGATGGCATATGCCGCGCGCACAATTTTTACATTTTCAAGTCCTGGGACCGTGCGGTACATGGCATACTGCACATCCTCCGGAAGTGAGCTGGACATGCCACCAAGATACATTTCATTGGTATAAAGTCCTTCCGGCTCCACGAAGACCTGATGTCTTTCCTTATCCGGGAATTTTACAACTTTATCCTCAATGGACGGACAATATCTCGGTCCTGTTCCCTCAATCGCACCGGAAAACAGCGGAGAACGATCCAGATTTGCGCGGATAATCTCATGAGTTTTCTCATTTGTGTAAGTCAGCCAGCAGGAAACCTGCTCCTTCTGAACAGACTCAGGATCTGTGGAAAATGAGAATGGAACGACTCTCTGATCACCGAACTGCTCCTCCATCTTGGAAAAATCAATGCTTCTTCTATCCGCTCTGGCCGGTGTTCCGGTCTTAAAGCGGTACATTTCCACACCATTTTTCTTTAAAGAGTCCGTCAGATAAGTAGCTGCCTGAAGTCCGTTGGGACCAGTTGGATTACTCACATCACCGTAAATACATCTGGCGTTCAGATAAGTACCAGTCGCAAGTACCACTGCCCGACATTTATATGTGGCACCGGAATATGTCTTAACACCGACAATTCGGCGTTTTTCACCAATTTCTTCTGTTAAAATTTCTGTCACTTCCGCCTGACGCACAGTTAAATGATCTGTATTTTCCAGCACCCGGCGCATTTCTCTCGTATAATCCTGTTTGTCTGCCTGCGCTCTTAACGAATGCACCGCCGGACCCTTGGATTCGTTTAACATCTTGGACTGGATGAATGTCTTATCAATGACTTTTCCCATCTCTCCGCCAAGCGCATCCAGTTCGCGCACCAGATGTCCCTTAGAAATTCCTCCGATATTTGGATTACAAGGCATCAGTGCAATGCTGTCCACACTTACGGTAAACATAATGGTCTCAAATCCCAGTCTTGCTGCCGCCAAAGCCGCTTCACAGCCGGCATGACCGGCACCGACAACGACAATATCGTAGATTTCTTCTACAAAAGGCATGTTTTTTCCTCTCTTCTATCTGAATTCACTATTTTCCCATACAGAATTTACTGAATATCTCATTTACCAGATCATCTTCCACCGATTCACCGATAATCAGGCCCAGTTTTTCATAGGCATTCATCAGATCAATGGAATAAAAATCTTCCGGCATCTCATCTTCGATGCTCCGTTTTACCATTAAAATACTGTCATATGCCTCATGTAAGGCCTGCGCATGACGCACATTGGTAATCATGACCTGGTCATTAAAATCAATCTCACCTTCATAAAACAGTGACTTAATTTCCTCTTCCAGCTGATCAATACCGGATTCCTGCTTTGCAGAAATCGCAATCACAGAATGACCGGATTTTTTTGTAATCTCTTCCACAGAAACCACCTGTTCCAGGTCACTCTTATTTAAAAGCACCACTGCTTTTTTATCCCTAATAAATTCCATAATCTGATCATCATTTTCATCCAGATCTCTGGAACCATCCACAACATAAATAATCAAATCTGCATCTTTTGCAGCATCCATAGCTTTTGTAACACCGATTTTTTCCACCACATCGTCGGTATTTCTGATTCCTGCGGTATCTACCACATTGAGACTGATTCCCTGAAGATAAATATGCTCCTCCAGAATATCTCTGGTCGTTCCGGCGATGTCTGTTACAATTGCACGATCCTCTCCCACTAGAACATTCATAAGAGACGACTTTCCTGCATTTGGCTTACCTAAAATAACGGTCTTTACTCCTTCAGAAACCACACGACCGTTGGAGGATGATTTAATCAGTTTACATAACTCTTTTTCTATCATGCTCACAACACCCATCAGTTTCTCACCATAACCATCCAGAGAAATATGCTCCGGATCGTCCAATGCAGATTCGATAAATGCAATTTCATAAATAATAGAATCTCTGAGGTCTTTGATTTTTTTCGATACACTGCCGCGCAGCTGGCCAACAGATGATTTCAGCGCATATTCGTTCTTTGCGTTGATCACATCAATGACTGCCTCGGCCTGGGAAAGGTCAATTCTTCCATTTAAAAATGCACGCTTTGTAAATTCACCAGGATCTGCAAGTCTTGCACCTGCTTTTAAAACAGCTTCCAAAATCCGGCGTGTCACAAGCATACCTCCATGACAGTCGATTTCCACTGTATCCTCCGCAGTAAAACTTCTCGGCCCCTTCATCAACATCACAAGGACTTCATCGATGACTTCTTCCCCATCACAAATAAAACCATAGTGGATCGTATGGCTTTTCTGGTCGATCAGTTTTTCCTTTCCGCTTTTTAATTTGAAAATACGGTCAGCAATTTCGATTGCTTCCTCACCACTGATTCTCACAATTCCAATACCGGAATTTCCCATGGCTGTTGCAATAGCCGCGATTGTATCTGTATAAATCATGCCAAAAACCTCTGCAATTCAAAACTTTAGCTAGTATAGCATAACATAAAGGGGCTGCCTACGGCAACCCCCTGTTTTTGTATTATTCCTGTGTTTTATTGTAGTCTCTTCTTGTTGTTCTCGGTCTTCTGCGCTCTGTGCGCTCTTCTCTCTTGAGTGCGATCACAACATGACGGAACGGCTCTTCACCTTCACTTCTTGTGAATACATATTTGTCATTCTGAAGTGCAGAGTGAATAATTCTTCTCTCGTACGGATTCATCGGCTCTAAAGATACCGGACGTCTTGTTCTCTTAACTTTATAAGCGATGTTCTTTGCAAGAGTTTCAAGTGTTTCTTTTCTTCTCTCACGGTAGTTTTCTGTGTCAAGTTTTACTCTTAAGTAGTCCTCAGACTCTTTATTTACTACCAGGCTTACGAGATACTGTAAGGAATCAAGAGTCTGTCCTCTCTTACCAATGAGAATTCCCATCTCATCACCGGAAAGGTTGATCTCTAACTCTTTTTCTTCCTCATTTAATTTTACATCAACATCAACGCTAAGGCCCATAGCACCGAATACATCTTTTAAGAAATCAGTTGCCTTATCATCGATTGTCTCAATCTTCTTCGCACGGATCACTGCCGGTTTTGCACCAATCAGACCGCCAAGGATACCTGCGCTACCCTTTTCTACAACTTCATACTGAAGTCTGTCGCTGCTCACTCCAAGCTGCATGGAAGCCTGAATAATCGCTTCATCTACATTCTTGGCAGTTACAGTAATCATATCCATCATTAAGAACCCCCTTACTTGTTCTTATTGCTGCGCTTTTCATGCGCTTCATTATACTTCTGAACCATAGCTGCTTTTGAAGCAAGGCTATCCGGATTTGGATCATTGTTATAAATCTTCTTGGAAGCCTCGATCTGTTTTGCAATTCTTTCTTTCTTTGCTTCTTCTGCCTGTTTTTCCTTTTCCTGAGCTGCTCTTGCCTCTTCTAATGTAGTAGAAACAGAGGAAACTTTTGTCGGCGGGAGACCCTGTTTTGCACGCTTTTTATTTACCTTCTCGATATTTTTCTTAACCATTTCATCAATATCGATTTTTTCCATATAAGCGTTAATAGCAAGCTGCTGGATAATCTGCACAACGCTGGATGCGATCCAGTAAATACCAAGACCGATCGGCATTGTAATACAGAAGAATGCGGACATTAACGGCATTGTGTTATTCATTGTCTGCATGGACTGTGCTGCTGCGTTATCCGGATCTGCCTTCTGCTGCTGTTTGCCCTGTAAAATCTTAACACTTATGAACTGGGAAAGACCTGCAAGAATCGGAATGATCCATGCTAAGGACGGCATCCAGCCCGGAGCTTCAGCAACGTTTAAGCCGAAGAAATAGTTCATATCAGCAATTGCTTCTGCATTTTCAGCAATTGTTGTGGAAATTGCCGGGAATGCAGCTTCTAACTCTGCCCACTGTGTTGCAGAGAAATTGTAAAGCATATCTACAAGCTTATCAGCGCTTGTAAAATCGTACTTTTCAACCGCCACATTATTCAGTGCTTTTGTAATATCAGTGATTGTTGTAATTTTTTCTACATAACCACCCTGAGCCATAACAGCATTTACTACATTGTCAAAGCTTACTCTTACAGAAGCTACATATGCCGGAATGTTTCTTACTACACTAAATAATGCGAAAAGGATCGGCATCTGAATTAATAACGGAAGACATCCGCCTGTCATACTTGTGCCGTACTTATCATATACCGCCTGAAGTTCTACGTTCTGGCGCTGCATCGACTCATTGTCTGTTTTACCCTTATATTTTGCCTGAATAGCCTGAATTTCCGGGTTCATAACACTCATGAGTTTTGTTGATTTCTGCTGTTTGATTGTTAATGGGAGCATTAACATCTTTGTTACGATCGTAAACAAAATAATACACAGGCCAACATTAAATACACCAAACTGGCTTGTGATCTGGAACAGAAAGTCCATGATGATACCAAGGACTGACGCGATCGGGCCTAAAATGCCACCGCTTTTTGTTAAAATCATAGTTTAACCTCCAATTTACGGAACTGGATCATAACCGCCTTTTGCAAACGGATGACAACGGAGAATCCGCTTACAAGCAAGATAAGTACCTTTTATAGCACCGTACTTTTCAAGTGCCTCCAGGGCGTACTGGGAACACGTCGGTGTATAAATACAGTGAGGGCCCATACATGGAGAAATGAACTTCTTGTAAAATTTCACCAGTCCGATCAATAACCCTTTCATACTACCTCTCACTTCGATTCTTTTAAAATGTTATGCAGTCCGCACAAGTGCAAAAATGCACTTTCAATTTTGTCGAAACTTTTGTCTTTTGCCGCAGTTCTAGCTACTACAACAATATCTTTTCCGTCTTCTAATATGTCTTCATTTAATCGGAAACTTTCTCGCACCAGTCTCGCAAAACGATGTCGTTCCACACTGTTGCCGAACTTTTTGCTTGCTGAAATACCGATTCTGTTTCCCTGCTTGTCCGTATCAAGCACATACATCACCAGATACTTGTTCGCGTACGACTTTCCCGTGCGGTATACCGCCTGGAATTCGCTGTTTTTCTTTAATGAATGGAATCTTTTCATTCAAAAACTCCTAAAAATTAACTTCCCAAAATGAACAAAAAAAGAGTATCCAAAAGTTTTCCTAACTTCCGGATACTCTCTTGGATTCATTACATTAAGCGGATAATCTAGCTCTACCTTTTGCTCTTCTAGCAGCTAATACTTTTCTACCACCTGCTGTAGCCATTCTTGCTCTGAAACCATGAACTCTTTTTCTCTGAGTATTTTTCGGCTGAAATGTCATTTTCATAAACCCGGCACCTCCTCTTACTATAAAATCAAGTACCTTAGCGTACTAAATAAACTAAGACATATTAAAACACCGTTTCAATTATATAGAAGTTCTCCCTCTTCGTCAAGTGTTAATTTTTAAAAAAATTTTGAAAAAACCTATATTTCTAGCCACAAAAAGGCTTAATCCAACCTTACTTCCCACAAAATGTATTCCCCCTTTTTCCCGGCACAATATTTAGTATCTTCCTATTATATATAGGAATAAAAAAAATTTTTCTCTTAATATCCACTGATTAACATAATTTTATCCCCAAAATGTGGATAAGTTGTGGATAAGTTTATGGATAACCTCTGGAAAACGTGTGGACGATAAGATTTTCATTGAAAAAAGGAACATTTTAATGTAAAATAGAATTAGATTGGGTTTATGGGCTTTTGTGGCTGACAGTATTAGTTATCCACATTTATGCACATGGTTATACACACGTTTAGGAGTATGAATATGCTGGAAAAAATTTTGGAAAAATGGGACGAAAT
>JAFUMF010000029.1 GCA_017482945.1 Lachnospiraceae bacterium
ACACCTCTGCCTTTGACCAGCTGAATAAGTACTTCACGATTCAGGAGATGCCGATCGTTTCTTCTAAATATTGGAATATGATTTTTGGTGCAAATGCCGAGCAGGCGAAGCAGGATGCAGAAGGTCTTTATACAATGCGCCAGCGTGCGGACGAGCGTATTCCGATTTTGCTGGAGCTGCTGGCATCCTGTTATCGGTCCTGCCTGAATCTGGCACGAGAGAATGGGATCAAAAGTCTTGCCAAAAAATATTTTATATCTAGTCACACCTTGACAAAATAGTCAGAAAAGTTTAGACTAGGAACATAATATGGTCAAAGGCTTTGAAGGGAAGAGTATGCAAAAAAGAAGCTTTCAGAGACCCCGGTTAGGTGCGAGCGGGGAGCGGGCAGTTTGCGGAAGATGGTCCTGGAGCTGTGTGGCTGAAGCGTCCGTAATGGAAAGTTTAGGTCATGCCGGAAGCGCCCGTTAGCGTGTCAGACTGTGAATTCTGTGTGGGAAGCGGTAAATTTGAATGTAACCGCAGACGGCCCGGGAGAGCAGCCGATGAGGGAAATATCGCGAGGTATTTCTGAATTAAAGTGGTAACACGGGGGAACTCGTCTTTAAGAAGAAGACGGGTTTTTTTTATTTACAGAAATGCGTCTGTAAATAAAACACTCCGCGAGGATGCGCAGAGTCTGACCCAAAGGAGCACGGTCTCGTGCGTAGTGAGGTCATGCCGCGCCACATTCTATTCGCCAGTCTAAAAAGTTAAAAGTAAGATATATGAAAACAGGAGGAACTGAAAACTATGTGCCAGAATTGTAAAAAACCATATTACATTACAACTGCCATCGCTTACACATCCGGTAAACCGCATATCGGTAACACTTACGAGATCGTGTTAGCAGACGCAATCGCCCGCTATAAGAGAGAGCAGGGCTACGATGTATTTTTCCAGACAGGTACTGACGAGCACGGCCAGAAGATCGAGTTAAAGGCTCAGGACGCTGGTAAGACACCGAAGGAGTTCGTTGACGAGATCGCAGGCGAGATCAAAGGCATCTGGGATTTAATGAACACATCCTACGACAAATTCATCCGTACAACTGATGATTACCATGAGAAACAGGTTCAGAAGATCTTCAAAAAGCTCTACGAGCAGGATGATATCTACAAAGGTCACTATGAGGGTCTTTACTGCACACCATGTGAGTCCTTCTGGACAGCATCTCAGGTCGTAGACGGAAAATGTCCGGACTGCGGACGCCCGGTACAGCCGGCGAAGGAAGAGGCGTACTTCTTCCGTATGAGCAAATATGCGCAGAGATTAATTGACCATATCAACACACATCCGGAGTTCATTCAGCCGGTATCCAGAAAGAACGAGATGATGAACAACTTCCTTCTTCCGGGATTACAGGACCTCTGCGTATCCAGAACATCCTTTACATGGGGCGTTCCGGTAGACTTTGATCCGAAGCATGTAACATACGTATGGCTTGACGCGCTTACAAACTATATCACAGGCGTTGGCTATGACTGCGACGGAAACCATGATGACATGTACAATAAGTACTGGCCGGCAGACCTTCACCTGATCGGTAAAGACATCATCCGCTTCCATACCATCTACTGGCCGATCTTCTTAATGGCTCTGGATATTCCGCTTCCGAAGCAGGTATTCGGTCATCCGTGGCTGTTACAGGGCGACGGTAAGATGAGTAAGTCCAAGGGTAACGTTCTTTATGCTGACACATTAGTTGATTTCTTCGGCGTAGATGCAGTTCGTTACTTCGTGCTCCACGAGATGCCGTTCGAGAACGATGGCGTGATCACATGGGAGTTAATGGTAGAGCGTATGAACTCTGACCTTGCAAACATCCTTGGAAACCTTGTAAACCGTACCGTTTCCATGACAAACAAATACTTCGGCGGCGTTGTTGAAAACAAGGGCGTGACTGCAGAAGTTGATGAAGACTTAAAGGCAACTGTTCTTGAGGCAGTGAAGAAAGCCGATGAGAAGATGAATAAGCTCCGTGTTGCTGACGCGATCACAGAGATCTTTAATATCTTCCGCCGCAGCAACAAATATATCGATGAGACAACACCGTGGACACTGGCTAAGGACGAGGCAAACAAAGACCGTCTTGCAACTGTTCTTTACAACCTGGTTGAGTCCATCACCATCGGTGCATCCTTACTTGAGTCCTTCATGCCGGAAACATCCGCGAAGATCATGGCTCAGTTAAATACTAGCAAGAGAGCACTCTCTGATATGGATCAGTTCGGTTTATATCCGAGCGGCAACAAAGTTGTTGAGAAACCGGAAATCCTTTTCGCACGTCTTGATGTGAAAGAAGTAATGGAAAAAGTTGAGGCTATGAAGGCGGCTGAGGCAGCTGCAAACGAGCCGGCAGCAGAAGAAGTGAAAGAGAACGTGGTAGACGTAGAGAAGAAACCGGAGATCACATTCGAAGATTTCGAGAAACTGCAGTTCCAGATTGGCGAAATCATCAAGTGTGAGGAAGTGAAGAAGTCCAAAAAGCTCCTTTGCTCCCAGGTTAAGATCGGATCTGAAGTAAGACAGATCGTAAGTGGTATCAAAGCTTGGTACAAACCGGAAGAGATGGTTGGTAAGAAGGTTATGGTCGTTACAAACCTGAAGCCGGCGAAGTTAGCAGGTCTTATGTCCGAGGGTATGATTCTTTGTGCCGGTGACGATGAGGACAATCTGGCTCTCATGGTTCCGGAAAAAGACATGAAACCGGGCTCCGAGGTTAGCTAAGTGTACGGGCGGTATACGTCGGAACAATTGAAGAAAATAGCAATGGGCACCATGTTCCTTGACCATGCGGCTGTGGCAGTGATCTACAACTATGGTCTGGATGAAATGAGCCCGTTACTGGAAAATATTGGATTAGCCATGCGCCTGATCGGGCGGATGGCTTTTCCGCTGTATGCGTTTTTACTGGTCCAGGGATTTTTGTATACAAAAAGCTGGGAAAAGTATGCGGCGCGGGTCGCACTGTTTGCAGTCATTTCTGAGATTCCGTACAATCTTGTGGCGGGAAAACAGCTTCTGTTTCCGGAGGCGCAGAATACGTTGGTGGTGTTATTGATCGGGCTGATCTGCATGAAGCTGCTGGAAATGGTGGAGCAGAAGTTTGGTCTGCAGACCGGAGTGTCAAGACAGGGGACAGAGAGCTTGGCCGGCGAAACAGATACCGGAAGAAAATTTCTTGGTGCTGCACTGATGATTTTGGTTGTCGCAACAGCGGCAGTGGCAGCAGAGCTTCTCAGAGGAGATTATGGTGCATTCGGGGTGCTATTAATTCTTGTCTTCTATCTGTTCCGGTTCAGGCCAATGGAACAGATGGGATTTGGCAGCATGGTCCTGCTGCTGATTTATAATTTTAGTCTGCATGCGCTGTTCGCATGGATTGCAATTTTCTTTATCAACCGTTACAATGGAGAGAGGGGAAGAAAACTGGGATATCTGCCCTATGTTTTTTACCCGGTGCACCTGCTGGTGGTGTATTTTGTGGGTGTTTTTGTTGCCGCGAATACGTACGTGGCATGTTTGTAACGTTAGGAGAATAAATCGATGGAATATATTTTTGATACGCACGCGCATTATGATGATGAAGACTTTGATGAGGACAGATATGCGCTGTTGGAGAGTATGAAAGAGAATGGAGTTGGCACGATCGTGAATATCGGTGCCAGCATGAAATCTTGTAAGACAACGCTGGAGCTGGCGAAGAAGTATCCGTTTGTGTACGGAGTGCTCGGGGTGCATCCGAGTGATTGCGGAGATCTTACGGAGGAGGACATCCAGTGGATCAAGGAACATTCTGCACATGAGAAGATCGTGGCGATTGGTGAGATCGGCCTTGATTATTATTGGGACAATGTGGAGCGGGATGTTCAGAAGAAATGGTTCGTGCGTCAGTTGGAACTGGCAAAAGAGACCGGACTTCCGGTTGTGATCCACAGCCGTGATGCGGCACAGGATACGTTAGATATCATGAAGTCCGAGCATAAAGGTACGACCGGAGGTGTGATCCACTGCTTTTCCTACGGCGTGGAGATGGCCAGAGAATACCTGAACATGGACTATTTTATCGGTGTCGGTGGTGTTCTGACATTTAAAAATGGTAAGAAATTAAAAGAAGTTGTGGAATACGCCCCGATGGACAAGATCGTGTTGGAGACCGACTGTCCGTATCTGGCGCCGGTTCCGTATAGAGGAAAGAGAAATTCATCTCTGTATCTGCCGCATGTGGTGGAAGCCATGGCCGAAATCAAAGGTATGGAGTCGGAGGAAGTGATCCGGGTGACGGCGGAGAATGCGAAGAGATTGTATCAATTGGTGTAGGAGGAAATATGGCGAGTCTTGGAAATCCGAAGAATACCATAGAAATCATTCAGAAATATGAATTTATGTTCCAGAAGAAATTCGGTCAGAACTTTTTGATCGATACGCATGTTCTGGAGAAGATCATTTCTTCTGCCGGAGTGACAAAGGACGACTGTGTCCTGGAGATCGGACCGGGTATCGGTACGATGACACAGTATCTGGCAGAGAATGCGAGACAGGTCGTTGCGGTGGAAATCGACAAAAATTTGATCCCGATTCTTGGGGAGACACTGGCGGCGTATGATAACGTAACTGTCATCAACGAAGATATTTTGAAGGTCGATATTAAGGAAATTGCGGAGAAATATAATGATGGCCGACCGATTAAGGTGGTTGCGAACCTTCCATATTATATTACAACTCCGATCATTATGGGACTGTTCGAGAGCGGAGTTCCGATCGACAATATTACTGTCATGGTACAGAAGGAAGTTGCGGACCGTATGCAGGAAGGACCGGGTTCCAAGGACTATGGTGCACTTTCCCTGGCAGTGCAGTATTATGCGGAGCCGGAGATCGTGGCGAATGTGCCGCCGAACTGCTTTATTCCGCGCCCGAATGTGGGCAGTGCGGTAATCCGACTGA
Organism: Lachnospiraceae bacterium; assembly: GCA_017482945.1. GTDB lineage: Bacteria > Bacillota > Clostridia > Lachnospirales > Lachnospiraceae > Pilosibacter. The sequence goes on from JAFUMF010000029.1 coordinate 4,990, forward strand.
CCAGACACAAAGAGATGCCGGTGAAAGTAAACGATGCGGAGCATATGTTTAAAATTATCCGCGCGTCATTCAACCAGAGAAGAAAGACTTTGCAGAACGGACTCAATAACTCTCCGGAGATTCCGTATTCCAAAGAGAAGATTTTAGCTGCGATCGAGAGAATGGGTCTGCCGGCAACAGTGCGCGGCGAGGCACTGTCTCTGGCGCAGTTTGCAGAGCTTTCGGATATTCTTGGTGAGAAAGGGGAAGTTACGATGGGATTTAATGAAATGACACATGCATTTATTGCAGCAAAATATTATGTTCATATGACAGAGGCGTTCGGTGAGCGCGGAAAAGCAGCGTTTATCCACGGCACTCAGTACTATGGCGGACAGCGCGGCCGCCGTATGGCGCAGCGTGCGATCCGTGATGGTCAGCCGTTGACCTACGAGACATACTGCCGCTACGGCGAGTGGGTCAACACAGAGGAAATCCTGGCGATGGGAGCACAGAACCGCTCCGATATCACGGAATATTCCCCGGACTATACGATGCACATCCACGCATGTCCTTGGCACGCACAGTTCAAGAAAATGGGACTGAAAGAGGCCGGACTGGCGTACTGTGGCGTGCTCGACGCATCCATCTGCCGCGGTTTCAACCCGCAGATCACATACCTGGTACCGCAGACCCTTCACGACCATGATTTCTGCATCCAGACAATCTTAGACGCAGGCATGTCCCCGGAACTGAAGATTCAGAAGAAGCCAGAGGGACTTAAAAACTTCGAGTACCATAATGCACATTCTTACTGGGCGTATGCAGAGGTCTGCGAGGCGATTTTCGGCGAAGAAGGCAAGGAAATCAGCGCGAAGGTACTGGCTGATTACGCTGCAGAATATGGACAAGAGATGGCAGATATCATCGCTGGATACAGCGAGACGAATTTCAATATGGCGTAAAAGAACATAAATTGGGCGAGAGGTCAAAGACCTCTCGTTTCTTTTTGGGGCAAATGGTCCCCAATAGACTGCCCTATTTCGCGGAACAAGCCGTTGAATTTGCGCCATGATATCGTAAAATAGAAGGTGTAAGATACTGTTTGACCCAAAAGAGAAAATAATTTTTGAATGAATTCAAAAATTCAGAAAGGAGAGTAACTGTAATGAATAACAGGTTTGAAAGCGGATGGAAACCATGGGTGATTGTAGCGGTTTTGGCGGTGATCGCGCTGGTTTCGTTTTTTAAGGTGGCAGATTATGCGTCATCTCCGGAAGTCCATGCAGAGACGATTGAAAATCTTGAGGAAACGCGTGACACAGTCATGCGATTGTCAATTTCCTCTATTGGTGTCTCATCGGCAATCACGATGATTCCAGGAGATGTGGCGACTCCAATTGCAGAGAAACTGGCAGATCTTAGTACATGGTTTCTTTTAGTGCTCAGTGCCATATATTTGGAAAAATACCTGGTCACACTAACGGGATACGCGGCATTTAAAGTACTGATCCCATTGGCATGTGCACTCTGTGCTGCCGGTATTATTTTCCATAGCCATGTAGCAAAGCGACTTGCGGCAAAACTGGCGGTATTTGGGCTCACCATCGTTTTGATCATTCCGGCAAGCGTTGGCATTTCTAATTTAATTAAAGAGACATATAATTCTTCTATCCAAAGTACGATCGACATGGCACTTGAGACAACAGAAGAGATTGAAGAAAATGCAGAGCTAAATGCGGCAAAAGAGGAAGAGAAAAAAGGGAACATTTTTTCAGAATTATTATCGAATGTGACAGAGACAGTTTCAATTGCGACAGATAAATTGGAGCAAGTCTTGAATCATTACCTGGAAGCACTGGCGATTCTTTTGGTAACATCCTGCGTGATTCCGATATTGGTACTGGTGTTTTTTGTGTGGCTCATAAAAATTGTTCTGGGTGTGGAGATTCCTGCGCTGAAGCATGATCAGTTGGATGGACTTAGACACCCGTAAAGGTAACCTGTTTCTGGAAAATGTCAGGTGAGGGAAAGTGAATTTGGGAACGTGTCCGTGGCAGTGAGAGGGGCACGTTCCTTTTTATGTGGATGGTTGTTGATTCCATAACTGTTGGAGATACGGTATAATCATCTTGTTAAAAAAACTGGAAGTTGTTTGACAAGTTGGAAACACAAATATTTTTTAAGAGGAGATAAGTGTGAATATCAGAGAAATAGATAAAAACGAAGTAAATAAACTGCGGTCATGCTTAATTCAGCTTTCAGAGCATCACAATCAGATTTCCACACATTTCAATGGATTCTATCCTAGTAAGCCATATGAAGATACATTAAATGCGTTTTATACAAGTTTGCAGAGCGGACAATCTTATATTGCAGTCATTGAAAATGATGAAAAAGTTGTTGGCTTTTGTAAAGTGGATATTGTTCAGGGAAAAGGAAAGCTGGATTACTTGGTTGTTTTGCGAGAATATCGTAAAAAAGGATATGGCCAGATGTTAATGGATTGGGCTATGGATGCTTTTAGTAAAAATAACATTAGCCATATTGAGGTGAAGGTTGTTGATGGAAATGATGCGATTCATCTATACGAAAAGTATGGGTTTAAGATGAATGCACATCTTCTTTGGTATTGTGAGGGTTAATTCCAACATTATAATCAGTGAAACTGAAATCCGGAATCGCTTAATGCGATTCCGTTTTCTTTAAATTCTAAGCATAAAAACACCAGCATAGTGTTTTGTGAAAACAAATAAAACACTATGCTGGTGGTGTTGATTATAGGTTTATATAACAGGAAAGATAGTTCGATATGATTCGACGTATTACTTTTTCAATATC
>JAFUMF010000030.1 GCA_017482945.1 Lachnospiraceae bacterium
ACTGATCATTGCCGACTTTTCCGATAAAAGAGGTCTTCTTTCCCAATTTCTGCAGCATCGCCAGCACATTACACGGCGCGCCCCCCGGATTTGCCTCCAACATCGGATTTCCCTGATCGCTGGTTCCGTTTTCTGTAAAATCAATCAGCAATTCTCCCAACGCTGTAACATCATATTTCTTTTCCATATCATACACTCCATATCATGTTTTCGTTCCGTTTCTTTCTATCTAGTATAAAGTCAAACACCGTACTTTTCAATAGCGTTTGATTCTGACAGAATCATTTGATAAATCTGCAAAAAAAGGTAGGAATCTGCCTCCCTCTTATGGTACAATGACATCATATATTTTTAAAGGCAGGATAACACAATGAGCAATACTAAACTTACTTATATTATCTGTGGAAAACTCTACAACGGCATCGAGCCGGAATTCAAAGAAAACTACAAAATCCTTGTGAAAGATAACAAAATCGAAGCCATCGGCCCGGACGTTCCGCAGCCGGAAGCTGCCAAGGTGATCGACCTTTCTGACGCAACTGTCACACCAGGTATGATCGATGCCCATATGCATATGGATTATCTGGACTGGCATACGATCCGCGAGGAGGTTTATACAACTTCTGAAGAAATGAAGACCCTGGCGATCCTCCGCACTGCCCAGAAAACTCTGGCACGCGGTTTCACAACCGTCCGTCATATGGGCGGCATCACTTCCAATGGAATGGGCGTCCTCGATGTAAAGCGTGCCATTGAACATGGCTACCATACCGGTTCCAGAATCGTTGCGGCTGCAAGATTCATGTGCACACCAGGCAGCCATGGTGATCTGTCCCAGGGATTTGCAAGAAATCCGGAATTCAGCAACGTGGCACAGAACCTCCGTCCGACTCTCGGCTCCGGAAAAGATTTCTTTGCCCATGCCGTGCGCGAAGAAATTAAATACGGCTCCGATTTCATTAAGATCATGGCGACCGGCGGATTCTTCACTCCGTATGACAATCCGGCTCAGCAGCAGTTAAACGACGAGGAGATGGAGTCTATCATCCGCACTGCCCATGAATGGGGCAAGACTGTAACAGCCCACGTTTACAGCCCGAAGCATATCCAGAAGCTTTTACAATATGGCATCGACGGCATGGAGCACTGCTCTCTCTTAGACGAAGAGACTGCACAGATGGTCATCGACCACAACGCCTATATCGTTCCGACTTTCTGTCCGTACGAAGAGGCTGTGCACTATGATCCGGTCATGATCATGACAAAACAGCCGGAATACCGCCGCAAACTGGAGTACTATAAAGATGCCCTCCAGGCGGGACGTGAGGTCATTAAAAATTGTAAGTGCAAGCTCGGTTTCGGAACAGATTTCGTTGCCACACACCAGAACTACGAGAGCGGCTATGAGTACAAGGCATGGATGGATTGCGGAATGGGCGGATTCCGTGCTCTGGAAGCTGCGACAAGAATCAACGCTGAAATTTTACAGCTGGATGATAAGATCGGTACATTGGAAGTTGGCAAACTGGCGGACATTTCCGCATGGAAGAGAGACCTTCTGACTGATCCGAAGGCGCTTTTAGACTGTGCGTTTGTTATGAAGGAAGGCGTTGTCTACCAGACCGAGTGCTGCGAGGGAATTGACGATTAATTCATGAGATATTTATTAAAAATGGTGTGGGACCGATCATCGGCGCCCACACCATTTTTTATTCCATTATACTCCAAGAACTCCGTCCATAAATGCAATAATTCCTGCAGACACTTCGTTCTTGATCGCTGCATAGTTATGAATTTCATGGCGGTAGCCGGAGTACAGTTTTGTCTGTACTTTATGGCCGGTCTCCCAAAGCCAGTTGCTCACTTCGTAAACGCCTTTTCCGTAATCGCCGACCGGGTCCTGGTCGCCTGCGATGTTGTAGATCGGGAGATCCTTCGGAACCTTCGCAGCCCACTCAATACCGTTGATCGCTTCCATCATCTGTGTGAAGTACAACATGGAGCGGTTGTTGGTCGGTTTTGTGAAGGCATCGAACGGGTCAGTCGCATGGTCGATCTGAACGTACGGATCTGCGCAGATCCACTCGTTTCCAAGCTTCACCTCGCCGCATCTTTCGCCCATCCAGCCGAGGAGCTGTCCGGTGAATTCCGGATTGGACTCATTTCCTTTTCCCTCTTCCACGATCTTCTCAAGAGCTGCTGCCACTTCAGCCGCGCCGCGGAATACGCCTGCTGTACCGCAGATAATTGCGCCAGCCAGTTCCTCGCCGTATTTCGCGATGTAATCTCTTGTAATAAAGGAACCCATGCTGTGGCCATAGATAAAATACGGGAGATCCGGGTAAATTTCGCAAACATGTGTCTTCAAGATATGCTCATCTTCCATCATGGTCTGGAAACCTTTGTCGCCCCAGTCGCCCCATGTGTCATTTTCCAGAGCAGTCTTTCCGTGACCAACATGGTCATCCGCTGCAACGATATAGCCTGCTTCCATCAGATTCACGATCATATGAAAATATCTTCTGGAATGCTCGCCGAAGCCATGGACTAACTGGATGATTCCCTTCGGTTTTGCCGCCGGAACATAGACCCACGCATGGACGATATCACGCTCGTTGAAAGACTTAAATTTAATTTCATGTAACATGGCATTTCCTCCTTTTTCTTAGTAAAAATTCGCACGTTTTAACTATCTTTTATTATATCATCCAGCGATATATGCCGCAAGCAAAAGAAGTCTTTCTACTATATTTATTTGGTATATTTATTCGCACAAATGTATTTTTATATTGACCATATCTGGACACAGGGATATAATAAACAAAAAGTCTGAAAGGAGATTTTCTGCTTATGAAAACAGCGTTTACACATACAAATCTGATCGACGTACTAAATGGAGCTCTGGTTCCTGACTGTACCATTGTTGTGGAGGATGGAATTATAACTGACATTTCTCCGGAGATTCCGGCGGATGTGAAACATGTAATAAATCTGGAAGGAAAATATGTGGCTCCTGGATTCTTCGACTGTCATGTCCATCTGGTGAATGATTCTCTTCCGGAGGCACTTTCTAAGAAGAAAACTCCTGTCGGCTATACTCTGACAGCGCTGGAAAATCTGGAAAGCCTTGCAAAAGCCGGCGTGACCTTTGCCCGCGACGTGGGCGATGTCCATAACATTGCCATTGAACTCCGCGAAGCAAACAAAGCCGGCCGCATCAAACTGGCTCCGGACCTCCAGGCCTCCGGCCAGCCGATCTGCATGACCGGCGGTACTTCCTGGCACAAACTTGGATATGAGGCCGATGGCGCCGACGAGTGCAGAAAAGCGGCGCGTCTGATGTTAAAGAATGGTGCTGATGTGGTGAAACTGATGGGAACCGGCGGTGTCTGTACCGAGGGTACGAAGCGCGGCTCCATTCAGTTAAGCGAAGAAGAACTTCGGGCGGCCGTCATTGAGGCGCACCATGTTGGTGCGAAGGCATGCTGCCACTCCCAGAATATCGAAGGCAACCAGACCGCGATCCGCGCCGGTGTGGATATTATTGAGCATGGCGACAATGTGGATGATGAGACTGTTCAGATGATGGTGGAACATGGCACGATTTACGATGCGACTCTGGCATCCCTCACCTGGATCATCGAAGGCGGAAACAAAGGCGTTTCCCCGGCGGCACTCTCCAAAGCGAAAGAAGCCCAGACCCAGTGCTACGCCTCCTTCCGCAAGGTGTACGATGCCGGTGTTCTCTGCATCCTCGGTTCAGACAGCGGAACTCAGTTCTGCAAACATGAGGATTCTCTCTATGAGATGGTAGTTATGGTAGAAAACTGCGGTCTGACTCCGGCTGAAGCACTGAAAATCGGTACCATCAACTCCGCGATTGCCTGTGATGTGGACCATATCCTCGGCTCTTTGACCGTTGGCAAGAAAGCACATATGGTAGTCCTCAATGAAAATCCACTGGAAAACATCCGCACCGTCATGTCTCCGCAGATGACGATAAAAAATGGCGAGATCATCTGGTGTCTATCAGGCAGCTTTTTTACCTCGAATAAATCCATTTCTCCAGAATGATGCAAGCAGTTCCACCACCATCACGCACCAGATCACCGGCTCGCAGATAATAACTGCGAAATAACCGAACTTCGGAATGATAAAAATGGAAAACAGGATCTTTCCGACCATCTCGATCACACTGGACATGATCGGTAAGAACTTCTCGCCGATTCCCTGCAGCGCACTTCTTGTCTGGAGGAGCATGCCAAGGATCGCGAGGAACGGACCGATAATACGAAGATACAGCACACCATTTTCCAGAACCACCGGATTATCCGTGCCGGTCAGCCAGATAATGAGCTGCTCGCCAAAGGCCCACAATGCCACTGTAATCAAGCCTGCCACGATCACGTCATAAATATATGCATATTTCATGACTTTCACAATTCTCTCGCGGTTTCCTGCACCCTTATTCTGGGATACGAACGTCGATACCGCCATGGATGTGGTGTTGATCAACAGGCAGAACAGGCTGTAAATCTTACGCGCCGCCATATGAGCAACGATGATCAGAGATCCAAATCCATTGATTCCATACTGCAGAATAACCGTACCAATCGACACGATACTGCCCATCAGCGCCATGGAAATTCCCTGAGCCAGCAGCTCTTTCCACAACTCTGCGTCAAATTTGAAATGTTCTTTCTTCGGCACGAGAATCGGCGTCTTGCGGATAATATAGGTAGCGCAGAGCACCGCAGACACACCCTGAGACATGACTGTCGCAATGGCCGCGCCACGCACGCCCATGGAAAACTGTACAATGAACAAGAGATCCAGGCACACATTTAAAATAGAAGAAATGATCAAAAACACCAGCGGCATAAAGCTGTTTCCGATCGCCCGAAGCATTCCGGAACAGAGATTGTAAGACAATGTTACAATAACACCGGATACGATCGTCGATACATAGGCATATGCTTCGTCAATAATGTTCTCCGGCGTATTTAAGATTTCCAAAAGCGGTCTCAATGCGAACCGTCCAAGAAGCGTTGCTGTCAGCGCCACACAAAGACCAATGCAGATAGAACTTGCCACCGAGCGTTTCAGCTTGTCCAAATCGCCTGCGCCGAAACTTCTCGCATTTACGATCGACATACCACTGCCGATGCCCAGCGCAAATCCCACAAGCAGCGAGTAAATCGATGAACATGCGCCCATGGCTGCCAGAGAATCATCGCCCAGATAATGACCGATGATCATGGTATCGACCATGTTATAAAGCTGCTGGAAGATACTGGAAATCAAAAGCGGAATTGCAAAAATAATCACCGATTTGATAATCGGACCATGTAAAAAGTCAACTTTAAAAAATGATTTTCCTTTCATAGATTTTCTATTACTTCTCCTCTAAATCTTATTTCCCCAATTTTTTGCCGATGCCCATTGTAACTCTTAAAGTATACTCTAAGTCAAGTGTTTTTTTAATTAATTGCACAAAATGAAACCTCTTCCTATGATTTGTACCAATCACATCCCTGCGGCACTTGTATCAACAGCAGAAACTCCCGGCAGCCACATCATGGTCGTCGGGAGTTTCTTCCTTATTACATATTCAATTATGCATTAAAAACATATTTATCAAGACGGTCAAATGCCTCTTTCACTCTGGAAAGCGGAAGAGCCAGATTCATACGGATCGCATTCTTCATGAAGAACGCCTCACCATCCTGCCAGTCAACACCAACCTCGTAGCCTTTCTTTCTGAGGTCCGCGATTGTCATATTATGCTCCTCTAACCATTCTGTGCAGTCTAAGAACAGAAGGTATGTCCCCTGCGGTTTGATCACTTTTACACCTTTGAAGTGCTCGTTGATGAAATCACAACCATAGTTTACGTTCTCTGAGAGTACCTGGCAGAGCTCGTCCACCCACTCATGTCCCTCCGGCTTGTAAGCGCCGATCACTGCGTACATGGACAGAAGGTTCATTGTGTTGTAGTGGCTTAAGGACTCCTGTTTTAATAAACGGTCATGGAGATAGTTGTTATAGCAAATGTGGTAGCTGCCAACAAGACCTGCAAGGTTGAAGGTCTTGGACGGTGCGTACATAGCGATTACTCTCTGTTTTGCATCCTCGGATACAGACTGTGTCGGGATGTGCTTGTGACCATCTAACAGAATATCGGACCAAATTTCATCGGAGATTACAAATACATCGTTTGCTTTGTAAACTTCCATTGCCTTTTCAATCTCCCACTTCTCCCAAACACGGCCGCTCGGGTTGTGCGGGGAACAGAAAATTGCTGTGTGGATCTTCTGCTCTTTTAACTTCTTGTCCATGTCTTCGAAGTCCATACGCCATACGCCGTTTTCATCTTTTACTAACGGGCTGTGAACTGCTTCGAAACCATTGTTCTTCAGAACGCCTGTGAAACCTACGTAAACCGGGGAATGAACAAGGATCTTGTCACCCTGGGATGCGAGGATGCGGAGTGCACTTGTTACGCCGCCGAGAACGCCGTTCTCATAGCCAATGTTTTCCGGCTTTAAGCCTGTCACGCCGTTTCTCTTTGCCTGCCAGTCGATGATGCTCTCGAAGTATTCGTCACGCGGGCTGAAGTAGCCGAATGTCGGGTGTTTCATACGCTCGATGATCGCTTCTTGGATCGTCGGAACAGTTGCAAAGTTCATATCAGCGATCCACATTGGAATGTGATCAAAGCCCGGTTTTAATTCAAAACCGGAACGGTACGGAGAAGTCGGTAACGGATCTACCGCGATAGAGTCTTTTCCGTGACGGTCGATGATACTGGTAAAATCGTATTTCATTTTATATTTTCTCCTTTCAAGTTATCGCCTTCTGCGACTTATGAAATTATAATATCCGCTCTTTATATCATAACATATTCTGGCATTAACAACAATCCATTTTCATGCTTTCTGACGAAAATCCTTTTGCTCACATTCATCTGATTTTCCATTTTTTATTGCCAGAAGTTTACCGGAATAGTGTCTCCACACACTTGAAATGGAATATTACTTTTGATATAATACATCCACAGCAGACAATCTTCCGGGCTTTTTATAGCAAGGAGGACATGCTATGGATAAAAAATTTCAGGAGTTGGATTTAACCAACGCATTTC
>JAFUMF010000031.1 GCA_017482945.1 Lachnospiraceae bacterium
ATATGGCCCGGTGGCTCAGCTGGTTAGAGCGCCGCCCTGTCACGGCGGAGGTCGAGGGTTCGAACCCCTTCCGGGTCGCTTGCACGTAAGTGCTTCCTTAAAAATTTTATATCTGGGGTCTTAGCTCAGCTGGGAGAGCATCTGCCTTACAAGCAGAGGGTCACAGGTTCGAGCCCTGTAGGCCCCATTTGATAACTAAAAGTTATCAGGTTTGCCGGTGTGGCGGAATAGGCAGACGCAAGGGACTTAAAATCCCTCGGGGGCAACCCCGTACCGGTTCAAGTCCGGTCACCGGCACGGAAAAGAGTTTTGAGAAATCAAAGCTCTTTTTTTCTTTATATTGTTATGAAAAATGGAGGAATGAAGATGGTACATAGTTTGATTCCGATGTCTGTAGATATTAAAACGAGAATTTTTGAGAATCCTGCGCGTCTGGTGAATGCGATGGAGTTGACTTGTGCCATTGGTATGGCTTATTTTCAGGCAGGACTGGAACTTCCGGAGATTGAAGTTGGAATGACCATCAAGGACTTCTGGAGCCAGACAACTCCGCAGATCAAAGGCAATGCAAGAGTGAAGGAGAGCCTGCAGCATGTAATCATGAATTATATCTTCAAAAAGGGCGAAGTGGTTGAAGAAGATTCAGTTATTACACTGAAACTTGGCTATGAATTTAGGTAACTCTTGTTTTGAAAGGGAACAGGTTGAAACTGGAAAAAAAGTATGTTATACTCTCCACAACTGAATATGTAACGGTCAGGTGTCGGAAAATGAATGATTCATTCATTGGTTCCGATGAAAAGGGAAACAGGTGCAAATCCTGTACGAACTCGTCACCGTAATTAGGGAGTTGAAGCCAATATGCCACTGGGAAACCGGGAAGGCGGCGGATGCGATGATCTTTAAGCCGGGAGACCTGCCTGATTGTTGTACAGAAACGATTGTTTCAGACCACGAGTAATTGGTTGTACGTATATTTTCCGACGGGCAGAGTCTATAAAAATCTGCTTTTTCAGGAGTATATTTATATTGTATAACCCCTTACCAATTGTGGTAGGGGGTTTTTGATTTGATGAAATAATTCAGGATCAAAACACTTATGTGTGCAGACGGCATTTTTTGCGTGTCTTTTTGCATATTGTCTGAATCGTTATGTGCATTTGCATATCAAAATACAAAGGCAGATTATCTGCAGAAAGAGGATTTTATGAAAAAAACGTTAGGCATTGCAATGGCGGCTGTTTTGGGAGTATGTTGCCTGGCAGGATGCAGCACAGCTGCTAAGGAGGAAACGACCGCTGCAGTGGAGACCACAACTGCAGCAGAAACCACAGTGGCTGAAATTGAGAAAAAAGACGATGCAGCAATTCTTGTAGTAAGCTTCGGTACAAGCTACAACGATAACCGTGACCTTTCCATCGGCGGCATTGAGGCGGCATTTGAAAATGCATTCCCGGAATATGAAATCCGCAGAGCATTCACAAGCCAGATCATCATCGATGTATTAAAAGATCGTGATGGACTGGAAATCGACAATGTGACAGAAGCTCTTGACCGTGCGGCAGCAGATGGTATCAAGGAACTGATGGTTCAGCCGACTCATCTTATGAATGGTTTCGAGTATAAGGATCTTGCGAAAGAACTGACCGAGTATGTGGACCAGTTCGATAAGATCATTCTTGCTGAGCCGCTCTTAATGGATGATGCAGATTTTGAAGTGGTTGCAGATGCGATTACAGAAAAGACAGCTTCCTACGATGACGGAAAGACAGCCATCTGCTTTATGGGCCACGGTACCGAGGACGAAGCAAACGCAGTGTACGGCAAAATGCAGGAGAAGTTAACCGCGGCCGGCTTCGAGAATTACTATGTTGGAACCGTAGAGTCAGAACCGACACTGAACGATGTAGTTGCAGCATTGAAAGCAAAGGGTACATATGAGAATGTGGTTCTTGAACCGCTGATGGTCGTTGCAGGTGACCATGCAAACAATGATATGGCCGGTGACGAGGAAGATTCCTGGAAGACAATCTTAACAAACGAAGGATATAAGGTTGAGTGTGTATTAGAAGGACTTGGCCAGATTCCGGCAATTCAGGAACTCTACACGACACATATGGCTGATGCAATGAAGGCAGATGTTGCGTTCACAGGTGTGGAAATGACAGCAGATGAAACAGAGACAACAGTGGCTGAGCCAGATGCTGTTGTAAGCAATAATACAGCCGGCGTTCTGGCAGATGGAACATACGCAATTGAAGTCGAGTCCAGTTCCGCTATGTTCAAGATTGAAAAAGCAGAGCTGACGGTTGCAAATGGTGCGATGTCCGCAGTGATTACCATGAGCGGTACCGGTTATACAAAATTGTTCATGGGTACAGGAGAAGAAGCTGCTGCGGCAGCAGAAGCAGACTACATCGTGTATGCAGAAGATGCTGAGGGCGCTTATACTTTTACAATTCCGGTCACAGAATTAGATGCACCGATTGACTGTGCAGCGTTCAGCAAAAAGAAAGAAGAGTGGTATGACCGTCAGCTGACATTCAAAGCTGCGACAGCAGCATCCGGTGCTCAGGCAGAAGTGACAGAAACTGAAGCAGAAGCTTCTGAGGCAGCTGCAGAACCGGTCGTTATGGCTGCAATTGTGGACGGAACATATGAGATCGGCGTGACGTTAAATGGTGGAAGCGGGAAATCCACCGTGGTTTCTCCGGCAGTGATCACAGTAAAAGATGGAGCAGCGGTAGCAACAATCCAGTGGACAAGCCCGAACTATGATTACATGATCGTGGACGGTGAAAAATATCTCCAGACAAATACAGAAGGTGATTCCGTATTTGAAATCCCGGTATTGGTTTTCGACATTGAGATGCCGGTCATCGCGAATACCGTTGCGATGAGCAAACCGCACGAGATTGAATATACAATGATATTCGATTCTGCATCCATGAAGGCTGCAGAATAATGAAGGAAGAAAGATGAACAGAAAGAGATCATTTACAATTTTTTGTCTCCTTATAGGACTGCTGGGGCTTGTGGGCTGCAGCAGTCCATCTTCTGTGTCTGAGACAACTGTGGCAGTGACTGCAGAGGTTCAGAATGAGACACCGCAGGGTAAATCGATGGACTGGGAAACGATGGTTTCGAAGCGTGCGATGGAGCTGGATTACGCAGAAAATTTCTCCGTGGATTACTATGAAGGCGGCTACACACTCCTTACAATTGAAGATGGTACCCAGCTCCTGACAATCCCAGAGGGAATGGAAGTTCCGGAAAATCTGGACGAGGATATTGTTCCGTTACAGCAGCCATTAAAAGACATTTATCTGGTCGCATCAGCGACCATGGATATGTTCGCAGATCTGGATGCGCTGGATTCCATCCGTTTATCCGGACAGAAGGAAGAAAACTGGTATATCGAAGAAGCCAGGGAAGCAATGGCGAATGGAGAGATGGTCTATGCCGGAAAATACAATAAACCGGACTATGAACTGATCCTGGCCAACGGCTGTTCCCTGGCAATCGAAAATATGATGATTTCCCACTCTCCGGAAGTGATCGATAAGCTGGAAGGGTTCGGAATTCCGGTCATGATCGAATATTCCAGTTATGAGTCCCATCCTCTCGGGAGAGTGGAGTGGATCAAATTCTTTGGAGCCCTTCTCGGAAAAGAAGAGAGAGCGGAAGAACTTTACGCTGAGCAGATCGAGATCCTTAAGCGCGTCACTTCGGATGAAAAGACCGACAAAACGGTGGCATTTTTCTTCATTACTTCCAATGGCCTTGTCCAGGTCAGAAGACCGTCCGATTATGTACCGAAGATGATCGACCTGGCAGGCGGAACATATATTTATGAAGAGCTGGGAGAAGAAGATTCTGCCCGCTCGACCATGAACGTACAGATGGAAGAGTTTTATAACACTGCAAAAGATACAGATTACCTGATTTATAACAGTTCCATTGACGGTGGTGTGGATACAATCGCGGAACTGGTGGATAAGAGTGAACTTCTGGCTGATTTTAAAGCCGTGAAAGAGGGCAATGTCTGGTGTACAACCAACGATATGTACCAGCAATCCATGTCCATCGGTTATCTGATTGAAGATATGCACAAGGTGTTCATGGACGAGAGCACAGGGGATGACGAGTTACAGTATTTGTACCGAGTAAAATAAAGGATTCAAGAAAAGGAGATACATATGCAGAAGGAAAGAAAACGACAATCAGACAAAATGATTCGATACATATTGGCTTTCCTGTTGCTTTTTGTCGGAGTGGTCCTTTTTCTTGTCTGCAATATCTGTATCGGAAGTGTAAAAATTTCACTGGAGGATGCAAGGAAATGTTTTACTGGTCAGGAGGTTGATATTACTGTCTGGCGAATCCTCTGGAGCGTAAGATTTCCGAGGGCGCTGGCAGCGCTCATTCTGGGAGGTGCCCTGGCGCTGGCAGGTTATCTTTTGCAGACTTTTTTCCACAATCCGATTGCAGGACCGTTTGTCCTGGGAATTTCTTCCGGAGCCAAGATGGTCGTGGCTCTTGTCATGGTGTATATGCTGGGAAGATCGATCCGGGTCAGCTCAACAGCAATGATTTTCGCCGCTTTTTTAGGAGCGATGTTGTCCATGGGATTTGTGTTACTGATGTCGCGGAAGGTAAATCAGATGTCTATGCTGATCATCAGCGGTGTCATGATCGGATATATCTGTTCGGCTGTGACAGAATTTGTTGTAACGTTTGCAAATGATGCAGAGATTGTCAACCTTCACAACTGGTCGAAAGGAAGTTTTTCCGGAATGGAGTGGAACAATGTGTTCGTGATGGCGGTCGTCGTATCTGTGACCAGTGTGGTTGTTTTTATGATGTCGAAACCGCTCAGTGCCTATCAGCTGGGCGAGGCATACGCCCAGAATATGGGTGTCAACGTCCGCTCCCTGCGAGTTTGGATGGTGCTGTTATCCAGTTTGCTTTCCGCATGTATCGTTGCATATGCAGGACCGATTTCTTTCGTTGGTGTGGCGGTGCCGCATCTGGTAAAGAATCTGCTTGGAACCTCGAAACCGATCCTCATGATCCCGGCCTGTTTTCTGGGAGGCAGCGTGTTCTGTCTATTCTGTGATCTGCTGGCCAGAACCATGTTCGCACCGACAGAGCTCAGTATCAGTACTGTGACGGCGGTGTTTGGTGCGCCGATTGTTTTGTGGATCATGGCAAAGCGCAGAAAAGAAAGGGGAGTGTAATGGGATATTATTTTAAAACCGAAAAGATGGCCGTTGGCTATCAGAAAAATCCCCTGATTGAAAATATCGAAATCAGTTTGGAAAAAGGCGAGATCCTGACACTGATCGGACCGAACGGTGCGGGAAAATCCACGATTCTAAAGAGCATCGCAAGACAGCTGGATCTTATCAGCGGTGTCGTTTATCTGGGCGGAAAAGATCTGGCAGAAATGTCAGGAAATGAACTGTCAAGAAATATGGCCGTGGTCCTGACAGAAAAGCTCAGGACAGAAATGATGACCTGTGAGGATGTCGTCGCCACAGGACGGTATCCGTATACCGGAACCTTCGGACTGTTATCCCAGTCAGACTACGAGATTGTTAATGAGACCATGGATCTGGTCCATGTGACTGCGATCAAAGAACAGGATTTCACCAAAATCAGTGACGGACAGAGACAGCGTGTCATGCTTGCAAGAGCCATCTGTCAGGAGCCGGATATTATTATTCTGGACGAACCGACATCCTATCTGGATGTGAAATATAAATTGGAATTTTTGTCCATTCTGCAGGAAATGCGCCGTAAAAAGGGGCTGACAGTCATTATGTCACTCCATGAACTGGAGCTTGCAGAGCGGGTATCAGATAAAATTCTCTGTGTGAATGGAGATGCGGTAGAGCGGTTTGGAAGACCGGAGGATATTTTTGAGCCTGGCTACATCTCCAGGTTATTTTCCATTTCTACGGGAAGTTTTGACGAAGAAAACGGAACCATGGAACTGGACCGGTCTTCGGAACCTGCGACGGTGTTTGTCATCGCAGGCGGAGGTTCCGGAAAGTCAGTATTCCGCAGGCTTCAGAGAATGGGAACTTCCTTTGCGGCTGGAATCTTGTTTGAAAACGATGTGGATTATCCGGTGGCGAGAGCGCTTGCGGAGGCAGTCATTACAACACCTGCGTTTGAGCCGATCTCAGAGAACGAGATCGAGACTGCAAAAAGAAAAATTGATGATTGTGAGAAGGTCATCTGCTGTAAAGAGAAGTTCGGAAGTTTTGAAAAGGCCAATGAAGAGCTTGTGCAGTATGCCAGAGAGCAAAGAAAGTTGATAATAGGAGAGAGACTATGGCAAAAGTAATCATGGTGCAGGGAACCATGTCCAATGCGGGAAAAAGTCTGCTGGTGGCGGGGCTATGCAGGATATTCAAACAGGATGGCTACCGCGTGGCACCATTCAAATCCCAGAACATGGCTCTGAATTCCTTCATTACAGAGGAAGGGCTTGAGATGGGACGCGCGCAGGTCATGCAGGCAGAAGCTGCCGGAATCCGTCCGCAGGTCTGCATGAACCCAATTCTCTTAAAACCAACGAATCATATTGGTTCCCAGGTGATCGTGAACGGAGAAGTACTGGGAAATATGAGCGCCAGAGATTATTTTGCATACAAAAAACAGTTGATTCCGGACATCAAAAAGGCATTCCGAAAATTGGAAGAACTGGCGGACATCATTGTGATCGAAGGGGCAGGAAGTCCGGCGGAGATCAATCTGAAGAAGAATGATATTGTAAATATGGGAATGGCCGAGATGGTCGATGCACCGGTATTGCTGGTCGGTGACATTGACCGTGGAGGTGTGTTTGCCCAGCTTCTCGGTACATTGATGCTTTTGGAGGAACAGGAAAAGACCCGTGTGAAGGGACTCATTATTAATAAATTTCGCGGAGACAAGACCATTCTGGATCCGGGAATAGACATGTTGGAGGAAAAAGGGCAAGTTCCGGTGGTCGGTGTCGTCCCATATATGGAACTGGCTCTGGAGGATGAGGACAGTCTTACGGAGCGATTTGAGAAAAAAGAGGTCGCGGCCATCGATCTGGCGGTGATTCGATATCCGAGAATTTCAAATTTCACGGATTTTAATGTGTTTGAGCAGATTAATGGTGTTTCTGTGCGCTACGTGACAGGCGTGAATGAATTGAAAAATCCAGATATGATTCTGCTTCCGGGCAGTAAAAATACCATGGAAGATCTGAAATGGATGCGCCAGAATGGGCTGGAGGCAGCGGTAAAAAAAC
>JAFUMF010000032.1 GCA_017482945.1 Lachnospiraceae bacterium
CTCGGCTGGCCATCGCGGTTCTGGTAGCCGCCTTCTCTTCTTGGCTGACCGTCTCTGTTCTGGTAGCCGCCCTGTCTCTGGCCATCTCTCGGCTGGCCATCGCGGTTCTGGTAGCCGCCTTCTCTTCTCGGCTGACCGTCGCGGTTCTGGTAACCGCCTTCTCTTCTCGGCTGGCCATCACGGTTCTGGTAACCGCCTTCTCTTCTCGGCTGACCGTCTCTGTTCTGGTAGCCGCCTTCTCTTCTCGGCTGACCGTCGCGGTTCTGGTAACCGCCCTCACGTCTCTGACCGTCACGATTCTGGTAGCCACCCTCACGTCTCTGGCCGTCACGGTTCTGGTAGCCGCCTTCGCGTCTCTGGCCGTCACGATTCTGGTAACCACCCTCGCGTCTCGGCTGACCATCGCGGTTTGCTGCCGGTCTCTCAGCCTGAGCTGCCGGTGCTTCCTGTACCGGAGCCTTTGTCTCAGCCTGCGGCTTTACTGCCGGTGCTGCTTCCTCTGCTTTTACCGGTGCCGGTGCCGCCTTTACAGCTGCCTCTGCTGCCGGTGCTTTTGTCTCTGTCTGCGGCTTCGCCGGTGCTGCCTGACGTGTCTGTGCGCCAGCCGGTCTCTGCCCCTGCGGTCTTGCACCCTGCGCCTTACCCTGGCCCGGACGGCCCTTCTGCTGGGCACTGTTCTGCGGGCGGTATACTGCCGCGATTCTCTTCTTCGTCGGCTGAGCCGGAGTTCCCTCCGCTGCAGCCGGAGTATTCTTAACTTCTTCGTTATTCACGATATTCTTAACCTCGTTATTTGTCTTCTCTAAATCCTTCGCCAATTCGTTCACCCTCGCTTTCACTACATCATTCACAAAGCTGTCTCAACTACTCACTTCTTCGCAGTTACATCAATTTCATAATTGCCTTTGAAAAGCCTTCGTCCTGAATAGCCAGGGAAGCACGCATTTCCTTGCCTAATGCATGACCAAGCTCTTCTTTTCCGCCGAATTCATAATATGGGACCTCGTAGTAAGTACACATGTTCCGGAACATCTTTTTCGTATTCTCAGATGCCTCCTCAGAGACAATGACAAGAAATCCTCTGCCGGATTTTACAGCCTTCTCTGTTGAAAACTCACCGCTCTGCACTTTTCCTGCCTTTGCCGCCAAGCCTAAAAGACCTAAGATTCTTCCTCTGTTATCCAATCTGCTCCATCTCCTTTTCCAGACTCTCGTATACCTCTTTCGGAATCGCCATCTTGAAAGAACGTTCCAGCCCTTTTCCCTTCACTGCCTTTTTAAAGCAGTCCATGGACGGGCAGATGTATGCGCCGCGTCCGTTTTTTCTTCCGGTCACGTCGATGGAGATTGTTCCTTCTGTATCCTTAAGGACACGGATCAAGTCCCGTTTATTTTTCATTTCCCCACAGCCAATGCACTGTCTCTGCGGAATTTTCTTTTCTGTACTCACGTAATCCCTTCACTCCTTATCAATCAGGCGGGCACGCCGGAACTCCGGCTCACTGATTATTCAGCTTCCTCTGTGTAGCTTACTTCTTCCGGAACGTCTAAGCCGCCTTCAGTTTCATATTCCATATAACCATCTTCGTATTCACCCATCTCGAGATCATCGAAGAGGCCGAGCTCTCTCGCCTGAGATTCGCTCTTGATATCGATCTTATATGTTGTCAGTCTTGCTGCAAGTCTTGCATTCTGTCCTTCTTTACCGATCGCTAAAGATAACTGGTAATCCGGAACGATGACCTGAGCCTCTTTTGCATCTTCATCAGCTGCTACGAAGATAACTTTTGCCGGGCTTAATGCGTTCTCGATCAAGAATGCCGGGTTATCATCCCAGTTGATGATGTCGATCTTCTCGCCGCGCAGCTCGTTTACGATCGCGTTTACACGCGCACCGTTTAAACCTACACATGCACCAACCGGATCAACGTTCGGGTCTGTGGAGCTTACAGCGATCTTTGTTCTGGAACCAGCCTCACGTGCGATCGCACGGATCTCAACAGTACCGTCACGTACCTCTGCGATCTCAGCCTCGAACAGTCTTCTTACGAGATCCGGATGTGTACGGGATACGGAGATTCTCGGTCCCTTCGGGTTATCCTTAACTTCCAGGATATATAATTTGATACGCTCTGTTCTCTGGAATACCTCGCCTTTTACCTGCTCGGACTCCGGTAAGATCGCATCAACCTTTCCAAGGTCAACGCTTACATTTCTGCCGATGTAACGCTGAACAATACCTGTAACAACTTCTTTCTCTTTGCACTGCCACTCGTTGAGCTGGGATTTTCTGCTCTCCTCACGGATCTTCTGTAAGATCACGTTCTTTGCGTTCTGAGTTGCAATACGGCCAAACTCACGGGAATCGATCGGGATCTGCACGATGTCGCCGATCTCGAATTTTCCGCCTCTCATTCTTGCGTCAGCAAGACTGATCTGAGTCACTGTGTCTTCAACTACCTCTACAACTTCTTTCTCTGCAAATACAGAATAGTCGCAGTCTTCGCGGTCGATGATGACCTTCACGTTATCTGCTTTGCCAAAGTGATTCTTGCAAGCTGTAAGAAGGGAGTTTTCGATGGCCTCCAGCAATGTATCTTTGCTGATGTTATATTCCTTTTCCAGCACGGTCATTGCTTCCAACAGTTCCTTGTTCATTTTTTATCCTCCTTTAAAAATCGAATGCCAGACGAATTAAGGCAATATCTTTTCTATCAAATGTACTTGTAGATCCATCTTCATACTGGATCGTTACGGTCTTCTCATCGTAAGCATAAAGCGCTCCAGAAAAATCCTTCTGTTTGTCGATTGCGCGGTACAGCTTGATGTCGACCTGCTCACCCATGCTTCTCTTGAAATCCTTCTCTTTTTTGAGCGGTCTTCCAAGTCCCGGGGAGCTGACCTCTAAAATATAGCTGTCGTCGATGAAATCTTTTTCATCCAGCCAGTCGCTTAAGCGTCTGGAGACCATCTCGCAGTCGTCCACTGTGAAGCCGCCTTCTTTATCAATATACGCTCTCAGATACCACATACCGGCCTCTTTCACGTACTCAACGTCAACCAGTTCGAAGTTGTTCTCTTCCATGATCGGAAGTAAGAATGCCTCAACTTTGCTCTCGTATCCATCTCTCTTGGACATGATCGTTCCACCACCTTTCATTGTTCCGACTTTTCTTTCCCCGCATCCGTGCGTGTCTCATGTAAAATCGCAGACTGCCCCACAGGCAGTTCCGTTTCCATCGAAGCGGAAAAGATATAAAACGAAAGAGTGGACTTTGTTTCGTCCACTCTTTACAGCCAGTTACTTATGTTATCGTTGTTATCATAACACAACCTTTTGCAAAAAGCAAGGATAATTTTTATGCCCATCCATAAGACCGCTTCACAGCCTTATCCCAGCCTTCCACCATCGCGGCCCGTGTAGCCTCATCGATCTGCGGTTCGAAGGTACGGTCGATGGCCCAGTTCTTTCTCACTTCGTCCTTATCCTTCCAGTATCCCACGGAAAGACCGGCAAGATACGCAGCACCCATGGCAGTTGTTTCCACGCAGCTCGGGCGCTTCACCGGAGCATTGATAATATCAGACTGGGTCTGGATCAGGTAATTATTTGCGCTTGCACCGCCGTCGACCTTCAAAGCTGCCAGCTTAATTCCGGAATCTGCCTCCATAGCTTTTAAAACATCGTTGGTCTGGTAACAGAGGGAATCCAGAGTCGCACGGATAATATGATACCGGTTCACGCCGCGGGTCAGGCCCACGATCGCGCCTCTCGCATACTGGTCCCAATGCGGGGCACCCAGTCCTGTGAACGCCGGAACCACGTAGCAGCCGTTGGTATCCGGCACTTTCTGCGCAAGAACCTCGGATTCTGCAGAGTTATCCAGAAGCTTCAGCTCATCTCTCAGCCACTGGATCGCGGCGCCTGCCACGAAAATCGAACCCTCGAGGGCATATTCCACCTTGCCGTCCAGTCCCCATGCGATCGTCGTAACCAGTCCGTTATTGGAAAATACCGGTTTCTCACCTGTATTCATGAGCATAAAGCATCCGGTACCGTATGTATTCTTTGCTTCTCCAGGCTCAAAGCATGTTTGTCCGAACAATGCCGCCTGCTGGTCGCCTGCCGCTCCGCCGATGGCCACCGGCCCGCCGAAGAACTGCGGATCTGTCTCGCCATATACACAACTGGACGGTCTCACCTCCGGAAGCATGCACTTTGGAATGTCAAGCTCCGCTAAGATCTCGTCATCCCACTCCAATGTATTGATATTAAAGAGCATGGTTCTGGACGCGTTGGAATAATCTGTCACATGGACACGGCCTTTGGTCAGCTTCCAGATCAGCCATGTCTCCACGGTTCCGAATAACAACTCGCCGTTTTCCGCGCGCTCTCGCACTCCCGGCACATGATCAAGGATCCATTTTAATTTTGTCCCCGAGAAATACGCGTCAATGACCAGACCAGTCTTCTTACGGAAAGTCTCCACCAGTCCTTTTTCCTTTAAGGAATCACAGTACTCGGATGTTCTTCTGCACTGCCATACGATCGCATTGCACACCGGTTCTCCGGTATTCTTATCCCAGACGATGGTTGTCTCACGCTGATTGGTGATTCCGATGGCCGCAATATCCTCTGCGGTCGCGCCAGCCTTTAAAACAGCCTCCACCGCAACACCAAGCTGTGTTGACCAGATCTCATTGGCATCATGCTCCACCCAGCCCGGCTTCGGGAAGTACTGGGTGAACTCCTTCTGTGCCACACTGACCATTTCTCCCTGTTTATTAAACAAAATACATCTGCTGCTGGTCGTTCCAGCATCCAGTGCCATTACATACTTTGCCATATACGCCTCCTGATACCCTTTCTTTCTATATATTAAGCATAGCACCTTTCAGGCCGCCAACTCTTCTCAATTTTAAAACCCGAAGTTCCACCAATAAAAGACTGCCAGAGCAATATGCAAAACCAGACATGCCGGTACGCCGATCAAAAACTTCCAGTGCTTTGTTTTATGATGAAACACCTGCATTCCAGAAAACGCCCCGATACTTCCGCCGATCAAAGCCACCAACAGCAGCGTCTTTTCCGGAATTCTCCACTGATCCTTGATCGCCTTGCGCTTATCGATTCCATACATCGCAAAAGCTATGATATTGATCAGAACCATATATATGATCAAAATTCTCTCAATCATGATTCTCCCTCCCAGTCATTGTCCAAGCAAGTCTCACGAAAGTCACGTTCCTGCTTACCCTATAACAGATTAATTGTACCATAAATCTTCCTCTTCCGCAATATTTGCCAGACTCTTTCCGCCATTCTCTATACATTTTCCTTTGTCAATGCATTTGCTCAAACCCACAGGTTCTTTCACTGAGGGCTTTCTTCGGATTTATGGCAGCAAAATGCGCCCGGTTTCTATTCGAAATCGAGCGCAGCCACATCATTTTATTTAAATACTTTAATCACACCATGGTCATTGAGATGTCTCATCAAAGACAGGCCGATCGGGAATCCAAAGAGTCCGATCACTCCAAAGAACTCCACGCCCACAAACATACTAACCAGCGTCACCACCGGATGCAGGCCAAGCTGACCGCCAATGATCTTCGGCTCAACAATATTTCTCACCACAGTAATTGCCACATAGATCAGGAACAGCTCCAGAGCCAGCGGATAATCTCCATACACCGCTGCCAGGATCGCCCACGGGATCATAATACCGCCGGTTCCAAGAACCGGGAGAATATCAAATACTGCAATGACCGCCGATACAAGGATCGCATGGCTGATCCCGATAAAGGAAAGCGCGATGGAAAGCTCCACAAACGTAATGGACATAATGATCAGGTAGGAGCCGATGCAGACAAAAAGAGTACCAACCAAATATTCCTTAACTTCTAAGAATAGCTTCTTTGAGTTTTCATTCAACTGACGCAGACAAAAACCAGTCAGACGCTCATAGTCTATCGTGATAAAAAAGGTAGAGATGATCATCACGACCACTTTCACAAACAATCCCGGAATTGAAACTGCGAATCCAGTGACCAGATCCATCGCTTTTCCCGGAATTTCAGACACCATTTCACTGAAAGACTGAATGATCTGTCCTGATGTACCGCTGGCAGCATTCAGTTCACCAAGGTCCAGGTAAATCAGCACTCGCTCCAGATTGTTCAGAATGTCAATAAAAAACGGATACACCTGGGTAATGTAAATCGTCGGCAATTCACTGGCCAGATTGATCACGCCGGACACTACTTTCACACCGACCAGCCCGATCAAAGCACCGATGATCAAATAAAATACCAGCACCGCCAGAACTGCGATCGGTTTGTGAGCCAGACCAGTCTTCTTTTCCAGAAAACTTACCGGTCTCTGCAGAAAATATGCAATGATAAACGCGATTACAAAAGGCATCACAATTGGCAGAATATACTGAAGGCCAAACAAAGCCATCAGCACCATCACACCAAAATATGCAAAATTGATCAGAAACGACTTTCTTTTTTCCGTTTTCATACGCGAGCTACCCCTCCTGACCTTTCTTTCAAAACTTTTGTAACACTCAAACCCACCAGTAAATTATATAGTATATTTGCAATTTGTGTCAACAATTCTGACGAATTTTAGCATCTGATTAATCTTTTCTCCGGACATACCTATCTGTCATGATAAATGTCCGACTTATCATGCCTGGCAACACAAAAATCCCCGTGGCAGAGATTTCTCGTCCGCCACGGGGATTCCATTCACGCTATAAGCTTGTCTCTAATCAAGGATTAGATAACACCTGTTAATCTAAGAACTACTTCAGCAATGATTGCAGAACCTACATATGTACCTGTGAATGTTAACAGAGCAACAAGAACGATCTTTAAGCCCTGCTGTTTGAATGTGCCAAGGTCTTTACCCATGGAGATACCAGCGTATGCAAGAATCGGTGTACATAACGGAAGAAGACCGATCTTGTTCATTGCATCGTAGGCGAACTCTGCACCTGGGAAGCCCGGAATTGTAACGATGATTGCAAGTAAAGAAATATAAGCAATATCCGGAAGGTTCTTCGGAAGAATCTTATCAAGAGCTTCTGTAAGAGCCATACCTGCGATAGAGATGATAAGGATTAATGCCATGCCCGGAAAACCTTCCATAATGGAAACCGGAGCACCAGCTTTTGTAGAATAAATCCAGTTACCAATAAGACCGAATGCAGCACTGATGGTAAGACAGGAAATTCTGTTTCCCCAAACTGATTTCATAATGTATACCTCCTATTATTACGCAGCTTTCTTGATCGGCTGGCCATCTTTATAGTGTTTGTTGTTCTTTGTGAATACTTTGTACATCCACTCTGTTGCCGGGATAGCAAGGAAGAGGGACATATACAGACCGTCAACAGAACTTAAGATCTGTGAGGAAGCTGCATATGCTGCCATCTCTGCTGCGTACTCTGGGAATGCTTCTGTACATGCTGCAAGGGATGCAGACATCATAGAAGCGGAACCTGTACCACATGCCATACCAAGGGAGAACGGATGGAACAGACCTGTATCACAAAGGATACCACAGATAATGCCGTAGAAAAGAGTACCAAGTACTGTACCTACTGCATAGGCACCCATAACGCCAACCCCTTCGTCGGAGTCAAGACCCCATTTGTTAGCTACGATCGCGATGGAAGTCTCACGGGAAATAGAGAAGCTTGCGCCTACTGCCTCACGACCCATGTGAAG
>JAFUMF010000033.1 GCA_017482945.1 Lachnospiraceae bacterium
AGGCCATGAAGAATGAGATCGAGACAAGATTCTCCGATGCAATGGCAGACGGAAAGCTCCATCTCCTGGCGGCGACCAGCGCAGGTGAGGCGGAGACCGCCGCGTGGGTTGAAGAAATCGAGGCGGCGTTCCCGGGCATGAAGGTATTCTGCGATCCGTTATCTTTAGGTGTATCCTGTCACACAGGAACCGGTGCTCTCGGAATCGGCTGTGCGGTTGTTCCGGATTATAAGATGGAAGTATAACCAAAGAAAGAAAAGACAGAAGGCCGGAAGCAGTTATAGGAAGCTGTTTCCGGTTTTTATATCCAAAGGAGGAAATTCATGCGGGCGGAAGAAAAAACTCTCGTAAAGAACAGTGTCGGTCGTATGGTCTTTGTCGGCTTATCCGTGTTGTTTCAGGTCGGCTGGATCATGTTACAAATCCTAAAACTGAATGAGTATTCGACATTCATTTCACTGATTTCCGGCATTGTATCATTGGTAGTAGTTCTCAGAATTTATGGCAGCAGCGGCAATTCTGCTTACAAAATGCCCTGGATCATGTTGATCCTTGCTTTTCCGGTCATGGGAGTCTCGCTATACCTTTTATTAGGGCATTCCACGCTCTTGAAGATCATGCAAAAAAGGATTCTGGGACTTTCAAACGAGTTCGTAGGAACGTTGAAGCAGGACCAGCAGGTTCTGGGACGCTTAAAAAATATCGATCCGTCAGTTGCAAATCAGTGCCGCTATATCAGTAACTACGGAAAATATCCGGTATATCAGAATACTGATATTGAATTTTATTCTGAGGCAGAGGATGGTCTTGAAGACCAGAAGGAAGCCTTAAAAAAGGCCGAAAAATTTATTTTCATGGAGTATCATGCCATCGAAGACAGCGTGGCTTTCGACGGAATACGGAAGATCCTTGTAGAAAAAGCAAGGGAAGGCGTTGAAGTCCGTGTGTTTTACGATGATGTGGGAAGTGTCGGATTTCTCAATCCGGATTTTATTAAACGCATGGAGGCGGATGGAATCCAGTGCCGAGTGTTCAATCCTCTGATTCCGTTTTTGCATGTGTTCATGAACAACCGTGACCACAGAAAAATCACGGTCATTGATGGAAAAGTTGGTTTTACCGGCGGCTACAATCTGGCAGATGAATATTTTAATATTACACACCCGTACGGTCAGTGGAAAGATACCGGTGTCCGAATGGAAGGCGAGGCAGTCCGGAACCTGACGGTCATGTTCCTGGAACTTTGGAACGCCATCAAGCATACAGACACCAGCTACGAGACATATCTGGAAGAGATCCACTATGAAGCGAGAGAAAACGCATTTGTTCAGCCATTTGGTGACAGCCCGATGGCAGGAGAGCCGGTGGGTGAGAGTGTGTACATGAACATGGTAAAATGTGCGGAGGAGTACGCCTATTTTACCACCCCTTATCTGATCATCAGCGATGAATTCAAGCGGGAACTCTGCATGGCGGCAAAGCGAGGTGTCGATGTCCGGATCATTACTCCGGGAATTCCGGATAAGAAAATGGTCTATCGTCTGACCCGCTCTTACTACGCCGGACTGGTGCAGGAAGGAGTCCGGATTTATGAATACACACCGGGTTTTCTTCATGCAAAGCAGTGTGTCTGTGACGACGAGACTGCGTTCTGTGGAACAATCAATCTGGACTATCGTAGTCTGTACCTGCACTTTGAAAATGGCGTATTTTTCTACAACTGTAAGGCAGTCCGAGACATGAGAAAGGACTTCGATGAACTATTCCCGATCTGCCGGGAAGTGACGGAGCAGTACAGAAGCGGACGTTCTGCTGTCCTCCGTATCTGGCAGTGCATTTTGCGGTTATTCGCACCGTTGATGTAACTTGTCAATTGTACATAGTCATGTTACAATAAAAGTTAGGGAAGAAAAATGATAGTTTTTACAGAAAGGGAAAGATAAGATGATTTCTGCAATAAGAAAATTCTTTGCACCGGTCGATATGACCACTGGTGTGCCGTGGAAGAAGATTGCTATGTTCACGATCCCAATGGTACTGGGAAATATCGCGCAGCAGCTTTATAACACGGTGGACAGTATTGTAGTAGGTAAGTTCGTCGGAGACAATGCCCTGGCAGCGGTAGGAAGCGCCAGCCCGATTTTCAACCTGCTTCTTGTTCTTTTTATTGGTATTTCCGTAGGTACCAGTGTTATGGTATCCCAGTATTATGGAGCAAGAGACAGAAAGCAGCTGTCTCATGCGATCGGATGTAGTATTACATTGACGGCGATCGCTTCTGTTTTTATTATGATCGTCGGATCACTTCTCGTGCGTCCGCTCCTTGAAATGTTAAACACACCTGTAAGTATCATCGACTGGTGTGAATCCTACCTGATCGTACTGATGCTTGGAATCGCAGGCGTTGCTTATTATAATATCCTGAGCGGTGTTCTCCGCGGAATGGGTGATTCCTTCTCTGCACTGATCTACTTGCTGATCGCAACTGTGATCAACATTGTTCTAGACGTCTGGTTCGTAGCCGGTTTCGGTCTCGGCGTATTCGGCGTAGCACTCGCTACGGTAATCGCGCAGGCGGTATCCGCGCTCCTCTGCTTCAGAAAACTGATGAAAATGACGGACCTCTTTGACATCAATCTGGAAGTCCTGAAGCCGAATAAGCACCATTCCTTCACAATGATCCGACTGGGTCTCCCGTCCGGTATCACTCAGGCGATCATGTCCATGGCGATGATCATTGTACAGTCTTTAACAAACAGCTTTGGTGAAATGTTCATCGCAGCCAACGTTATCATCATGCGTGTCGATGGTTTCGCGATGATGCCGAACATGTCCTTCGGCAACTCCATGACGACCTTCACCGGCCAGAACGTTGGTGCAAAACAGTATGACCGTGTGGAACAGGGTGCAAAACAGGGCGCGATCATGGCAGTCGGCGTATCGACCGCTATTACAGCTCTGATCCTGATTTTCGGTAAATATCTGATGGGCGTTTTCACAACAACAGAAGAACTGATCCAGCTCAGCGTGAACATGATGCGCATTCTTGCTCCGGGCTACATCGCAATGGCGTTAACACAGAGCTTATCCGGCGTTATGCGTGGTGCCGGCGATACGATGACACCAATGTGGATTTCTTTATTAACGACTGTTGGCGTTCGTGTTCCGATCGCGTACGGAATTTCTTTCCTTACAAGAACTCCGGAACTGCCGACAGGCCGCAGTGAGTGTATCTTTATCTCCCTGTTACTGTCCTGGTGCTGCGGTGCTCTTCTTAACTTCATCGCATACAAGCGCGGCGGATGGAAGAAGAAAGCCGTTCAGTAAGGTACATACCGGATAGTTCGGAACGTTTCGCCAGTCATGATGACGAAGGAGGATTGAACGATGGAATATAGAAGATTTGGAAACACCATCGTCGTGAGAATGGACCATGACGATGATATTCAGGAAAATGTCAAACTGATTTCTAAGAAGGAACATATCCGCCTTGGAAATATCAGTGCTCTTGGAAATACAAAATATGTGACCTTAAATAGTTACGACCAGAACGTGAAAAAGTTTTTCCCGAACACCTTCGAAGGTCACTATGAGATCGCTTCTCTGATCGGAACGATCAACACACAGGATGGAGAACATTACAGCCACCTCCACATCGTGATCGGCGACATGGAAGGCAATGCTTACGGCGGTCACCTCAGTAAGGCGATCGTCGGAACCACACTGGAAATGTTCATCCACATCGTGGACGGCGTGGTCGACCGTGTGAACAGCGGTGAGCCGGGAGGCAATGTTTTGAAATTTGAATAAGTGAAAGTACGCTGCAGGCGTGTGTGTGAAAAACGCATTCTCGCCCTGCAGCGTTTGCTCTTTATCCTTGTATTTGTTGGATTTTCATGGGCTTTTTTAGCTCGGGAATTCTTGACAATAAGGAGCGTTTACGTTATAATACGTTGATGTTGTTATAAAGGGGTATTAGACTCTTGCAAGGAAATCGTCGCAAAGCGACCAACCGCAGGCGGGAGACTCCGCAAGCGTAATTTGAATGAAGAAAGGTAAGGCGTCATGGCAGAGAAAAAACACATTTTGACCTATGCAGGACTTAAAAAATATGAAGATGAGCTTCAGGATTTAAAGGTAAACCGTCGTAGTGAAATCGCGCAGAAGATCAAAGAAGCAAGAGAGCAGGGCGACCTGTCCGAGAATGCTGAGTATGATGCAGCGAAAGACGAGCAGAGAGACATCGAGCTTAGAATCGAAGAGCTTGAGAAACTCTTAAAGAATGCTGAAGTAGTAGTAGAAGAAGAAGTAAATCTTGACAAAATCAGCGTAGGCTGTGTTGTAAAGGTATATGATAAAGAATTTGAAGAGGAAATGGAGTTCAAGCTTGTTGGTTCCACAGAGGCAAGCAGCCTTCAGAACAAAATTTCCAATGAGTCTCCGGTTGGCCGTGCGCTGATCGGCAGAAAAGTCGGCGATGTTGTTGACGTAGAGACTCAGGCAGGCGTGATCCAGTACGAAGTTCTGGATATCAAGAGAGTTGACTAAGTGAAATTTACGATATAAGGAGAGAGAAAAAGTGGCAGAGCAGCAGGTAAAGCAGAATGCGAAAGGCGGCCAGCAGGAGCAGGATCTCAACCAGCTTCTGAAAGTACGTCGCGAAAAGCTGGCAGAGTTACAGGCTAACGGCAAGGACCCGTTCGTAATTACAAAGTATGATCAGAACGCACACAGTGCAGATATCAAAGAGAACTATGCAGAGTTCGAGGGCAAAGAAGTATCCATCGCAGGACGTATGATGTCCAAGCGTGTTATGGGTAAGGCTTCTTTCCGTAATGTGCAGGATTTAAAGGGCAATATCCAGTCTTACGTGGCACGTGACAGCGTGGGCGAGGAAGAATATGCA
>JAFUMF010000034.1 GCA_017482945.1 Lachnospiraceae bacterium
CAGCCAGCAGAGAAACGGTGCGATGGCAATTGCCGGAAGGTAGTTGGCAATTTTGATCTTTGTCACACCGATGATGTTGGTGCCAAGAGCAATGATAATGAGAGAACCTGCACATGTCATTTCAGCGATGGCAGAATCTGTAAGGATCGGAGCCAGGAATCCGGCGCAAAGGACCAGAAGTCCCTGGAATCCTAAAACGAAGGCCGCCGCGAAAAGAACACCGATGCC
This sequence comes from Lachnospiraceae bacterium, assembly GCA_017482945.1. Classification (GTDB taxonomy): domain Bacteria; phylum Bacillota; class Clostridia; order Lachnospirales; family Lachnospiraceae; genus Pilosibacter. The sequence goes on from JAFUMF010000034.1 coordinate 229, forward strand.
GAGGCTTGCCGCCAGCATGGAAGAGGAAAACAGATCCAGCATGGCTTTTGTATACAGAAGACTGTTGTCTCCGGAAATACCGGCGTTTAACGAACCATTGATGGTCATGGCGCCGACACAGAATAAAAGACTGGCGGTGACAAATCCTTCTGCGATGGAGACCTGTCCATTTTTATTCTTGGAAAATTTCTTTTCCACCCAGATACCCAGGTTGTTGATCGCCTGATCGATGTCGATGAGTGTTCCGATGATAGAACCGATGACCATGGACGCGATCGTAATCAGCACATTTTCGCCGGATAGGGCGCCGTCAATTCCGATATAGATGGAGCATAGTCCCAGTCCTGTCATAACGGCCGAGGAAACCTGGTCCGGAATTCCTTTCTTGAATACGAGTCCGATGGTACTTCCAATAATAACGGTGAGGGTGTTTGCAATAACGCCTGCCATGCTCATGATGTAAATTCTCCTTGCTGTAAAAGTTCTTTCAATTTCTATCACTTTAGTGTACTACAAATCTTGTGATTTGGCTAGAGAAAGTATATAATAGTTTTTAGAGTGACCATTTAGTGGAGAAAGTTTGGGAGGTTAGATTTATGTATTATAATAAGGAAATCTGGGTTGCATCGGCTGGGGATAAGAAAATTTCCATCCTTCCGAAAATGGCGAACCGCCACGGACTGATTGCAGGAGCGACCGGTACTGGTAAGACAATTACATTAAAGGTGATGGCGGAGTCGTTCAGTGACTGTGGAGTTCCGGTGTTCCTTGCTGACGTAAAAGGTGATCTGGCCGGAATGTGCAAGCCGGGCGTGGACAGTGAGGACATGCAGAAGAGAATCGAGAAGTTTGGCCTTGCCGAAGCTGGATTTGAATATGAAGAGTATCCGACATGCTACTGGGATATTTACGGAAAAGCGGGAATTCCGCTTCGCACAACGATCACCGAGATGGGACCGACACTCCTTGCGAGACTGATGGATTTAAACGGAACCCAGTCTGACATTCTGCAGGTGGTATTTAAGATCGCAGACGATGACGGACTGCTTTTACTGGATACAAAAGACCTGAAGGCAATGCTTCAGTATGTATATGAAAATTCAAAGGAATATTCTGCGGTATACGGCAACATGGCGAAGCAGAGTATCGCGGCGATCATCCGTGCGGTAGTGGCGCTGGAGGAGGCCGGTGGTGACCAGTTCTTCGGCGAGCCGGCGCTGAATATCAGAGACTGGTTCTCCACAGGCGCGGGCGGAAAAGGAACCATCAATATCTTAGACTGCCAGAGCCTGATCAATAGCCCGATGATGTATTCCACCTTTATGCTTTGGATGATGTCTGAGCTGTTTGAGACACTTCCGGAGGCCGGCGATGCTGAGAAGCCGAGAATGATCTTCTTCTTCGACGAGGCACATCTTCTCTTTGAAGATGCACCGAAGGCACTGTTACAGAAAATCGAGCAGGTGGTAAAATTGATCCGTTCTAAGGGTGTCGGCATTTATTTTATCACACAGAACCCGTCCGATATTCCGAATGATGTGCTCGCACAGCTTGGAAATAAGGTGCAGCATGCGCTCCATGCCTATACACCGGCGGAGAGAAAGAAAGTGAAGGCGGCTGCGGAGTCCTTTAGAGAGAATCCGGAGTTTGATACCATGGAGACGATCACGAGCCTTGGTATCGGAGAGGCACTTGTTTCCTTCCTGGATGAAGAGGGAAGACCTGGCGTTGTGGAAATAAGCAAGATCTTGCCGCCGAAGAGCCTGATGGGACCGATCGATGAAGCGACAAGAGCGAGGATGATCGAGGAGAACATGCTCTATATCCGCTACAACGACAATGTGGACCGTGACTCCGCGTACGAGCTTCTTACGAAGCGTGTTGCCCAGGAGGAAGAGGCTCTGCAGGAGGCGAAAGAAGAGGCGCTGAAGGCCAAAGAGGAAGAGAAACAGAGAAAACTCGAGGAAAAGGAAGCGGAGCGCAAGAGAAAGCAGGAAGAAAAAGAGGCTGAGCGCGAGGCGAAGAAGAAAAAGACCGCGGTGAAGAGAGTGGCAAAGACTGCGACCGGAACCATCGGCCGTGAGATCGGAAATACCATCGGTAAGTCCATCGGCGGAACCTTCGGAAAGAAGCTTGGCGGTAATATCGGCGCTGCACTCGGACGAGGAATCCTTGACACATTGTTTAGATTCTAACTGCGTGATTTGTGGTTGAATCTGCGGACCCGCTTCTCGAAGAGATTGAGCCAGAAGCAGGAAAACAGCGTGAGAAAGATTTCCAGCGCGCTGGTAATAACAAAATTACAGAGGATCAGAAGACTGGCGCTTATGAAAATCGCAAGGACGAGCAATGCAGTCGGGAGTGAGAACAGCTTCGGGTCCAGGAAATACAGTTTCAGATTGACTCTGGTGATGGCAAGGAAAAAAATCACGGTTGCTGTGAATGCCATGGCCAGGTGGAGAAAAGAAACGATCGGCTGTGTCTTCGGCCTGTAGGGAAGGAAGACAGCCGCAATCAGCAAACCAACAGATACATCGGTCATGACCAGCTCTTTTTCGGCTGAGAGAAACGGAGCGGTCTGGCCGATTGTGCGTTTTGTAAATGTATGGTATAATCTGCCGATGACGAGGGCCCAGATGAGCAGCAGGACATTCTGCGGAAACACGGACCCTACGACGGAAAAATTGGATGTGAACCAGTCGCGTGGTCCCGAAACTATGAAGGTGAGGAACGGGATCAGCAGCCAGGAAATGAATTTATTCATAAATTACCTCCTGGTATTAGCGTGCGCGATGGCGACAATGAGATACTGAAAAATAAAGGAAACGACATGGAGAAAATGACAGAACTGGGACTTCCGGAGGCATTTGTTTTGAAAATGCAGACACTTTTGGGAGACGAGGCAAAAAAATTTTTTGAAAGCTATGATGATGTGAGACGGTATGGTCTGAGGCTCAATCCGCTAAAATGTGGTGGTGAGATTCCGGAGTATGTGCAGGAGCTGAAGCGAATTCCGTGGGCTGCGGAGGGCTATTATTATGATGAGACCATGCGGCCGGGAAAACATCCGTTCCACGAAGCCGGTGTGTATTATATTCAGGAGCCCAGCGCCATGGCAGTTGCGGAGGCACTGGAGCCGAAGTCTGGTGAGCGGATCTTAGACCTTTGTGCAGCACCGGGCGGAAAGAGTACTCATCTGGCAGGAAAAATGGCCCAGAAGGGACTTCTGGTGTGCAATGAGATCCACCCACAGAGAGCGAAGATCCTGGCTCAGAATGTGGAGCGTATGGGAATTTCCAATGCGGTGGTGACCAATATGGAGCCGGCCGGTCTTGTGGATACATTCCGTGGATTTTTTGACGGGATCGTGGTGGATGCACCCTGTTCCGGAGAAGGAATGTTCCGAAAAGATGAAAATGCCAGAAGTGAGTGGAGCCCGGACCATGTGACGCTCTGTGCCAACAGACAGGATGGAATTTTGGATTGTGCCGCCGAGATGCTCCGTTACGGAGGCCGGATCGCCTACTCCACATGTACGTTTTCTCCGGAGGAGAATGAGCAGGCTGTGGCAAGATTTCTGGAGCGCCACCCGGAATTCCACGTGGAAGTACCGGTCTGTGCGCCGCATTTTTCAGCCGGACATGCCGATTGGGCCGGTGGATGTGCGAAAGTGGAAAAAACGGTGCGGATCTGGCCCCACAAGGTAGACGGAGAAGGTCATTTTCTTGCACTTTTGGTGAAAGGCGAGCGCTCTGAACGTGAAATGTTCGTGGAGGAAGTCAGTGCGCCTGTGGAAAAGAAGGCAAAATCCGGAAAAAAAGGTGGAAAAAATGCTGGGAAGAATGCAGGAAAATCTGCCGGACCGGATCTTGGAGATTTTTACAGTTTCTGTGAGGACATGATTGTCGATCAGGAATGGCTGGCTGCAGAGAAAAAGTTCCTGACATTTGGTGATAATCTGTATCTTGTGCCGGCGGAAATGCCGGAGATGGCAGGCCTTAAAGTGCTTCGCCCGGGACTTCATGTGGGCACATTAAAAAAAGGACGGCTGGAGCCGTCCCATGCATTGGCATTGTTTTTGAAAAAGGAAGATGTGAAGCGCAGCCTGGAAATTGGTTCCGGGGAACAGGCAGAGAAGTACCTGAAAGGCGAAACTCTCACGATTCCGGAAGAACAGTCGCAGTTAAAAGGCTGGGTCCTGGTCACGGTAGAAGGCTATTCCATTGGATTTGGAAAAGCGGATCGGGGCGTTTTGAAGAATCACTATCCAAAAGGACTTCGGAAACCGTAGGGAACAAACGCCTCATATCCTCCGGAAGCGGAGCATGAAACTCCATAGGCTCTCCTGTGATCGGGTGCGTAAAGCGCAGGTACACAGAGTGGAGCGCCTGACGTTCGATATAGCGATAGTCCGGATTGTAAAGAAAATCCCCCGGCAGCGGGTGACTAATATGTTTCATATGAACGCGGATCTGGTGAGTCCGTCCTGTTTCGAGGAGCAGGCGGATGAAAGACAGGTCCGTTTTTTCATTGTAGGCGATGGTCTTATAGTGGGTAACTGCTGATTCTCCGTTTTCGGAATCTGCGATTCGCTCAATGGTAGAGCCGTCTTTTCTTGCGATCGGCACATCAATGGTGCCGTAAGGATCTGTCTTTCCGCAGACAATGGCGGCATACTCTCTGTGAATGGCATGGTCCTTCACCTGGTCGGAGAGGATGCAGGAGCTCAGCATGTTTTTCGCAATTACAAGAAGGCCGGATGTATCGCGGTCCAGCCGGTTCACGGCCCGGAACACGAATTCCACGCCTTTTTCTTCCATGTAGGCCGCAATTCCGTTTGCCAGCGTATTCCCATAATTTCCCTGGGACGGATGGACCGGCATTCCGGCCGGTTTGTTTACGACCATCAGGTGCTCGTCCTCAAAGAGAATATCAAGCTTCATAGGGACCGGAACAATGGATTCGGAGCCTTTTTTTTCGTAAAGATGGACTGTAAGAACATCCCCTTCTTCCAGAATGCGGTTGGAGAATACGGATGTCTCACCGATGAAAATACAGTCCGGTGTCGTACGAAGGCGCACCAAAATGCGGCTGGAAAAGCTATGCTCTGATAAAAATAATGATATTTTCTTTCCGGCATCAGCCGGAGCAATGGTGTAGGTAAATGTCGTTTTCATAAGTGAAATTGTAGCACAGGAGAAAGTTGTTATCAAGAAAGAAAACATGCGGCATATATTGTAACAAAATGTGAGTGGATGTTTTTGGATGAAATTCAGGAAACGATGGTTTGCGGCGATTTTGACTTTGTGCATCATGGTCGGAGTGCCGAATGATATTTTCGCGGGTGTCAGCCTGGAAGCAGAGGATCGGAGGGGGAACATCTATTCTGGAGAATCAGAATGGGTGAGAGGGGAGACTGAAATAAAGATCCTTGAGACGGAAGAGAATACCGAGGAGTCGGTTCTGCCAGACCCGCCAACACTAATGTCTCAGGCGGCAGTCCTCATGGACGGTGACACGGGGCGCATTCTATATGGAAAAAACGAAGATGCAGTTCTTCCGATGGCCAGCACCACAAAAATTATGACCTGCATACTGGCACTGGAAAATGCATCCCCGGAAGATGTGGTCAAGGTTTCCGATTATGCGGCCTCCATGCCGGACGTGCAGTTGAATATCCGAAGTGATGAGACGTATCTGCTGAAAGACCTCCTGTATTCCCTGATGCTGGAATCCCACAACGATTCAGCGGTCGCCATCGCAGAGCATGTGGCAGGAAGCAAAGAGCAGTTCGCGGCCCTCATGAACCAGAAAGCCAGGGACATTGGCTGTACCGATACATATTTCATTACCCCGAACGGTCTCGATGCAACGGACGAAACCACGGGAAATTCCCACTCTACGACCGCTGCGGATCTTGCAAAGATCATGCGCTACTGCATCAGCCAGTCACCGAAAAGCGAGGAATTCTTAGAAATCACCCGCGCCCCGTCCCACGCGTTCTCCAATCTGGAGCGCACCAGATCCTTTTCCTGCGTAAACCATAACGCCCTCCTTACGACCATGGATGGTGCACTTTCAGGAAAGACCGGGTTCACCAACGGGGCCGGCTACTGTTATATCGGAGCGGTTCAAAAAGGAGAAAAAACGTTCATTGCAGCCCTCCTCGCCTGCGGATGGCCGCCCCACAAGACTTATAAGTGGCAGGATATGAGGAAGTTGATTTCTTACGGAAATGAAAATTATGATTATTACGAGATCCTCGGAGAGGAGATTAGCCTGGCACGGATCCAGGTGGAGAATGGGATCGACGAATCGATTGGTGCAGAGATTTGCTATCCAAAGGAACGGTCCATGAAAATCCTGATGTTCCCGGATGAGCCGGTGACGATTCAAAAAAAGCTTGCCAAACGTCTGACTGCCCCGGTGGAAGAGGGATGTCCGGCCGGTCAGGTGGATTACTACGTGGGAGAGGATCTGGTCGCCAGTTATCCCATCGTGACTACGGAAGCCGTCGGCCTCTGGGATATGGAATTTTGTGCAAAAACTCTTTTAAACCGTCTGCTGTTCTGCTATAATCCAGTGTAGAGCAATATCGTAAGGAGGAAATGCACCATGCATACAGAACTGACAAGAGAAAAAGCCATCGCGCTTTTAAGAGAACATAATAAAGAAGATTTCCATATCCTTCACGGCCTGACAGTCGGCGGCGTGTTAAAATGGTACGCGGCAGAACTTGGCTACGGTGACGAAGCTGATTTCTGGGAGATCGTAGGAATTCTTCATGACATCGATTTTGAGGAGTATCCGGAGGAGCACTGTCTGGTGGCACCGCGTCTTCTTGCAGAGGGCGGCGCTGAGGAGGAAGTGATCCACGCTGTATGCAGCCATGGTTACGGCCATCGTCCGGAAGTAACACAGAGCCCGGATCACGAGATGGAGAAAGTCCTCTACGCATCCGACGAACTGACAGGTCTCATCTGGGCCGCAGCAAAAATGCGTCCGTCCAAGAGCACAAAAGACATGGAAGTATCCAGTCTGAAGAAGAAATTCAAAGACAAACGCTTCGCAGCAGGCTGCTCCAGAGAAATCATCTCCGAAGGCGCAGAGAAACTCGGCTGGGAGCTTCCGAAGCTTTTAGAAATGACCATCCTTGCAATGCGTTCCTGCGAAGATGCGCTGAATGCAGAGATGGAGACAATGGGACTTCATGCGTAATAGCATTGAATAAAAAATGAACAGAGGGACCTGCAGTGTGACGCTGCGGGTCCCTCGTTTATGTTTTTGATTCGTTTCAGTTTTCCAATAACTGTACGTTCAAGCCCGGAAACAGATGAAACTCAATTTCATCCTGCATGGAATACAGACAGTTCAAGTTCTCATTCTCAAACCAGTAGACCAAGACCGTCTGTTTTAACGGGTCAACAATCCAGTATTCCTTTACACCGGCAGTGCGATATTTCAGCATTTTAAGTCCATAGTCTCGCTGTTGAGTGGATTTTGAAGCGATTTCGATGATCAGATCCGGAGCACCATGGCAGCCATCTTCTTGTAATTTATCTGGATCACAGACAACGATCACATCCGGTTCCAGATAGGTTTTATTGTCCTGATTGAGCCAGACCGAAACCGGAGCGACGTAAACGTTACAGGAACCATCATGTTCTTCAATATATGAGCGAAGGATGTAATATAAATTTCCTAGCAGTTCCTGATGCTCCAGTGATGGTGTTGCAAAATAGAAAATCTGGCCGTCAATCAGCTCGGCACGCATATCTTTTGTGAGGTCTTCAATATTATCTACAGTAAAGTCATGTTTGTTAGCAAGTTGCATATTGATTTCCATTACCTCGTTCTCTCCGACAAACGGACGCATACACATCATTCTCCCTTCCTTCCCATACTCGTCTCATGTTCAGTATAAAAGATGCAGATTCGTTTGTCTATGTTCTTCGATATAGGAATTCTTTCGGCGATGCGCCAAGATGAAATAGAATATAAAGAAATCCTAAGAAGTGAACATAGTGTACCATAGAAATGATGCAAATGAAATTGGGAAAATAGACAAAATTTGATGCCTGAATTTTACAGGCAAAAAAAAGAGGAGGACAAGAAAAAGCAAGACCGTCTGAAAAAGAATCCGAAGGCCTTGCTTTATAATTAATCAAAACAACTATTCTCCAACAATCGAAACCGTCAACCGATGCGGAATGCACACCAGCATCTCGCCATTCTGGCTGATTTTTCCTTTTTTTACACAATCATGATTGGGGCAGTTGGCTTCGGAAATCCAGGCTTTTCCATCCTGGATCACCAACTGATTGATCCCGTCCGGTTCCTCGGCATTCATGGGCTCCGTCGTGATTGTATACTCCAGATTCTCAGTAAGGGGAAATTTCTCTAAAACCGTCCGGTTCGAATTCTCATCCACAATCGAAATCTCAACAAAAGCAGCCGGTGCCGAGTAACGGATCTGGTTCACCAGATAGAAAACGAGGGCCACAGCCAAAACAGCGCCAAGCAGAACGATCTCACGCTTCCCCAATGATTTCTTTTTCTCGTTCATCTCGCACCTCCATCCGTTAGTCTATTATGAATTCTTCCATTCCATCGGAATAATATACATTGTACTCTTCATCAATAAAACATGCATACACGCCATCCAGAGATTCAACAAGCTCCATTCCGTCCTCCAGTCCCAATGAAAAGCAGGTAGTCGATAATCCATCACCATCCGCCGATGACTCCGATAAAATCGTCACCGAAATCAGCCCATTGTTGTACGGATAACCGGTCTTGGGATCTAAAATATGATGGTAATTCTTTCCATCCACCTCAAAATGCCGCTCATAAACACCGGAAGTCACCACCGACATATCTTTGATCGCAGCAGTAGCGAAGGTTTCCGAAGTCTCAGCAAACGGTTTCTGAAGTCCGATCTTAAATGCACTGCCATCCGGTTTCTCCCCAACGCAGAGCACATTTCCGCCAAGATTAATGACTGCGCTCTCCACACCGGCATCGACCAGATAGTCTTTGATCTCGTCCGCAATAAAACCTTTCGCGATCGCGCCAAGATCAATGGTCGTATCCGGAGACAAGAAGGTCAATGTATTGCCATCAAGCACAAGATTCTCATAACCAGTCTTACGAACCGCGGCATCGATATCAGAAGCCGCCGGGATCACGGCTTCCCCGGACGTAAAGTCCCAAAGGGAACTGACCGGCTCAATGGTAATATCAAAAGCACCATCCGAAACCTCGCAATAACGAAGTGCAATTTCCAAAAGCCTGGCGGTCTCATCCGAAAGCTCAAATGTCTGCTGATCTGCAGGACGATGATTCAGTTCATAAATCTCACTGGACTCAATCGTCCGGCTGAATCGCGATTCATAGTCTTTACAAATCGCCATTGCATCGTCTAAGATAGTAGTATCATCGGAATCGTATATTTTGATGTCCACAAAGGTATTCAAAAGAAAATCTGTTCGCTGGATCGGATCAGACGATTTCGATGCCAGAGTAAGATTTCCGCAGCCGGTAACTCCAAAGAGGGAAATTCCGGCGAGAATACACGCGGCAATGGAACGCCGCCAGAATGCATGTTTATTCATAATTTCACCAGGCTTTCTAACAAACAACTGATTCGTTTCATTCTAACAAATGGGACATGCAAAGTCAAGCCGGGGGGGAGAAAGGAAGAAAAATGAAGGAAAAAGAAAGAGCCAGAAAAGTGGCGTTATACGGAATACTGATTGCTTTAGCCATGGTCATGAATTTTGTGGAATCATTGATCCCGATTCCCATGCCGGTACCGGGCGTAAAACTGGGACTTGCCAACCTGGTGACCGTGGCCGGCCTCTATCTGATCGGAATCCCAGGCACCATCTGTGTCACGATCCTCCGAGTCGTTCTGATCGGATTCTCCTTTGGAAATCCATACAGCATGATCTACGGACTTTCCGGAAGTTTAGTGAGCCTGTTTGTCATGGCTCTCGCAAGAAAATACAACTGGTTCTCCCATATCGGAATCAGTATTCTGGGTGGTATTTTCCACAACATCGGCCAGATGACTTTCGCAGCACTGATCGTTCAGACCACTGGAGTGTATGTGTATCTGCCGACACTTCTGATCGCAGGAACGATCGCGGGTACTTTGATCGGAATTCTGGGAGGAATCATGACGGAAAGACTCACAAATTTCACAAAAAACCTGAGCTAAAAAGATTGTATTGTGCGAATATTTTTATTATAATAGAGTGATGAAACTGTATCTTTTTATTTTGGGAGTAATTTATGCTGAATGAGGAAAAAATCAGGCTGATGACGGGAATCGCCATGTATGAGAAAAAGGCGGAAAAAGAAATCTTTCCTGTGACCCGTTACTTTAAGAGCGATTATATCGGAAGCCATATGATCCGATCCTTCCTGACCTATACTTTTATGAGTGTCTGTATTCTGGGACTATGGGTACTGTACCAGATTGAGGATATTTTAAACACAATGGATTTTTCGGTGCTTTTGGATTCTGCAAAATACATCGGTATCCTATATGCAGCAGGTCTGGTCCTGTATCTGCTGCTGACCTATATCGTCTACGCAAGACGGTATGACAAAGCAGCGAAGAGCATGAAGATTTACCAGGCAAAGCTGCGTCGGTTGGATAAAAAATACAATAGTCTGACCGGACAGAAGCAGGGCGAGGAGGAACGGCAGTCATGATGGAGCTTTTGGTATTTAAAGAAAATTTAAAACGTTTTTACGGAAAATATAGTATATACATCATTCCGATCGTGAAATTCGTGTTGGGTGCAGCTGCATTTTTCCTGATCAATTCAAACATTGGTTTTATGGAGCGGCTGACGAATCCGCTGGTGCCGGTCGTAATGGGTCTTGTGGCATCGTTCGTACCGTGTGGAGCTACCGCATTCTTTGCCGGCTGCTTCATTATTGTACATGTTTCACGGGTATCCCTTGAGGTGGCACTGATTCTCTGCATGTTTATTCTGGCAGTGATCATGTTATATTACGGATTCCGCCCGGGCGACGGATATCTGCTTCTTCTGACACCGATGCTGTTTTTCTTAAAGATTCCGTATGTGGTACCGCTGATCGTGGGACTTTCCGGAAGTCTGGTGTCCATCGTACCGGTGAGCTGCGGTGTCTGCATCTACTATATTGTGATGTATATGAAGCAGAATGCGGGAGTGCTGGCGGGAAGTTCCGTATCGGAGCTTGCGGAGCGCTTTATCCAGATCGCAAAGAGCGTATTCGGAAATGAACTGATGTGGGTCATGGTCATTGCATTTGCAGCGGCGATCCTCGTAGTGTTCATTATTAAAAATCTGTCTCTGGATTACGCATGGTCCATCGCGATCATCGCAGGTGTGATCACAGAGCTGATCGTAATTTTTATCGGAGATTTCAATTACAATCTTCCGGTGAGCCTGGTTTCCATTATTCTCGGAATCCTGGTGTCTGTAATTTTAGCATTGATCTACCAATTCTTTGTATTTGCGGTGGATTACTCGAGAACGGAGTACCTGCAATACGAAGATGATGAATATCATTATTATGTAAAAGCAGTACCGAAAATCGCGGTTTCTGCTCCGGACGTGAAAGTCCACCGGATCTACTCCAGAAAAAATGTGAGACCGGACAAAAATAATCAGTAATAAGAAAATGACAAAAGGATGGAGGTGAAGATATGACAGACTTACTTGGACGTATGTATTCCTGGATCGCGTTCATTCCAAAGATTACATTTACAAATATCCTTGAAATTCTGCTTATCTCTTTCCTGATATATGAGATATTGCTCTGGGTGCAGAATACGAGAGCATGGTCGCTGTTAAAAGGCGGACTTTTTATCCTCGGCTTTTACCTTGTGGCGACGATTCTCCATTTCAATACGATCACCTGGATCATTGAGCATGCAGGCCAGCTTGCATTGATCGCTCTGTTAATTATCTTCCAGCCGGAGCTTCGAAAGGCTCTTGAGCAGCTGGGCAGTAAGAACATCATTGCCGAGATTTTTACATCGGAAGATACCAGAGGACCGGAAGGTTACACAGAAAAGACGGTCAATGAAATCGTACGTGCTGCCTATGAGATGGGCAAGGTAAAGACTGGTGCCCTGATCGTGATCGAAAGAGAAACTCCGCTCCAGGAAATTGAGCGTACAGGAATCGAAGTGGATGGTCTTGTTACCAGCCAGCTTCTGATCAATATTTTTGAACATAACACTCCGCTCCACGACGGTGCAGTCGTGATCCGCGGAAACAGAATCGCAGCTGCGACCTGTTATCTGCCTCTTTCTGATAACCTGAACATCAGTAAGGATCTGGGTACCAGACACCGTGCGGCGTTGGGAATCAGTGAAAGCTCTGACAGTATCACAGTGGTTGTTTCCGAAGAGACTGGACGAGTTACCCTGGCTCAGGGTGGAACACTGACAAGAATGAATGATCCGGAGCTTCTCCGGGCAGCACTCACGGTGGAAAAGAGTGAAGAGGCATCGACTGGAAGGTTTAAACTCTGGAAGGGAAGACTGAAAAATGAAGGAAAAACAGAATAAGCGCTGGGGACTTAAGCTTGTCTCAATTCTGGGTGCTTTTCTTGTGTGGCTCGCAGTAGTCAACGTGGCCGATCCGGTCATGTCCGACACCGTGGAAGTTCCCATCGAGATTGTGAACGGAAATGTATTGGAAGAGAATGGACTGACTTATGAGATCATTGGAAGAAAAACTGCAACGGTCTCCTATGAAGTTAATACAACCAATGCATATAGGATCCGTTCCTCCGATTTCAGAGCCTATGCAGATTTGACAGAGCTATGGTCCGTGACCGGATCTGTTCCGGTAAAAGTTGAAATACTGAATAACAGTGAATATATCAAGGGTACGCCTGCGAGCAGGACTTCGACCATTAAAATCGAGACAGAACCGCTCCAGAAGAAACGTTTCGACCTGAATACCGTTCTGGTCGGAGAAGTGGGAGATGGTTATAAGGTGGGCGAAATCAGAGCTGTTCCGAACCATGTTTACGTAGAAGGACCTGAATCTCTGATCGGCCAGATCAGCAGTGCCGGTATTGAGATGAATATCGATGGCATCACAGCAGATATGACTGGTGAAGCTGAAATCAACTACTATGATGCAAACGGCAATAAGATCCGTCTCAGTGACCGAGTTTCTGCAAATTATGAGTCAGCAGAATATAATTTGCAGGTATTAAAGGTAAAAGATGTCGCTCTTGATTTTGAAGTGACCGGTACTGTTGCAGACAGATTCCGCTTTACAGGTGTGGAAGCTGACAGAAGAAATGTCGAAGTGATCGGTATGAAATCCGTGCTCGCATCGTTAAATACGATCACGATCTCCGGCGATGAACTGAATATCGAAGGCGCTGACGGCAATATTGAAAAGACGATCGACCTGCTTGATTACCTGCCGGAGGGCGTAACGCTCGCAGGAAACGATGGTACAGAAGTAAATGTAATCCTGACCGTAGAAAGACTGGAAGACAGAGTCTATACAATTGAAGTGAATGAGTCCTGTTTCGTAGGTGAAAATGAAGAATATACCTACGTTCCGGAGCCTGACAGCATCAACGTCCGTGTCCGTGCACTGGAAGAGGAGCTGGATGCCCTGACTCTCGATACAAGCGATCTGGAAATCGATGTATCTGAGATGGAAGAAGGTCTCAATGGAGCCAAAGTCGTATTAAAGACAGAGCTTGATCCTGTTTATGAGGTCGTTTACGTTACAATCTGTAATATCCATATGACGAAGAAAGAAGCGGAAGGTCCGGGCGCAGGTTTCGTATCTGGAACGAAGAATACCGAGGCAGAGACTTCTGAGGCGTCTGAGGATTAAGTGGTTGTAAAGACCAGGAGTATTAGTTTTATGGTTAGTCAAAAAGTTTATATTAAAAATCCCACCGGTCTCCATCTGAGACCGGCGGGGGTTCTCTGCAGAGAGGCTCTTCGTTGTCCATGTTCAGTAAAATTACAGTGTAAGGATGGCATTGCCAATGCAAAAAGTGTTCTCAGTGTACTGGGAGCCTGCATCAAAAGTGGTGATGAGATCACAATCATTTGTGATGGACAGGACGAAGAAAAGGCGCTTGCGGAGATAGTTGCGCTCATTGAGAGCGGACTGGGAGAGAATTAAATATGTTGGTATATTTGATCTGTTATGGCGCCGGTATGCTCTTTGCATCCAGCGCCCATTACTGTATGTCGGGAATCAGTCTGATCCTTGCGGCATTATATCTTTATTTTTACGACTATAGAAAGAGCGGAAATCCGCTACATCTGCGGGGCCTGTTTTCTGCCTTCTGGGTAGGAGGACAGGGCCTTTCTTGTATGAAGCTGAGCAGGCTGCAGACCGATTGGGATTTTGTGACCTGGGCGTGCTTTTTTGTGGCACTGACAGCATTTTGGACTGTGTATGAGCTGGCGGAGAGACGATTCGCAAAGAAGGAGTCCGAACCGGCCGCGACCGGGGCAGCAGCGCCAGCCGGCAAAGAGTCCGGCTACAGTCTCGGACTTTTTACTGCCATCATTCTTTTGACACTGGTATCTCTGGCGGCATTTATTCTGGAAGCGGTGGTTCTTGGCTACGTCCCGTTCTTTGTCCGTGGTGTGCCCCATGCATATTCCTACTTCCATATTTCCGGTGTTCATTATTTCACCGTATCCTGTGTCCTGGTTCCGTCCATGACGGCGGTGCTTTTTGTCACAGAAAAGAAACTGAGCATGGGAAAGAAAATTGTGGCCCTGATCGCGACTCTGGTGGCATTATCGATCCCGATTCTTTGCGTGTCCCGATTCCAGCTGATCTTCGCGGTGATCCTGGCAGTGCTTACCTTTATGCAGGTCAGTGGAATCAAGAAAATCCGCTATCTGTTCATGGCGGCAGCGGCATTGGTCCCGCTGTATATCATCCTGTCTATCGCAAGAAGTCATGATGTGGAGTATCTGAACGGCATTTTCGAGATGAAAAATCTGAACACTCCGATTTTCATCACACAGCCGTATATGTACATTGCCAACAACTACGACAATTTCAACTGCCTTGTGGAGCAGCTTCCTGCCCATACCTACGGCATCAAAGGACTGTTCCCGCTCTGGGCGCTGACCGGACTGAAATTTTTAAAACCAGAGCTGGTATCATTCCCGCTCTATACAACAAAAGAAGAACTGACGACAGTGACGCTGTTTTATGACGCTTACTATGATTTTGGAATCGCCGGCGTGTTCTTCTTTGCGGCAGTGCTGGGCCTGTTTTCAGCATGGCTCATGAGGCGTGCTTCCAGACGTGGAAATCCATTCTGGCAAGTGTTCTATGGACAGGCGGCACTCTACTTCATGTTATCGTTTTTTACCACATGGTATTCAAACCCGACCACCTGGTTTTATTTTGCAGCCACGGGGGCGGCGGCGGTGTATGTGGAAATTATAAAAAGAGCCCAGATAAAAAGCTCTAAAAATCATCTTACCGACGTAAAGTAAAAGGAGGAAGCAACTATGGTATCAGAGAAGATGAAGCCTTTTATGGCCAATAATTCCGCAATCCGTGCGATGTTTGAAGAAGGAAAACGCATGGCAGCAATTTACGGAAGTGAAAACGTTTATGATTTCAGCCTCGGAAATCCGAATGTTCCGGTTCCGGAGGTAAACGATGCACTTCTTCATGTGATTAACGAGGGAGAGTTCAATGTTCTCCACGGCTATATGAGCAATGCAGGCTATGAGGACGTGCGCCAGACGATCGCAGAGTCTTTAAATAAAAAATTCGGAACATCGTTTTCTTATAAGAACCTGATCATGACAGTGGGTGCTGCCAGTGGTCTCAATGTAATCTTAAAGAGCATCTTAAATCCTGGTGACGAGGTCATCGCGTTTGCTCCGTATTTCGTCGAGTACAACGGCTATGTGAGAAACTATGACGGAAATATCGTTGTGGTTTCCCCGGATACAGAGACCTTCATGCCGAAGCTTTCTGAGTTTGAGGAGAAGATCACTCCGAAGACAAAAGCTGTCATCATTAATAGCCCGAACAATCCGACCGGTGTTGTTTACTCGGAAGAAACTCTCATGGAGCTGGCTGCGATCATGAAGAAAAAAGAAGAGGAGTATGGCACTTCCATCGTTCTTCTTTCTGACGAGCCGTACCGTGAGCTGGCTTACGGCGGTGTTGAGGTTCCGTATGTAACAAAATACTACCATAATACAGTTGTCTGCTATTCTTATAGTAAATCTCTTTCCGTACCGGGTGAGAGAATCGGTTATCTCGTAATTCCGGATGAAGTAGACGACAGTGAGCTTCTGATTTCTGCTGCGACCATCGCGAACCGCGTGCTTGGCTGTGTCAATGCTCCGTCCCTGATGCAGAAAGCGATCAAATACTGCATCGACCATGACATCACTGTAGATCTGGAAGCATACGAAAACAACAGAAATCTTCTTTATAATGCACTGACTGAGTATGGCTTCTCCTGTGCAAAACCGGACGGCGCGTTCTACCTTTTCGTGAAGTCTCCGGTGGCAGATGAGAAAGAATTCTGTGAAGTTGCCAAGAAGCACCATGTTCTTTTTGTACCGGGAAGCTCCTTCGCATGCCCGGGCTATGTGAGAATCGCATACTGTGTATCTTATGCGCAGATCGAGCGTTCTCTTCCGGCGTTCAAAGAAATCGCCAAAGAATATGGTCTCACAGACTAAGATTGATAGAAAAGAGTTGGTGAATTGGAAATAAAAAAATACGTTAGGATCATCCTAAATATTATCATCCCCATTCTGACCATTTATGCGGTCTGTGTCTGGGGTCTCAGGCTGGCAGGTTTCTTCCTTCCGTTCGTGATCGGCTGGATCGTGTCAATGATCGCCAACCCGCTGATTCACTTTCTGGAGAAGAAAGTAAAAATCGTCCGAAAGTTAAGTTCCGTGGTCCTGATCGTCGGTGTTCTGGCACTGGTGATTTTCGGCCTCTATTTCCTGATCGCGTTGATCATCCGGGAAATGAGAGGATTTATCATCGATCTGCCGGAATTGTATCAGATGTTGGTGACGGATGTCACACAGGCATACAACAACCTGAACCGGAGATTCAGTTTTCTCCCAGCCGATGTGGAGGCGACCTTCGCCCAGGTAGTGGATTCTCTCGGAACCGGCATCGCCGACTATGCCCAGGGGCTGGCAACTTCTGCCAGTGGAGCTGTGGTGCGCGTTCTTCCGGATGTGCTGGTATATACGGTGGTGATCTTGCTGTCCTCGTATCTGTTCCTGGCAGAGCATGACAGTCTTGTCTTAAAGATCAAGCAATTCATGCCGAAGTCCTTCAACGAATATGCGTCCCATCTGAAATCAGACGTGAAAGACGTGATTTATGGCTATTTCCTCGCCCAGTTCAAGATCATGTTCGTGGTGGCGCTGGTGATTTTAGCAGGTCTTGGGATTCTTGGAGTGAAGCATTTTGTACTTGTCTCCATCGGAATTGCGCTTCTGGATTTCCTTCCGATGTTCGGAACCGGAACGGTTCTGATTCCGTGGGCAGTATTAAAGCTGGTGACCGGCGAGTACTTTTACGGAATCGGCCTGATTCTCCTCTACGTGCTGAGTCAGACCATCAGACAGCTGATCCAGCCAAAGATCGTTGGTGACAGCATCGGACTTCCGCCGCTGACCACACTGTTTTTCTTGTTCCTTGGATACAAATTCAAAGGACTGGCAGGCATGATCCTGGCAGTGCCGGTCGGTATGATTTTTATTAAATTTTATGAATATGGTGCGTTCAATTCGCTGATCGAGAATGTGAAGCTTTTGGTCCACGAGATTGAGAAGCTGAGAAAAACGGAGTGATTTTCCCAGGGACGAGTTCAGATTTCGGAAATAATGCATATGTTATGGTAACATCCCATATTGAGGCATTTCATGGCACAAGGATATTTACAGGTGGATGTTGTTTCTGATGCAAACAATTTCCCCATTGCAGATGCAAATATTTCCATATCAAAAAACGAAGAGCCGGACACGATCCTGGAACAGCTGGTGACCAATCGTTCCGGACAGACGGAGAATGTGGCCCTTGAGGCACCGCCGGTGGAACTGAGTCTGGAGCCGGAAAATGACCTGCGCCCTTACGCAGAATACACGATCCGGATCACAGCACCGGGCTTCGAGCCTGTCCTGATTTCAGGTACAGAGATTCTTGCAGATGCCACGGCTCTTCAGGGAGTCCGGATGATCCCTCTTGAAGAACAGGGGGCGGCGCAGGAAGATATCATCATTCCCGACCATACGCTTTATGGCACATTTCCGCCCAAAATCGCTGAGAGTGAGATCAAAACGGTGGCAGAGAGCGGAGAAATCGTTCTTTCGCGAGTGGTAGTCCCCCAGACCGTGGTGGTCCATGATGGTGTGCCCAGCAATCAGTCTGCGAGAAATTATTACGTTCCGTACCGCGATTACATTAAAAATGTGGCTTCCAGTGAAATCTACGCCACATGGCCCCAGGCAACGATCACGGCCAATGTTCTGGCGATCATGTCCTTTACATTGAATCGTGTTTATACAGAATGGTACCGGAACCAGGGCTATGATTTCACGATCACATCATCCACCGCCTACGATCATAAATGGATCTACGGGCGGAACATCTACGAGTCGATTTCTGTGATCGTCGATGATATTTTTGACAGTTATCTTTCCAGACCGGATGTGCGGCAGCCGATCCTGACCCAGTATTGTGATGGACGGCGTGTCACATGCCCCGGCTGGATGACACAATGGGGATCTTGCGAGCTTGGCGAGCAAGGCATGAGTCCAATTGAGATCTTGCGGTATTTTTATGGTGATGACATGTACATCAATACCGCGGAGCAGATATCAGGGATCCCTGCTTCGTTCCCGGGAACTGATCTGTCTGTTGGAAGCAGCGGTGACAAAGTGCGTCAGCTGCAGGAACAATTAGATACTGTGGCGACCATTTACTCAGCAATCCCCCGTGTGACCATAGATGGAATTTACGGACAGGGGACCAGACGGGCCGTGGAGGCGTTCCAGTCGGTGTTTGGTCTGCCGGTCACCGGAGTCGTGGATTTTGCGACCTGGTATAAAATTTCTCACATTTATGTGGGCATAACAAGAATCGCTGAGTTAAACTAATGTTCGAAATGCGTCGAAATTCGTCACCATATTTCTGTTTTCGTCTTTACCCTGATATACTACAATAATATAGAAGCATACAAAAGAAAGGGGGACGAGGAAGTTTGGTTTGTAAAGAAAACGCTGTACACAAATTGCTTCGAAAACTCGGGGCAAACGGAGGGTATTTGGGCTTTTATTATGTAGCCAGCGCCATTGAACTTGTCATGAGAAATGATGAAGCTTACTATCAGTGTAAGTGGCTGTATAACGAGGTCGCGAATCAGTATCAGACTACTCCATTTTGTGTAGAGCGCAATATCCGGACTCTGGTAGACTCGATCTGGAACCAGGGAAACCGGGATCTTCTCAAAGAAATTATCCCTTATCCCAGCAATGCAAAGCCGAAAAATGCTCAGTTTATCGACGGGCTTGCAGTCTATCTGACTGAGAATTATGAAGAATAACTGGGATTCTTCAGGTGGAACATTCTATCTCTTTTGGAACTTGGACATTAAATAAAGGAAGCAAAACAGGCATCTGGAAAATTTAGCCAGATGCCTGTTTTGTTTTCAGAAAACTGCCAGTGTGAAATCCAGGCGCAGACACATAATAAAAACGAAACCATGTTGGTTTTAGAAAGGAGTGTTTGCGATGGATTTTATCAGCAACGAGAAAGCGATCCAGCGGGAATACGGTGATCAGGTCCTTGGTATCGCAGCGGTGCCGATACAGAAGTGGGAGACTCCCTATGCGGCGGATGTGGCTTTAGCCAAGGGAACCATGTTCCCAAGCTTGAATCTCCCATTTTATATGGCAGATGATTGGATCGGAGGTGTGACGCACTGATGGAACGGATGCAGTTATTAAAAGAAATTGGTGAAGTTAGTTTTATGGTCAATGATCTGACCCTTTATCTGGATACGCACCCGACAGATACGGAGGCACTGACCATGTTTTCCGACACCATGAACCGGAGAAAACAGCTTCTTAAGACTTACGCCGAGCAGTTTGAACCGCTGACTATGGACTGTGTATGTCCGGAGGCCAACAACCAGACGGAAAGCTACACGAAATATCCGAAACAGAAACATTTTACCTGGAGTGACGGACCGCTTCCGTGGGAAGGAGGGATTTAGCCATGTGGACCTATGAGAAACGACTGCAGTATCCGGTAAAGATCACAAAACCGTGTCCGAAGACGGCATCGCTGATCATCAGCCAGTTTGGAGGACCGGACGGTGAAATGGCGGCCTCCATGCGATATCTTTCCCAGAGATATACCATGCCAAACAAGGAAGTTGGCGGTCTTCTGACAGATATCGGAACGGAGGAACTGGCTCATTTAGAAGTAATCTGCGCCATGATCTACCAGCTTACGAAAAATCTGACCGTAGAACAGGCAAAGACCGCCGGTTTCGATGCCTATTATGTGGACCATACCACAGCAGTCTGGCCGACAGCCGCAGCCGGAGTTCCATTCAATGCCTGCGAATTCCAGAGCAAGGGCGACGCGATCACAGACCTGTTTGAAAACCTCGCTGCGGAACAGAAAGCACGGACGACCTATGATAACCTGATCCGGATCATTGATAATCCGGAGGTCAGGGAACCGTTAAAGTTCCTTCGCGCAAGAGAAGTCGTCCATTTCCAGCGATTTGGAGAAGCCTTAGAGCGAGTGAAGGCCAATCTGGATTCCAAGAATTACTACTATTACAATCCGGAGTTTGATAAGCAGCTCTTAAAGAAGTAAAGGAATGAAGATACCGCACCTGCCATATGAAAGGACAGCGTGCGGTATCTGTCCATTGTCATGGATCCGAAGGGCGCTGCCAACGGCAGATCCTGTAGGTCCGTACATAAAAATCCCATATCATATTTCACAAAGGATGACGGAAATCGCGAGATTTGGTATAATATAAGAATCATGATCGGGCATATGGCGGCGGATTGAGAAAGCGGCCCGATGAAAATGTGGAGGTTTGCGTATGGTAATCGATATTTCTCAGGAGGTCTTGTCATCAAAGGTATACCCGGGCGACCCGGCCCCGAGGGCGGAACAATTATGCAGCATGGAGGACGGAGAACTTTATAATCTGACAGCATTCTCCATGTGTGCCCATAACGGGACCCATGTGGACGCGCCGGCGCATTTTATCCGGGATGGAAAGACCATCGGCCAGATGGGGCTGGATCCGTTTGTCGGAGACTGCTATGTGGTACGGTTTGAGGGCAATGTGACGGCTGAGGATGCATCTGCGATCATGAAAGCGGCAAGAGAGGCCGGCGCCGGAGAGCGCATTCTGATCGCAGGCAATGCAACAGTGACAGAGGAGGCGGCCAGGGTGTTCGCAGGAGAAAACATCAAACTTCTCGGCAATGAGAGCCAGACCGTGGGGCCGGAGGACAGTCCGATGGAGGTCCACAAGATCCTGTTGGGTGCAGAAGTCGTTCTGCTGGAAGGAATTATTCTGACTGATGTTTCCGAGGGAACATATCTCCTTTGCGCCGCACCGCTAAATCTTGGCGGCTGTGAAGGGGCACCATGCCGGGCCTTGCTGATCGGCTGATGAAAGGATGTTGTTGGAACGGTCAAGTATGCAGCAGTCTTGACGATGCCATCAGGATGTTATAAAATAGAACTGCTTTGCGAAAAGCAAAAATCACAAAAAATGAGGTGCGTTATGAACAATAAAAAAGAAGTGATTGCGAAATTAAATGAATTACTGGAGCATGCAGAGACGTGCTGGGGATATAGATGGAATATTGAGTGCCACAAAGGTCTGGCCTTTGCTTCCGAGGAGGCAGCATCCGGTGAAGAGAGTTATTACTATTTTAAAGATGACTGTCTCTGCATGTGGGACATCAACACATACAGAAAGCCGGAAGATATCAAATCCATCACTCCGTATTTCGATGACAGTGAGGCAGAAGAGGATGACTGGTCCTTTGACTCTTATTTCCTGTTCCGCGGCGGTGAGGAGCTCTTGATCAACTCCCAGGCGGTGGACGGTTCCATGGGATTTTTACTGGAAGTCAAGGGCAAAAAGATCATGACCCAGGACCCGGAAGAAATCCAGAAGTATTTCAGCGAAAATAAATAAAGCGGCGGGCAGAATGGTCCTCCGTGACTGACGCGTCACAGCAAGAAGAAACACCTGAAAACAGGTGGGGAGATGCAAAACGATGAGTGAGATCAATAAAAAATATATCCTTGGAACCAATGAAAATGAAGCATTCTTAGGAGAACTCCGCGAGAAATTGTTCCGGTTCGGCCACAAATTTCCGTCTCCGGGCGGCGGCTCTTATTATCTTGGCGATGACGGAACTCCGTGGACTGAGCGTCCGCGTGAATCGTGGATCACGAGCCGTATGATCCATGTATACAGCATCGCAAGTTTTCTCGGACATGAGGGAAGCGAAGCGCTGATCGATGCCGGTTTAAAGGGCCTTATGGGGGAACTCCGCGATGAGAAGTTCGGCGGCTGGTATGCGGGACTTACAGAAAACAACGAAATTCTTCCAAACAAGCAGTGTTATGCCCATGCCTTCGTGATCCTGGCATCTTCTTCCGCGACTCTGGCCGGAAGACCGGGAGCAAAAGAGCTCCTTGATGATGCGCTGGCAGTATATGATCGGTGGTTCTGGAACGAGGAAGAGGGACTTTCCTGCGACACATGGAACACCGAATTCACAGAACTGGACGAATATCGTGGAATCAATGCCAACATGCACACCGTTGAGGCATTTCTGGCAGCAGCCGATGTGACAGGTGATGAGAAATACCGTGAGAGAGCCGGAAGAATCATTGGTCACGTCATCGGATGGGCAGAAGGAAATAACTGGAGAATTCCGGAGCATTTTACAAGCGACTGGAAGGCAGATCTCGAGTGCAACAGCGATAAACCGGATGATCCGTTCAAACCATACGGAGCGACGCCGGGCCATGGTCTGGAGTGGGCAAGACTGATCGCTCAGTGGGCACTTTCTACTTACGAATATGACCCGGAAGAAGCGTTCAACTATGTGGAAGCATGCGAACATCTCTATAACCGGGCAATCGCCGACGGCTGGAATGCAGACGGAGCACCGGGCATCGTTTACACCACAGACTGGAATGGAAAACCGGTGGTGCGCGACCGCATGCACTGGACATTATGCGAGGCGATCAATACAGCCGCAGTCCTCTACCATGCGACCGGCAAGAAAAAATACGCCGATGAGTACGCAGAGTTCATGAAATATCTGGACGAAGTGGTGGCCGATCATGTCAACGGCTCCTGGTTCCACCAACTGGATGAGAATAACCAGTTAAAGGGCACCGTATGGCCTGGCAAATCCGACCTTTACCATGCAGTGCAGGCCACACTGATTCCGTACTATGCCGCCAATCTTTCCATTGCAGTCGCAGTAAAAGAGGGAGAGAAGTGCTAACTAAATAGAGTGACGATGAGGGACAACTGCAGATTTGGCAGGATGTCCCTCTGCTTATTTACAAAGAGGACTCCTGGTGGTAAAATAAAAGATGGCAGAATTTGTTTACTTGAAAACTATTGTAAAATTTCATTCATAAAGAGGTATTAAGATGAAGAGAGTATTAGTTGCAGCAATGCACCATGAGTCCAATTCCTTCAACCCGATCGTTGCAGGAGAGAAGGACTTCAACGTTTTAAGAGAAGGCGAGTTCTTCGAGAATTTCCGCAAGAACGATTCCCTGACAGGCGTTGTAAAGACTTTAATGGAAGCTGGTTATGAGGTAGTTCCGGCTGTTTCCATGCGTGCGGTTCCGAATGGTGAAGTAGATTATGATTTCTACCAGAAAATCAAGGCAGAGATCATCGAGATCGCAAAGAGAGAAAACGCAAAGAAACCGTTCGATGCGATCACACTTTCCTTACATGGTTCCATGAGAGTAAAAGGACAGGGCGAGGCAGAAGGTTACCTTCTTGAGGAACTTCGCGAGTTATTCCCGAATATCCCGATTTTCTCCTCCCTGGATATGCATACAACCATGACAGACAGAATGCACAACAACTGTAACGGTTTTGTCTGCTATAAATGTGCTCCGCACACAGACTGCTATGAGACAGGTGAACACGCTGCGAAGATGACCATCCATGTGCTGGAAAACGGTATCGAAGCAAAACGTGCCTGGGTGAGAGTTCCGTTCATCGTTGCAGGCGAGCAGTCTGCGACAACCGTTGAGCCGATGATCACTCTGACAAACGAGCTCCGTGCGACTGAGAAGAAGCCGGGCATTATGGCTTGTTCCTATATGATGGGCTTCCCGTGGGCAGACAATGAGGACAGCTCCATGGCAGTTTATGTTGTGGCTGAGACTCAGGAACTTGCAAACGAAGAGGCACTTCGCCTTGCAGATTACATCTGGTCCAAGAAAGACGAGTTTGGTTTTGAGACAGAGGCATACCATGAGAAAGAAGCTCTGGATGTTGCATTCGGTTCCATCGCAGACGGCGTATGGCCGGTATTCCTTTCCGACTCCGGTGACAACCCGACTGCCGGTTCTTCCTGTGACGTAACAGAGTTCATCAAGATGATCATGGAAGATGAGAGAACTGCTTCTCTTCCGCAGCCGGTTGCTTACGGCGGATTCTATGATCCGGAGGCATGTGCGGCATGTGAGGGAAAAGTCGGTGAAGAGATCGAGCTGACATTCGGCGCGAAGTTCGACACAAAGACTTCCACACCGGTGACTGTGAAAGGTACTGTAAAGAATTTCGTGAAGGGCTGGCAGACATTTGGCGGCACAAGCGATGTGGCAGTATTCAATACACATAACGTAGACGTGATCATTGCTGAGAAGCACATCGGTTACGCAGGCCCGAAGGTATTCCTTGATATGGGTCTCAATCTTGCAGAGAGACAGATCGTTGTCTGCAAGCTGGGCTATCTCGGTGAGGAGCATGAGGCATTCTCCAAGAGAGGAATCCTGGTTCTCACAAAGGGAAGCACAAACGAAGATCTTCCGACATTACCGTACGAGAAGATCCCGCGTCCGCTGTTCCCGATCGATAAAGACTTTGACTTCGATCCGAAGGATTATCTGAAATAAAGGCCGATAAATTGAAATCGGTTTGTGAAAAGACACTGCCCCGTCCTGAATTTCGGATGGGGCAGTGGTGAATGAGGCATATATGGAGAAATGTACGAAAATTGTATTGCAGTTTTATAAGGCAGTGGTGATGGGATTGTTCGCAGCAATCCTTTTTGTGCTGGGAATTTTCAGCGCATGCAGTACTTCTTATATCAATGCAGATGCCTCAGAAGTGACGTTATTTGTGGATGACAGTGTGGAGATGAATCTGGCGGCGGCAGTCGGCCTCCTGGTCCTGATTTTTGCAGCGAAACAGATCCCGATGGTCCAGAAGTTGATGGTGAGAGTCGAGCAGGAGGATGTTTGTTTCAAACGATGCCGCAATGTACTTCTTGGCAGTGGTTTTGTAATTGCTCTAATCTGGGTATTATCCACGCAGTATCGTGCAGGAGCCGATCAGCAGCAGGTCCAAAAGGCCGTCTACATGCTGCATATTAAGGACTATTCAATGTTTGCCAAAGATGGATATCTATCTAAATATCCAAATCAGTTAGGGCTGGTGTGGATCAGTTATCTGTGTTCGATGATCTTTGGCAGTTATAATTATCTTGGGTTCCAGCTTTGTAACGCAGTTTGTGTGACAGTGATCTATAAGAAGCTGGCTGAGATTTGTGGCCGCTGTGGTCAATCAAAGATGATGCAGTTGGCTGTGATTTTGATGGGGGGGTTGTTTGTTCCGCTGACCATATATGCGTCCTTTATATACGGAAATGTGGCCGGTCTTGCATGTTCGCTGGCGGCTATAGAATACGAAATGGCCTTTTTTGAGACAAGAAAGAAAAGGGATCTGCTCATTTCTGCAGTACTGATCGCACTGGCAGTACAGTTAAAATCCAACTATTTGATTTTTCTGATCGGAATGGTGATTTACGGCGGTCTGGAGATGATAAAAGAAAAGCAGGTGAAACTGCTGATTGTCCCGGTGCTTCTGATCGCGTTTTGTTTTGGCAGTTCCATGACAGTAAAAGCAGTGACGGAGCATGTGACCGGATACTCGATGGACCAGGGAGTCAGTTCATGGTCTTGGATCGCAATGGGACTTCAGGAGGGAAAACGTGCCCCAGGATGGTACAATTCCTATAATTCAAGCTCCTATATAAAGAGCGAATTTGATCCAGCCGTTCAAGCTGAAGCAGCGAAAGAGAATATTCGAGAATCGCTACAGAGATTCTATGAGGATAAAGAGAGCGCATTTGAATTTTTTACAAAGAAAACAGCTTCCCAGTGGAACAATCCGACGTTTCAGGCGTTTTGGAATGTGCAGGTGCGTTCTTCAGCAGTGACGAGAAGTACATGGGCATGGGGAATGACCGATGCGGTTGGGGCACACCGGTGGTCGGATTTTTTAAATCTATATCAATTCGCGGTGTTAGTCGGTGCACTTGGCTGGTGTATCTTTGGTCGAAATGGAAAGAGTATGGAAAAACAGACGGTTCTCGCGATGATTTTTATTGGAGGATTCGTGTTCCATCTGTTTTGGGAAGCAAAATGTCAGTATACGATTTCATATTTTGTTCTGTTGATTCCATATGCTGTGGCCGGATTTGAGGCGGCGGTAGAAAAGGTAAGTATCGCGATTCGCAGTCTGCATATAAATCAGTTCAGGAAAAATAGAAAAGAATGGGCAGACAAACTTCTGGAGAGACATTTTGCAGCGATCGTGTTTGCGTTTATTCTGGTGAATGTATGTATCTTTGGATTCCGTGGCGGAAAACTGGACTGCCTGAAGATTGATACCGTGGATTATCTCAATGGACTTGAAGAAGAGATGCTGTCACCGGCGGTGGAAGAGGGCATGTACCAATTGGTTACGGAAGACGGACGGGTGCTTGGACTCGGTGCAGTTTGGGAAGATGACATAAGAGAAGTTGGGCTTATGAACCCGGATAATCTGGCAACGACGATTGATAGTGGAATGGAAATTGAAGTGATTCATTATCAGGGAGATACATGGCTTCGGTTTGTACCGGAACAGCTGTATCTGACGGTTACAGACCAGTCAATACCGGAATGGAAGACGGTCGGAGCAGCGAAATCCGATTTGAGCAACAGTCAGAAGTGGAAGACCAAAAAGACAGCGACCGGTGGTATGTATGTAATGTTTGGAAATGAGTTTGCACTGACGTATCAGAAGGAAGATGCCAGCGTGTATGTGGCACCGTTTGTCGGCGATACCAGTCAGATCTGGTATCCGGATGCGTGGTAGGAGGGAGAAACGATGAAAACAAAACTGTATATTGTGGTTCCCTGCTATAATGAGGAAGCTGTACTTCCGGTGACATCCAGCCAGTTTCTGGAGACGCTGAATGGAATGATTCAGAAGGGAAAGATCAGTGAGGAGAGCCGGATCCTGTATGTGGATGATGGAAGTAAGGACGGAACATGGAGCTTGATTTCAGGCTGTGCGAAGAAAGATGGACATGTTCTGGGAATCCGACTCAGCAGAAATCGTGGACACCAGAATGCGTTGCTTGCGGGACTGATGGAGGCAAAGGGCCGGGCCGATATTACGATCACTATTGACTGCGATGGTCAGGACGATATGAGAGTTATGGAAGAAATGGTGGATGCGTACCATGAGGGCTGTGAGATCGTGTACGGAGTGCGCAGGGACAGGTCGAAAGATTCCTTCTTGAAAAGGACTTCTGCACAGGGATTTTATAAGCTGATGAACGCGATGGGAGCGGAAACTGTCTACAACCATGCGGATTACCGCCTGCTTTCTGCCAGAGTGATCAGGGAACTGGAACAGTTCAAAGAAACGAACCTGTTTCTTCGCGGGATGATCCCGATGGTTGGATTTAAAAGCACAGCGGTTTATTACGAGCGCCACGAGCGGATCGCCGGAAAGACAAAATATTCGCTGAGAAAAATGTTTGGTCTGGCGTTTGATGGGATCACCAGCTTCAGTATTCAGCCGCTCCGGATGATCATGGGAGCCGGATGCCTTGTGGCGATGCTCAGCTTCATTGGTGTGATCTGGGCGTTTGCGACGGAAATGATGGGAAAAACTGTTGCCGGCTGGGCAAGTATGACATGTATCATCTGCTTTGTCGGCGGTGTTCAACTGATCTGCCTGGGAGTCATGGGCGAATATATTGGAAAGATTTATCTGGAAGTCAAGGGACGGCCGCGGTATATTGTGGGAGAGAGGACCGAGAACTCAGATAACAAAGAAGAGTAGCAGGAGCTCCGGTGTTAGCTTCTCGTCTCGGCTTACGGGATTAGTCAGACCACAGCAGTGAAAAAATGGGAGAAAGTTGCTGAATGCAGGCAATGTTTCATAGAAAGCAGAGGTTAATATGTTTCAGATTGCAATCATTGGACCAGGTTCCATTTGCAGAACCTATATGGAAGCATTGAAAGATTCTAAAATTGTGGCAGTCAAAGCACTTGCAGGCCGTGATACGGAAAAAGGAAGAGCAATGGCTGCGGAATACGGCGTGCCGTATTATTCAGATCAGGATAAAATGTACGAAAAAGAGCAGCCGGATGCGGTGCTGATCTGTACACCGACCTTCATACATGAAGAGATGGTACGAAATGCCATTGCCCACGGAGTGCATGTAATGTGTGAAAAGCCGTTTGTACTGGATGCGAAGATTGCGAAGGAATTGTTTGAGGACGCAAGAATTGCCGGTGTGCGTATGATGGTCATGCATGTGGTACGTTTCTGGCCGGAATATACAAAGCTGAAAGCAATGATTGGCGCAGGGGAACTGGGGAAGATCAAAAATGTATACCTGAACCGCCTTTCGTCTCATCCGACCTGGGCGACCTGGCACCGGAATCCGAAAAAGTCCGGCGGAGGACTCTATGATCTGCATATCCACGATGTGGATTATCTGTACCATGTATTTGGAGCGGTGGAGAGCGTATATGCCGTTGGAAAACAGGAAGAATCCGGATGTTTCAATAATGTCTCTACGGTCCTGAAGTTTGCAAATGGCATCTCTGCGGTGGTTGAGGGATTTATGGACATGACGGGGGATTTTGGATTTACGACCAATGTGCGGGTGAATGGCACTGAGGCAGCAGTGGAAATGCTGAATAAGACTGTCTATCTGGAGCAGGGAGAAGCTGCAAAGGCCAGTCAGTTCGTGGTTTATAAAAAAGGCGAACCGGCTGAGAAATTGGCTGTAGAATCATATAATCCGTATGCACGAGAGACTGAGTATTTCGCGGAGTGCGTGGAAGGAAATCAGGAGATGAAAATGGTTCCGGATGAAGATGTAGTAAATGTGCTGCGTATATTGGAGGCCATTCAGAAATCTTTGGAAACCGGAAATCTCGTGAAGACAGAGTGGTAAGAGATTCCGTGCAAGTACTGTGTTGTAAGTAAATAAAGAGTGTATAAAAGAACGAATAAAATGAAACGTTGAAAAACATATTATAAAAAATATATCGTATATAGAGAAGTAGGACCTGACTGCTGAGCGGTTTCAGAAAGTTGTTCGTGTAGTGATAACGAACCGGAACCAACCAGCGGTCAGGTCATTTTATTTTCCTTTCATTGGCAAAGAAATACCAATTCGGAACGTATCTTTCATTGGATACACATCCAGTGTGCCTCCATGACGTTCAATAATATCGCGGACAGATTCCATTCCAATTCCATGGAGCTGGTGATCCGTCTTTCTGGAATAGAAGTGACGATTTTCGTGGATCACAACACCGTCGTAAGTATTCTCAATACGAAGGAAC
Organism: Lachnospiraceae bacterium; assembly: GCA_017482945.1. Classification (GTDB taxonomy): domain Bacteria; phylum Bacillota; class Clostridia; order Lachnospirales; family Lachnospiraceae; genus Pilosibacter. The sequence continues at coordinate 30,198 of JAFUMF010000034.1, forward strand.
AGCAGCAACTCCGTTTCTCTGGAATTGAGATAAATTTTCTTTGGAGACTGTTCCGGGAGGCGCATACATGCGTCAATCGCATTCTCCAAAAGATTTCCAAGGATAGTACAGTATTCGATGTCAGAAAGAGTCAACGACGCCGGAACCAGGCGGAAGTCAACCTCAATCTTTTTTTGCTTCGCATACAAGTAATAATACTGGAGCAGAGCATCGACCGAAGGATTATCAGAGAACGGCTGTTGAGCCGTTTGCTGAAGCCTCACTGAACTATCGGATACATGGTCCAGATAGGAGCGCAGTTCCTCATAATACTTTTCGGTCTCGTTGGTAGCCGAAATTCGTTCAGAGAAAACGGAAATCGTCCGCAAATGATGACGGAAGTCGTGGATCATGCGGCGGTTCTTTTCGCTTTGCGTCGAAAGCTGTCTTGCGTATTCTTCCTGCATCACCAACTGTCTCTTCATCTGGCGATGTTCTTCTGCAAAGGCGAGATTCCTTGTGTGGGCAGTGATCATATCACTGAGCAGGCTGATACCGATCGCAACGACCAGAATCAGATTTCCCCAATCCATGAACCAGCCGAAAACGATCGGTTCGAATACCGGAAGAATGCGGTCCCATAAGAAAACCGTCGCATATGCGATCGTCGCGTAATAAATCGGTCGGACCATAGTCACGCCGAAACTGACGGATTGGTATGCGGTAACAAAAAGGTAAACTGCAGTCCCCAGCTTATACACGAATATGAGATTGGAAAACAGCTGCATAACAGGAACAGTAAGATTGCTGGCCTCCAGCGCATATCCGCATGCGATCAGACAAAAGAATGACATGATTCCGATGGAGATCCGGTTGCACAGCGGTGATACATCGCAGATTCGATTGTGCAGAATCACAGCCAGAAGCGGCATTAGATAAATGCAGACCAGCTCCAGCATGTACCACGGAATCAGTGAAAGTTCAAACAGCACATGCAGATACGGGAACAAAAGTGTCAGGCATAAAGAAAAACTGAGCAGCGCGAATAAAAGTGCGTTGTTCTTCTTAAGCTTGGCTCCCAGATACAGGGTAGTCGTCATCAGGATCAGTCCGAGTGCCACGGCGATCAGAGAAATACTCTGGCGCATATCCCGAAGCTGAACTAAGGTATCCGGAGTTCCGAAAATCGGTGGGTAGACCATTCCACTGTAGTAGTGGGAGTAGTCACTGACTGCAAGAAGCAGGTCCACATGTCCGTCGGCGCGGAAGCTGACGAGTTTGGTCTGAGTGCGAGGCTCATATAGGTCCGGTTCCGGAGTTCCAACCTGTAGATATTCCTCAC
>JAFUMF010000035.1 GCA_017482945.1 Lachnospiraceae bacterium
AATTTTAATATGGCAACAGTATCTTTAAGAGGAATTAAGAAAGTTTACCCGAATACAGAGAACAAGAAGAAAAAAGCGAAAAAAGGTGAAGAAGTTAAGAAAACTAACCTCACTATCACTGAGGAAGGCGTTCTTGCAGTTCAGGATTTCAACCTTGAAATTCAGGATAAAGAGTTTATCGTACTCGTAGGTCCGTCCGGTTGTGGTAAGTCCACAACACTGAGAATGGTAGCTGGTCTTGAGGAAATCTCCGGTGGTGACCTTCTCATCGATGGCAAGAGAGTAAATGACGTAGCTCCGAAGGATCGTGATATCGCGATGGTATTCCAGTCCTACGCTCTTTACCCGCATATGACAGTATACGAGAACATGGCATTCCCGCTTAAATTACGTAAGATGCCGCAGGACGAAATCGATCGTCGTGTAAAAGTTGCTGCTGAGACACTTGATATCACACAGTACCTTGAGAGAAAACCGAAGGCTCTTTCCGGTGGTCAGAGACAGCGTGTAGCGATCGGTCGTGCGATCGTTCGTGAGCCGAAAGCTCTTCTGATGGACGAGCCGTTATCCAACCTTGATGCTAAGCTCCGTAACCAGATGAGAGCTGAGATCATCAAACTTCGTCAGAAACTCGACACAACATTCATGTACGTTACACATGACCAGACAGAGGCTATGACTCTTGGCGATCGTATCGTTATCATGAAAGATGGCGTTATCCAGCAGGTTGGTACTCCGCAGGAAGTATTCGATCATCCGAGAAACCTCTTCGTAGCTGGCTTCATCGGAATGCCGCGTATGAACCTCTTCGATGCAGAGCTTGTTATGAAAGATGGCAAGTATGCAGTAGAAGTTGGCGGAATCAGCGTAGTTCTTTCCGACGACAAGCAGGCTAACCTTAAGGCTCAGAACGTAGCTCCGCAGGCTATCACTCTCGGCGTTCGTCCGGAGCATATCTCCCTTGCAGCTGCAGGCGCTCCGTCCATCAACGGTACAGTAGACGTAAGCGAGATGATGGGTAGCTCCGTTCACCTTCACGTTACAGCTCTCGGCGTAGACACAATCATTATCGTTCAGACAATGGGTCTCGACCAGGCTACAATGAACAACTTCGCAATCGGCAAACCGCTCGCATTCGACTTCGACGGTACAGTTGCTCATGTATTCGATAAGAACACAGGCAAGAACCTTGAGTTCTAATTATTGATACAAATTTCATAAAATGATTTCGGGCGGGATGTAAAAATCCCGCCCGTTTTTTAGAGTATAAAATTCCTCCATTTACAAATACTACATCCAGAAACGGATAAAATAGTAATTGCAAATGGAGGAATTTTAATATGAAAGCTACAGGAATCGTAAGGAGAATTGATGATCTTGGGCGTGTGGTAATTCCGAAAGAAATCAGAAGGACACTGCGCCTGCGTGAAGGAACCCCGCTGGAAATTTTTACAGACCGGGAGGGCGAAATCATTCTCAAAAAGTACTCTCCGATGATGGAGTTGAATGCATTTGCCGGCCAATATGCTGATGCCATGGCCCAGTCCACAGGTCTTATGGTCTGCATCACTGACCGGGACCAGGTCATTGCAGCGGCCGGAGGCGCGAAGAAAGACTTGCTTCAAAAGCCGATCAGCAAACAGTTGGAGCATGTGATCCAGGAGAGAATGACCATACAGGCCGGAAAAGATGACCGGGCTTACACACCGGTCGCAACGGAAGATGTGGAGGGAGTCACAGCCCAGGTGGTGGCACCGATCATCTGTGAGGGAGATGCCATCGGATCAGTGATCTTAATGAGCAGAGAGCCACGGATGAAATTTGGAGACGGAGAGCTGCGGCTCGCATCTACCGCAGCCGGTTTTCTGGGACGGCAGATGGAGAGTTAGAAAAAAGACAGGAACGATAGACCGGTCGGGAGGATTTTCTCGCCGGTCTTTTTTCGGTTCGCGTTGTCACGCGAATGCGTGAAAGATCTTCTCTGGAAATAGAAAAGACCCTAAACGGGTCGATATGTCAGAAAGGGACAAAAGCTGTCAATATGTTCCAGTAACTAACATGTTATTTTTATTTAAATCGCATTAAAACTGTGCTATAATTAGATGAATATCCGTAAAGAAACAACGGAATAAAAACAAAATAAGGAGGTTCAACAATGAGAAAACAGCTGAAAAAAGTACTGGCTCTGTCTTGCTGTGCGGCGCTGGCCGTCTTATCGCTCAGCGGCTGTGCCGGTGATCAGGATAAAAGAATTGTCAGAATCGGGCACAACCAGTCCACCAACCATCCGTCCCACATTGGTCTTACTGCCTTCCAGGAGTTTATCAATTCCCAATTGGGCGATAAATATGTGGTGGAGGTCTATCCGAGCGAGCTTTTAGGCTCTCAGACGGACATGGTGCAGCTGACACAGACAGGTGCGATTGATTTTTGTATTGCAAGTAACTCCATTCTGGAGACATTCAGTGAAAACTACAGTATCTTCAACCTTCCGTATCTGTTCGGAAGTCAGGAAGCATACCACGCGGCGATGGATGATTCGGCCGTGACAGGACCGATCTTCGAGTCCACCGTAGATGCCGGATTCACTTCTGTTACATGGCTGGATGCCGGTACTCGTAACTTTTATACCATTGACAAGCCGATCTACAGCCCGTCCGACCTTGCAGGTTTGAAGATTCGTGTGCAGCAGTCTCCGACCAACATCGAAATGATGAGACTTCTCGGCGGTTCTGCGACTCCGATGGGATTTGGTGAGGTCTATACGTCCCTTCAGTCCGGCATTATCGACGGTGCCGAGAACAACGAGCTGGCACTTCGCGACAATGGTCATGGTGATATCTGCAAATACTATTCCTATGACATGCACCAGATGATTCCGGATCTTCTAATCGGCAGCAATACATTCCTTGAGGGGCTTCCCGAGGACGAGCGTGCGATTTTCGAGGAAGGTTTCAAGCTCTTAAATCAGGTACAGCGTGAGGCATGGGTGGAAGGTGTGGAAGATTCCATCAACAACGCGATCAACAACCAGGGTGTGGAGTTCATTTATCCGGACACAAAACCGTTCCAGGAAGCAGTGTTGCCGCTCCATAAGTCCGTATTATCTGACATTCCGGCGATTCAGCCAGTATATGATATGATTCAGGACTACAATGCGCAGTTTACTGAGGCTGCAGAATAGGAGGAAGTATGAGTCAGATTCGAAAACTTTTAAATATGATTTTAAATGTTCTGGCAGGCGGAAGCTTTATTATTATGACACTTCTGACCTGCTGGCAGGTATTTACCCGTTACATCTTGGGTAATCCGTCCTCCTGGTCCGAGGAACTGGTATCTTACCTCTTCGCATGGATGGCATTGCTGGGCGCATCCCTTGTAGTGGGCGAGCGCGGACATATGAACATTCCGCTTCTTGTGGAAAAGGTCAGCCCGTCCTTAAGAAAAATTCTCTGTATTTTTGCAGAAGTCATTGCAGCACTGTTCGCAGGAGTCATTCTCGTATATGGCGGTATTCAGATCACAGACCTTGCGATGGCGCAGATGACATCCTCCCTCGGCGTTCCGATCGGTGTCTTCTACATCGTGCTCCCGCTGAGCGGCGTGCTGAACATCATCTACTGTATCATTAATATCGTGGAAATCATGAATGGCACCATCGATCTGGATGCAGAACAGGAATAAGAAAGGAGATATGACAGCATGGCAATTCAGTCATTATTGATTATTTTAGTTGTATTAGCGGCTCTGCTGGTGCTTGGTGTGCCGATCTCCTATGCGATCGGTATTTCCTCGCTGGCGGCGATCGTTCAGGTCATGCCGCTTGACGTAGCTGTATTGACCGCGGCCCAGAGAACCTTCGTAGGTATGAGCAAATTCAGCTTAACTGCGATCCCGTTCTTTATTTTGGCCGGTAATTTGATGAACCAGGGCGGTATTGCGAAGCGCCTTGTGAGTTTTGTTTTGGCGATCCTCGGCAAGTGCCCGGGAGCGCTTCTTGTAACCAACGTAGGCGCCAATGCACTGTTTGGCGCGATTTCCGGTTCCGCATCCGCAGCGGCTGCGGCAGTAGGAAGCATGGTCCGCGAAGGTGAAGAGGAGATGGGCTATGATGCGGCACTCTGCGCAGCGACCAATGCGGCATCGGCTCCGTCGGGACTTTTGATCCCGCCGTCCAATGCGCTGATCACATATTCATTGGCAGCAGGCGGCACTTCTGTGGCGGCATTGTTCATGGCCGGTTATGTTCCGGGGATCATCTGGGCAGTGATGTGCGCAGGAGTGGCGATCATAATTTCCAAGAAAAAAGGATACAAGGGAATGCCGGGAAGATTTAACTGGCGCTATCTTGGGAAAGCGACACTGGAGGCACTCCCGGCGCTCTCCTTGATCGTTGTTGTCATCGGCGGTATTATCAAAGGTATTTTCACAGCAACAGAGGGTTCTGCGATCGCAGTTGTGTATGCGCTCATTCTGGGCATTCTTTATAAGAATATCACATGGAAATCATTCTGGAGAATCGTGGTAGACAGTGCCAAAATGTCCGGCATGGTGGTATTCCTGATCGGTGTGTCCAACATCCTCGGCTGGGTAATGGCATTCACACAGGTACCGCAGGCTGTATCCGCAGTGCTTTTAGGAATCACAAACAACAAATATGTGATCCTGCTGATCATGAACGTGATCCTTTTGATCGCAGGTACATTCATGGACGTAACACCGGCGATTTTGATCTTCACACCGCTGTTCTTACCGATCGTTAAAACATTTGGCATGCACCCAGTACAGTTCGGCCTCATCCTGGTTTATAACCTTTGTATCGGTAACATCACGCCGCCGGTCGGCAACACATTGTTTGTTGGTATCAAAGTTGGCAAGTCCACCCTCGGCAAGGTCATGCCGTATATGCTGATGTACTATGTGGCGATCCTGATCGGCCTTCTTCTTGTTACTTACGTTCCATTTGTCAGCCTTGGTCTTCCACAGATGGCAGGCCTGATCTAATCGGAAACCATACACAAGCCGGAATCTCTTTTGTGGATAATCCGGCTTGTTTTCTTTCCATTTTGTGGAAAATTTGCTATACTGAATGGAAGAGGAGCAGGCGGGTCAGCGCGCCGGCAATGCGGCTGGAAAGGTGGAGTGGATTTATGTATACATTAGACGATCTGAAAGAAATTATGACAAAGCTTCGGGCTGAGGATGGCTGTCCCTGGGACCGTGTGCAGACCCATGAATCCATGAAACGGTATCTGGTGGAGGAGACGGCGGAGGTGCTCACGGCAATCGACAACAAAGACCCGGACAATCTCTGCGAGGAGCTGGGCGATCTGCTGTACCAGATCATGATCCACACGGAGATCGAGAAAGAAAACGGAACTTTTACCATCGACGATGTGATCGATGATATCTGCTGGAAGATGGTGAAGCGCCATCCAAATGTGTTTGGCGGCCCCAAACTTCCGGAGGGACTTTCCAGCGCCGAAAGATGGGCAGAAATCAAGCGGATCGAGCGCGCAGAGCGTGCCGTCCGAAATAAAGAACGTGCCAAACGGCGGTCAGAGTGACCGTCGTTTTTGAAGCGCTGAAATAGTCTGTCAATTGAAAAAAACAATCGATTTTATCGCCGACAAAACGTTGAAAAACCTTGACAAAGACACGTGAAACATATATAAATGTAAGAGTGCATTTATTGTAGGAAAAAGGAATGCAATCGAAACGATATTGCCAGGCGAAAGTCTGGCTATTATAAGCTTTAAAATTCTAGGAGGAACAACAATGAATAAGACAGAATTAATCGCAGCAGTTGCAGAAAAGGCAGAGCTTTCCAAGAAAGATGCAGAGAAAGCATTAAAGGCTTTCACTGATGTAGTAGCAGAAGAATTAACAAAGGGTGAGAAAGTACAGTTAGTAGGTTTCGGTACATTCGAAGTATCCGAGAGAGCAGCTAGAGAAGGCAGAAATCCGAAGACTGGCGAAAAAATGCCGATCGAAGCATCCAAGACACCGAAGTTCAAAGCTGGTAAGGCTCTGAAAGATCAGGTTAACGCTTAATTCTCATGAGATTAGATAAATTTTTAAAAGTATCCCGTCTGATCAAAAGACGTACAGTGGCAAACGAGGCTTGCGACGCGGGTCGTGTCATGGTCAATGACAAACCGGCGAAAGCGTCCGTGAGTGTGAAAAAGGGAGATATCATTGAGATCCAGTTCGGAATGAAGTCCGTAAAAGTGGAAGTCCTCGATGTCCAGGAGA
>JAFUMF010000003.1 GCA_017482945.1 Lachnospiraceae bacterium
CAAGGCTCTTTTCCACCCTTTTCACAGAGCAGAGCCATGGAAAATGCATTCGCGATGGACTTTCGTCCGGTTCCTGCTTCACCGGTTAGAATGTACGCATGTGAAATCTTGTTATTCTCAATTGCCTTCTGAAAATGCTCCTTGATCATATCATTGCCGAGAATATCATTAAAATCAAAAATCTTACTTTCTGCCATCGTCACCCCTCCTATCTATGCTCACAGAATAAGCCAATTTCCTTTACAATCTCCTCCAGACATTGATTCAGGTCCAGATTCTGATATCTTTTTCCAATTCCGAGACGCTCCAGATTATCTTCCGTAAAATCATGTTCATCTGCCAGATAACGTCTGCAGACTTCACTGAAGTTCGGTTTCTTCTGGGCCGCTTCCCGATCGGTCGCGCGCTTTAACCGGATTCCATCCGGAATCTCAATGTAAATCGGAACAAGAAGATCATTTCCAAAATACTGGCACATCTTCTCGTAAGACTCCAGTGTTCCAATCATCAGATAATCCGTCGCGTTTCTAAAATCAAACTGTCCATCATCCATGGTAAAATAATACCACGGTCCTACTACAGTCTGGTATACACGAAGCTCAATGATTTTTCCCGATTCTTTCAAACCATCAAGCTCTGAGATTGTCCGGAAGTGATACTCAACACCGTCGGTCTCACCTTCACGAATCGGACGGGTCGTATACGGAACAATCGTTTTCAGGTCCGGAAGTCGTTTTAAAAGCTCTTTATAAACGGTATCCTTTCCTGTGGCACTTTTTCCCATGATATAATAAATCCTGCCCATAACTGCTGCTCCTTTTGTACCCGCTGCCCATTTTCATTCCGGGCAAAATCTATCCTTAATTGTATCATAAATCCTTATTCTTCCGCAACCGTTATTATTGAATAAAGCGACGGATCCAAGACTCCCTGAACAGAAAGTCTCATGGATTTATACCATGCAATTCGTTCCAAAATATCCTTCGTAATCTTCTCACCCGGCGCAAGAATCGGAATTCCCGGCGGATATAAATACACAAACTCCTGAGAAATCATATTCAAACTGTCAGAGAATGTGATTCTCTGTCCTTTTCTGTCCATGGCCTCTGCCAAAGTAATGACCGGCACTGCCTTTGGAAGTTTTGCAAGCAGAGAGTCTTTTTCCATTTTTTTCTTTCTATCAGAACCAAGCTGGTCTAAAAATACAGTCTGCAAAATTTCCTCACAAAGTTCTTCGTCGATTTCAAGAAGCGCATCAGAAAGCCGTTTCAATCCTTCCTCTGTGTCCATGAGAGATGTCATGGCAATCACATACTCCGGTGCTGCCATTTCCATCTCCAGATGGTACTTGTTTCTCAGTATTTCACAAAGCGCTTCGCCACCGAACCGCGCCACATCTTCGCTTTCCTCATCATCCGATGTCTTTTTCGCAAATTTCACAGCCTGACTCGTAGATACTACCACTTTTGACAGATCCCAGTCAAATACAGATTCTTCCTCGCACACTTCACGACCAAGTACCTTGAGAACTTTCATTTCCTTCAGACTCTCAAAAAACTGCTCCATGCGCTGCTCGTACCGCATCATTTCCTCACGGCCGTCCCCATTCATAAACTGCACACAGCGCTCCATCGCCGCCATAAACAAATAAGACGGACTGGAACTCTGAAACATACCAAGATACCGTTCAATTTTCACGCGGCGGACAAAATCGCCCTTTATGTGCATGATCGCAGTCTGAGTAAACGACGGCAATGTTTTATGTAAGCTCTGAATCACCACATCAGCACCACATTCCAGCGCAGATTTCGGAAACTTGCTTTTCCATGATTCTTCCCGATAAGCAAACGGCAAATGTGCGCCATGCGCCTCGTCAACAATCAACGGAATCCCATATTCATGTGCCACATCTGCGATAGCCTGAACATCCGAAACAATTCCCTCATAGGTTGGGGAAACGATCAACACTGCCTGGATTTTTCCATTAACTTTTCCACATTTTTCGCTCTCTTCATCCCCATTTTCTGCAGTACGATCTTTCTCCAGTGCCGCTCTCACATCTTCAGCAAGAATTCCACCGTTAATCCCGTACTTTTCCAGATATTCCGGATACAAATATTCCACTTCCAACTGATGAAGGATCGCACCATGATATGCTGCCTTATGACAATTTCTTGCCATCAAGATTCTTCCGCCACTTTTTGTACATCCACAAATCGCACTCAAAATGCCGCAAGTGCTTCCATTGACCAGATAGTAGCTATGGTCCGAACCATAAATCTCAGCCACGTCCTCCATGGATTCTTTTAAAATTCCTTCTGCATGGTGCAGGTTATCAAAACCATCGATTTCCGTGATATCAATCCCATAAGGATTCGGAAATCCACTTCCCTGCTTTTTCTCATCGCTGTAAAAATCCGCAATATCCCGTCTCTTATGTCCAGGCATGTGAAACGGATAATAGTCTGATTCACTATATGATTTTAATTTACCAAGAATACTATTTTTATACTCTTCCATCATTTTCCCTTACTTTCAATCATCCTTACTTGGCCATTGCAAAATTCTAATTTCATTCTATCATTTGCGATTTTCGAATACAAGCAAACTCTGCATATTTAAGTAAAGCGTAATAAATAAACCAAGATGAACATTCACCGCACGTTCACTTGGTCCACTTAGTAACAAAAATCCGGAAAATAGGACCATTTATCCCCATTTTCCGGATTTCCTTCTCTTTTCTAGTGTATACTTATCAACTTTATATTTCGATTATGTTATCCCCAAAGATTATTCTCTAATGCAAACTTAATCACAGTCAGGATCACAACAATCAACATCACCGGCTTAATAATTTTATCACCGTTCTTAATTGCCAGATTTACGCCGATCAAATTTCCTGCAATCGCAGAAAGTGCCGCCGGAGCCGCAATTTCATACGCCACGTTTCCGGTCTTAATATAGCTTACAAGAGCAATGGCATTGGTCAGAACAATCAATACCTTTCCATTTCCGGACGCCACTCGCGCATCATAATGCATGATCATGGTAAATCCAATGATAGCAACCGTTCCAACGCCAGGTCCAAAAAGACTGTTATAAAATCCCATAACCAGACCAACGATCAATGCCTGAACGATCGTCTTTTTCGAGATTTCGCTCTTCATGATCACATTTCTTGCATCTGTCTTTCTAAGAACCATGACAACTGCAATCGCCGGAAGTGCCACTGTAATCGCTTTCTGAATTGTCTCTTCTGGCAAAAGGAAAATAATTTTCGTTCCGATATACGCACCGGTCATCGCTGTAATGGCAGAAATCAAAGCAATCTTAAGATCCACCATATTTTTCTTAAAATATTTAATCGCTGAAACCAGGTTTCCAAGTCCGGCCTGCAGTTTATTGCATCCATAAGCAGTTCTGATCGGCAGACCAATCATCAAATACGTCGGCAACGCAATCAATCCACCGCCGCCGCCAATGGAATCAATGATTCCTGCAACAAAAAATACAGGAACGATAATCAATAATTTCGTTATGTAGTCCATTTCATACTTCCTCCTTACCTACATAACTACCATACCACAGTTTCCGTATATAAGCAATTCATATGTCATCGTATGTTATCGTTCTAATTTTTCCTTTATATAAAGAACCGCCTGTGTAATCAAACAACCATGATCTGCAGCAAGACCGTCACTCTCCAACAACTGATAATGCTTTTCATCCAAAATTCTATGACCACTGTGTGTGACAGAAACTTTTGCTCCAACATTTACTTTTTGTGCTTCATTTGATAGCCTCAAATTCCATATCTGAGTATTTGGTTGTTTTTTATGTTCTGCTATATTTGCTTCTATATTTTGATTTTCACCACTGATTTCTTCATGAGAACTAGATTCCGGCTCCAAATGAATCTTAAACCATAACGCATCTGCCGCATCATCGCCAGCTTTCACCGGAATATTTCCTTCCACCAGAGCAAGAAAAGAAGTAGTAATCACTCTCCATCTTGGATCTCTGTCATAATCTCCCCATGTAGCCAGCTGCATGAGCGGCAATCCCTTTACCCCGGTCTCCTCTTCCAGCTCTCTACATGCTCCCTCATAAAGATTTTCTCTCATATCTACAAATCCACCAGGCGTTGCCCACAATCCAATTCCCGGATGATTTCCACGCTTGATCAATAAAACTTCTAATTCCTGCCCCCAGTTTTTTAACTCCTCCTGGCAGCGTACCACAATAATGTCCGTGGTATTGCTCGGACAATCAAACTGCTTTGCATCATAGCAATCTAAGAATTCCTCTAATGTCTGGCCTTCCTTATTTCTTTCTCCAGTTCCATAAAACCGACTGATATCTTCAAAAAATCTCATGTTCTTATCCTCTAACTAAAAAATTACGTCAAGGTATACGATTGATTCAATATAAGAATCATCAAAAATATTTCAAATACTGGCAATAAAGAGCATCTCACTCTAACATGAGATGCTCTTTATTTTTTATCATAAAATACTTTTATGAATGATTACAATTATTCACCTTTGAATTCCGGTTTTCTCTTCTCAATGAACGCGCAGACACCTTCCTTGAAATCCTCAGATGCGATACATACGCTCTGTGTCGGAACTTCACCCTCTGCCAGATATCTGGCATAATCTGCGTAATTCGCCTCAAAGAATTGCTTCTTTAAAGCACCATAGGCAATCAGTGGACCTGCAGTCAATTTCTTTGCAAGCTTCATTGTCTGCTCTTCCAGTTCGTCCTTCGGGCAAACCTGATATACAAGTCCCCATTCCTTTGCTTCTTCCGCTCCAAGAGGACGTCCTGTTGCACAGAGCTCCATTGCTCTCGCCGGACCGATGGTCTTGCTTAACAGATAAGTTCCACCTGTATCCGGAACAAGTCCAAGATTGATGAACGCCTGAATGAATTTTGTATTATCAGCAGCAACAACAAAATCACCGGATAATGCAAGGTTCGCTCCTGCACCTGCAGCGGCTCCATTGACCGATGTGATGACCATCTTGCTCATCTTCTTAATATTCAAAGAAACAAGACCAGCCTTAGCAATCAGATCATCCATATTAATTTCTCCGCCTGCCTGGATATTCTTATAGAAATATCCGATATCACCGCCTGCAGAAAATGCTTTACCGGCACTCTTAATTACAACAACTTTTACTTCCGGATTATTTTCACACTCATCCAAAAGGCTTAAAAGCTCTTCGACCATTTCCATGTCAATTGCATTTAAGTTGCTTGGCCAGTTCATAGAAATAATCCCGATATTATTCTCTACTACAAAGAGATTTTTCTTATATTCCATTTTGTTCCTCCTCCACGCATGGTGCATACACCTTTTTCAATATGCATCTCAGTTTTACGAGTTACAAAATTTAATGATTATCTCTTATTACTCGGACACCAGATTTTCATCTTCTCTGCTTCTGCGATTAACTCATCACGGAAGTCCGGATGTGCAACGGAGATGATCTTCTCAGCACGCTGCCATGTGGATGTACCCTTTAAGTTTACGATACCATACTCAGTTACTAAGTACTGAATATTCGCACGTGTACATGTTACGATACCACCCGGTGTTACGAACGGTTTTAATCTGGACTTTAAGCTGCCATCTTTGTTCTGTACTGTGGAAGAACAGCAGATAAAGCTCTTACCACCCTTGGAAAGGTATGCGCCAAGAACGAAGTCAAGCTGTCCACCTGCACCACTGATGTGACGTGTTCCTGCAGACTCAGAAGCTACCTGACCAAATAAGTCAACTTCTACTGCGTTATTAATAGACATAAAGTTATCTAACTGGGAGATAACACGAATATCGTTTACATAGTCAACCGGAGCAGCCATCATTTCCGGATTTCCATCGATGTAATCATATAATTTTTTTGTGCCGGCTGCGAATGTATAAACCTGACGGCCCTTGTTGTGAGCTTTGTAAAGACCATTGATCTTACCAGCATTTGCAATATCAACGAAAGCGTCAACATACATCTCTGTATGAACACCTAAATCTTTCAGATCACTCTGAGCAATTAAGCTGCCAACTGCGTTCGGCATACCACCGATACCAAGCTGTAAGCAAGCTTTATCCGGAATCTCCGGAACGATTAATTTCGCAACTGCCTCATCGATTTCAGAAATCTTACCAGCACCCATCTCAGCTACCGGCGGATTTTCACCTTCAACGATCATATCGACCTGATCAATGTGGATACTTACTTCATGACCACCGAAGCAAACCGGCATATTCTGGTTCACTTCTACGATAATTGTATCTGCACACTCACAAGCAGCCGCAAGCTGGGACGCATTTAAACCAAAGTTAAAGTAACCATGATTATCCATCGGAGCAACCTGGATCATAAGAACATCAAGATGTTTGATGTTTTCACGATAATATCTCGGCATCTCAGAATAACGAAGAACATTATAGTAGCCATATCCTTTATCTACAAGCTTACGCTCGATGCCGGATGTATGCCAAGAGTTCCAATTTAAACGATTTTCAGCATCAGTAACCTGTGTTACTGCCGGTACCCAAAGAGCAATACCTCCACGGAAATTTAAATGTGTTAAATCCGGCTCAGCCTCCATTCTTGCTGCAAGAGCCTTATCCAGTGCAACCGGATGGTTTGCGCAGAATCCATAGTCAACCCACTGACCTGATTTTACAACTTTAACAGCTTCTTCTGCTGTCACAAGTTTCTGTTTGTACATTTCCTGATATCCCATATACATACTCCTCTCACCATTTTCATTTTATTTTCTGAATAAATAGCGATTCTGAAAATATAAAATTTCTGTCTTTATTTTAACATACTGACCTGTTATTTTCAACAAAGCATTTATTTTTCATCCTATTATTTACACAATTCAACCATCAAGCAATTGATCTAATTTAACGTTCACTTCACTTTTTATATAAGAATACAGCTTCTTTTTCCATTCACAGTAAAATTCCATTTCTTCAGCAATCAGCAATAAAAAAAGCGAAGAACTTGTTTTCACAAAATTCTTCGCTTTCCATGAGACATCGGGGATTCGAACCCCGGACAACTTGATTAAAAGTCAAGTGCTCTACCGACTGAGCTAATATCCCATATAACTTATTCAGTTATAATGCCCAGAACCGGAATCGA
>JAFUMF010000036.1 GCA_017482945.1 Lachnospiraceae bacterium
CCTAAAATACTCCACCATCTTCCACTGCGGATCCTTGTAGTTGCGAATCGAATTCTCATTGACATTATGTAATAAGTAGACATCAAAATAGTCCACGCCGCATTTTTGGAGCTGTTCCTCAAAGATTTCCGCCGGATTGTATCCGATACTGCTGAGCTGATGTCCCGGATACTTGGTGGCAAGATAGAAACTGTCTCTCGGATGCTCCGCAAGCGCACGGCCGATCGCACGCTCCGACTCTCCGTTGTGGTACGGATACGCAGTATCAAAATAGTTCACACCATGCTCCAGCGCATATGCTACCATTTCTTTTACCTGCGCATCATCGATCACATCGCCGTTCATCGGCAAACGCATGGTACCAAAGCCGAGCAGGGATAATTTCTTGTCCTGAAAATCACGATAAATCATAAAATACCTCCTAATTGATTTCTTTATTATCTTTTACATATGTTTATAGGTCGCTAAACTTCGTCAGTCTTCATTTTCGCTGATCATGACTGTTATAAAACCATTGTACCATATCAGAAAGAATATAAAAATAGCTGAACATCACATTCAGCATGCAATGTTCAGCCTTAACACTTCATATTAATATTTACTGTGCAGTATAACCACCATCAATTACAATCTCGGCACCTGTTACAAATCTTGCTTCATCGGATGCCAGGAACAGAACTGCATATGCAACATCATCCGGCTGACCAAGATATCCAAGCGGATGTAACTTTAACTGCTTTGCCTCATATTCTGGATCCTGATCAATCAGAGACTGCACCAACGGTGTTAAAATTGTACCTGGATGTACAGAGTTTACGCGAATATGATCCGGACCATATGTAATCGCATCCTGTTTTGTCATGCATGTTACTGCACCCTTTGCTGCATGGTACGCAGTAAGTTCACGTGCTCCGACAAGACCATAGATGGATGAGAAATTGATGATAGAACCTTTTCCATTGTTCTTCATATGCGGAATCGCATGTTTGGTCATGAAGAATACGCCTTTCAAATCGATATTTAACACCTGATCCAATTCCGCCTCTGAAAGCTCATGTGTTGGTTTATCTACACCTGTAATTCCAGCATTATTTACAAGAATATCAAGCTTGCCCCATTTCTCTACAACTGCATTTACAACATCTGCACAATTCTTTTCGTTGGAAACGTCCAACGGGAAGTAATATGCTTCGCCGCCAGCAGCATTGATTTCATCGGCAACTGCCTGACCTACTTTTTCTGTACGACAAGTAACTGCAACTTTCGCTCCCTCTTTTGCAAACATAATCGCAGTCGCTTTACCCATACCAACGCCGGAACCTGTAACAATTGCAACTTTTCCTTCTAATCTGTTCATATTGAAAAAACCTCCTTTAATGGTATAATTATCTATATGGAAATTATACCAATCTCCATTTTCTGAAACTACAAACAAATCTATCAAAATGTATATAAGTTTACATTTGGCCTAAAATGTAAACTTAAGGTATTGCCATGAATCGAAATAAAGTAAGACTTGCCCAATCTCTGGAAAAACTTGTAGCTCAAAAGCCGTTGTCCAAACTAACCATCGGTGAAATATGTGATGATGCTATGCTTTCGCGTGCCACATTCTATCATCATTTTAAAGACAAATATGATCTTGTTAACTGGATTTTTGATTGTCTGTTTGACCGCACATTCATAAATGATAATGATTATGCTTCCTGGGAGGAGCGGGTTATCGCATTCCTCGGTGCGCTGAAAGCTAATCGGCACTTTTATACTCAAGCCTACCGATATAATGGACAAAATTCGCTGGAACATCACCACTATAACCGAGTATATGATACTTACAAGGCTTTATTTATCCAAAATAAAGGAACTGATATGACCCTCGAAGAAGAATATTGCCTTGAAGTATACTGTCGTGGAGCAGTTTTTGTTACCAGACAATGGGCCATGAATGGTATGGAGCAATCTCTGGATTGGATGACCACAATGTTCCGCCACGCCATGACAGATGACATTTGCAGCAACATCTGCAATTAACTTCAAAATCAGCAATGAATTCAGCGACCATATAGCAGCGGCCGCTAAGATATAGGAAATTATAAAAAGAAATACGGAGGTAACATTATGGCATCGAAAAAAGTTGGCACACTGATCAAAGAGGCACGCGTCAACGCGGGTCTGACACAAGAACAGCTTGCACGCCGGATTTCCGGGCTTTCTGCATCGGATATCAGCCTGGCAGAGCGCGGAAAAAAGGATCTGACACAGGAGCAGCTCAAACAAATCGCGAAAATCACAGGTGTCACCCAGGCCTCCCTGATCAACGCGGCGAAGGGCAGCTCCTCCAAAAAAACAACTTCCTCAAGCAGCTCAAAATCCAGTTACATGGTCACTGCTGAGGAGAAAAAGCTTGTTCAATTGTATCGAAAAGCCGATTCCACTACTAAGAGTGCTGTGCTCAATCTGCTGAAAGTGAAGGAATCCGCAACAGAAATGATATTAGAAGGGATTCTGGATAATGTTCAGGATATGTTTGCCGGAAAGACTTAATATTGGTTGTCATTTTTTCTAAAAGTATT
The DNA here is from genome assembly GCA_017482945.1 of Lachnospiraceae bacterium. Taxonomy (GTDB): domain Bacteria; phylum Bacillota; class Clostridia; order Lachnospirales; family Lachnospiraceae; genus Pilosibacter. Next base: position 2,574 of record JAFUMF010000036.1, read on the forward strand.
TGATGAAACAGTTGCTAACAAGTCTACCAAGCATTAGAATAAAGATAGATATTTTGTAGAAGAAAGGAGTTTCTTTTTATGAACGAAACCTTAAAGACAATTAAAAACCGCTATTCTTGCCGCAGTTATACTGGCGAAGCTGTCGAGAGAGAAAAAATCGAAGCAATCGCATTAGCGGCTGTTCAATCTCCGAGCGGTCTTAATCAGCAGCCATGGAAAATTATAGTATTACAGAATAAAGCAACCATCGATGAAATGGATTCCGCACTGATGGAAAAACTTGCGGCGCAAGAAGATCGTTCTGCCTATGACAGAATGATGAGCAGAGGCGGCAAAGTATTCTACAATGCACCGTGCATGTTCGTAATCGCAAAGCTTCCGGGAAAAGATATGGACTGCGGCATTGTATCGGAAAATATGGCTTTAGCTGCAAGTTCCTTAGGTCTCGGCAATGTCATTTGCGGAATGGCAGGTGTCATCATCAATGACGAAGCAGGTTTAAAATTCAAGGAACAGCTTATCCCTGAAGGATATGAATTCGGAGTCGCTCTGTTAGTAGGTTATCCGACAAATCCAGAAGGAACTCCTCACGAGCCGGACCTTTCTAAAATTGTTTATATTGAATAAGAATCAAGAATGTGTCTTGGCACATTCTCGCGCTGCCGCGCGGCTGCCCAGGCTGCCGCGCGGCATGTGCATCTCCACAGAGCATTTTCTTTATCTCCGTGTTCTTTTCTCCACTACCGCAATCCCCTGATACATCACGGCTGACAATATGCATAAAATCACGATAGACATCAGCACCAGATCCAGCTTAAATACCTGGCTTCCATAGATGATCAGGTATCCCAGTCCGGCCCGCGCCGCCAGGAATTCTCCAATAATCACTCCCACCAGACAAAGCCCCACATTGACCTTCATATTACTCACGATCAACGGAATTGAGCCCGGCAAGAGCACCTTAACAAGTACGTCTTTCCGCTTCCCACCAAGGGAGTAAATCAATTTCACCTGGTCCGGATCCATGCTCATGAAGCCGTTGTGCAGGGTGAGGATCGAGCCGAACACCGCCACCGAAATGGCTGCCACAATGATCGTCTTCATATTGGCCCCCAGCCATACAATGAGGATCGGTGCCAGCGCTGACTTCGGAAGGCTGTTCAACATCACCAGGTATGGATCCAGAACCTCCGAAAGGCTCTTGCTGGACCACAAAAGTACTGCGCCGGTGATTCCGGTTATGATTACCAGCGCAAAGCTCACCAATGTCTCCAGTATCGTAATTCCCATATGGTAGAAAATACTCCGGTCTGTCACCATCGATAAGAAGCAGATCATCATCCGTGACGGCGAACTAAAAATAAAATCATTGATCAGACCGGTTCTGGCGCTGACTTCCCAGAGCACCAGAATTACAACCAACAGCAAGATCCGGGCCGCGGTGACCATGTTACGGCGGCGGACCTGCTTTGCAACATATTCCTGCTGGGCCAGAGTCTCATTTTCTCGCATGAAATACCTCCATGTATTGAAAGAATCATCGTTCCGTGGAACCGTTTTCAACTCTTAGTCCCTCAAAATACTCCAAACTTCATTAAAATAAGAAGAAAATTCCGGACAATTGCGCCGCATGAGCGGACTCATCGCATTGTCCGGAAATTTTATGGTCATTGTATCTTTGATTCGGCCGGGCCGTTTTGTCAGAATGATGATCCTGTCAGCCACGCTCACGGCCTCTGAAAGGTCGTGGGTGATGAGGACCGCCGTCTTGTTCTGTTTTCGTATAATCGTGCTGATGTCGTCGCAGACTGCGAGTCTTGTCTGATAGTCTAAGGCTGAAAACGGTTCGTCAAGAAGCAAAAGATCCGGCTCCAGCGCCAGCGTGCGGATCAATGCCGCCCGTTGCCTCATGCCACCGGAAAGTTCCGATGGCCGTGCATCTTGAAAGGCCTCAAGACCATAGGCGGCCATAAGTTGCTTCACCCGGCTCTTACTCTCATCATTTAGCTTTTTCTGTATTTCGAGCCCCAGACAGGCGTTGGAAAAAATCGTCCGCCATTCAAACAGATGGTCTTTCTGAAGCATGTAGCCGATGCGGGTGTCGCCCTGTGGAATCATGGTTCCGTCTAACAGGATCGTTCCAGACTCCGGAGCAAGCAGACCGCAGATCAGCGAAAGCAGCGTGGACTTTCCGCAGCCGGACGGCCCTACGATCGCAAGAAATTCGCCGGGATTTACTGCAAACGATATATTGGAAAGTGCCTGAGTCTCCCCCTCCATCGAATGGTAGGAATAATTCAGGTCCTTGACTTCCAGTTTGGGGATCATGGACCACCTCAAAACTAAACTGATTTGTTATAAGATATGTGGCGATTCCCCCGGACGTGAATTACTTTCTATTTCTGCCCAGTCACCATCATATAACGGTTGTGGGCATCTTTGATGCATGCAATTAACGGCTTCTGGGTCAGTGCAAAGTAACGCTCTTTGATTTCCTTCTCCAGTACCTGCACATCATCTTTTAAGCTTTTTCCAATCAGCATGGAAGCCACAAAATTCTTCGTCACCTCAAGAATCGTGTTGCAGTCCATGTCCAGGATCTCTCCGCTTTCTCTATCCAATACAAGACTGATATAAAACTCACCATGGAGGTTGTAGATTGCGTCCTCACGGCTCGGCTTCGCCTGGCCGACCACCAGAATCGTATTCTTTTCGTACATCGTCTCTGTTCTCCTTTTTCTCATTCTACCCATTCCCCTGATCGCGGCCCTGAATCCTTCGGACCGCCATCTATTCTATTATACCAGTCGCAAGCATTTCTTTCCATCTTTTTCGCAAATCCACATTGACAGAATGCTGAGTTTTTATTATGATAAATCCAGAATGAAAACGATTCTTTTATTTAATGGGACTCCTGCCCGGATGCTCCCTTCTTAGATAAGAGCCATGAATCTTTTACGGGATTAGTGGGTCTTTTTTTATTTTAAGACCCTAGCACACAGTTTCCTTGGGGGATTACGAACATGACTTTTTTTACAAAATTAGATGAAATTATGAAACAGGATCTGGGATGCCGCGGACTTCTCGGTTCGCTCCCGGCAAATCCGATCACAGAAGCTGCCGAGACGCTGAAACATGCAAAAAAGGTCATTCTTCTCACCGGTTTCCCGGTAAGAATGGCAGATGGAACTTTTATCGGTGAGACTGACGGTCCGTCCGGAACAGCCAATCTTGCTTATGCGCTGACAGAAGTCGGTGCTGAAGTTCTCGTCGTGACAGACAAGGCATCTTTCCACCTTTTAGAGGAGGCGCTTTGCTACCGCGCTCCGAAGGCGAAAGTCGCACTTCTGCCGGAAGAACATACAGTTGAATTCATCAAGACCTGTGTCCGCACATTCGAACCGACTCATTTCATTAGCTTAGAACGCCCAGGCAAAGGTTCTGATGGTCATTACCATAACATGCGCGGCGAGTTTATTGACGATATGCTCACCGACTCTGCGCTTCTTTTATGCGAGGCGAAAGCGTTCGGCGCTGTGACCATTTGCATCGGTGACGGTGGAAATGAAATGGGCATGGGTACCTTCCATGATGAAGTGGTAGGACATGTTCCCTGCGGTGAACTGATCTGCAGCGAGGACTGCGCAGATATCACACTTGCCAGCGGTGTTTCCAACTGGTGGGGATGGGGAATCGCAGCGATTCTTTCCCGAGAGACTGGAAAAGCTCTTCTTCCGACTGCAGCTGAGGAAACAGAACTTCTTCATCGTGTCGTTCTGGCAGGCGGCGTTGATGGCTGCACAAAGGAAAATGCAGACACGGTCGATAATCTGAGTCTGGAGACTCATCTTGCTGTGCTCCGCTCTGTCGCAGAGCTTCTTGAAACAAAGTAGATCGGTAATACTCAATTGCTTACAAGTGACACCTCATATAATACAGCCTCCCCAGGAGGCCCCCCCTAACAACAAAGCCATCCGCGCAAGACTTTATCTGCACGGATGGCTTTCCTAATTCTCTTCTTTATTTTTCGTTGATATAATTTACCAGTCCGCCTGCGGAAATAATCTTCTGCATGAACGGCGGGAATGCCTGACCTTTGTAGGTCTCATCCTTTGTAATATTGTGGATCATACCGCTGTCGAAATCGATTTCTACCTCGTCACCGGCCTCAATCGCTTTGGATGCCTCCGCACATTCGATGATCGGAAGTCCGATGTTGATGGCGTTGCGGTAGAAAATTCTTGCAAATGTCTCAGCAATCACGCAGCTGACACCTGCACATTTGATTACAAGCGGCGCATGTTCTCTTGAGGAACCGCAGCCGAAGTTCTTCTGAGCAACGATGATATCGCCCTGCTGTACTTTGTTCACGAACTCTTTATCAATATCTTCCATGCAATGCTTTGCCAGTTCCTCACCCTTAGTCATATTCAGATAACGTGCCGGGATGATTACGTCTGTATCCACATTGTCTCCATATTTAAATACTCTGCCTTTTGCCTGCATAACTTGTATCCTCCTCTATTTCAGGCAACTGCCGGATCCGGTCAGTTGTCATCACATCTTCGTATTGTCCGCGTATTACATGCCGATTTCAGACGGTCCGGAAATCTTTCCTGTAATCGCACTTGCAGCTGCCACTGCCGGGCTTGCAAGATATACCTCAGAATCCACATGGCCCATACGTCCTACGAAGTTACGGTTTGTTGTGGAAACACATCTCTCGCCTGCTGCCAGGATGCCCATGTAACCGCCAAGGCACGGACCACAGGTCGGTGTGCTGACGATAGCGCCTGCCTCGATGAAAATCTCAAGGAGACCTTCGCGCATGGACTGTAAGTAGATGGCCTGTGTTGCCGGGATAATGATGCAGCGAACATTCTTTGCCACTTTCTGGCCTTTCAGAATTGCTGCTGCCTCGCGCATATCCTGAAGACGTCCGTTTGTACAGGAACCGATGACTACCTGATCGATCTTCACATCGTCGAAGGTGCCGATTTCCTTTGTATTCTCCGGAAGATGTGGGAAGGAAACAGTGGATTTTAATGTGGACAGGTCGATGGTGTAAACTGCATCGTACTCTGCGTCTTCGTCTGCTTCATATACGGTATATGGTTTATTGCTGTGTTCTTTGATGTATTCGATTGTTTTTTCGTCAACCGGGAAGATACCATTCTTTCCGCCTGCCTCGATTGCCATGTTGCAGATCGTAAAGCGGTCGTCCATAGAAAGATGCGCAATGCCGTAGCCAACGAATTCCATGGATTTGTAGAGTGCACCGTCAACACCGATCATGCCGATGATGTGGAGAATAATGTCTTTACCGCTGATCCATTTGTTCGGTTTGCCTGTAAGAATGAATTTTAATGCAGATGGAACCTTGAACCATGCTTTTCCTGTCACCATGCCGGCTGCCATATCAGTACTTCCGACACCAGTGGAGAACGCACCAAGAGCACCGTATGTACATGTGTGAGAGTCAGCACCGATCACTGCGTCACCTGCTACCACAAGTCCTTTTTCCGGAAGCAGCGCATGCTCAATACCCATGGAACCAACATCGAAGTAGTTCACGATCTCATGCTCATTTGCGAAATCACGGCAGCATTTGCAGTTTTCTGCGGATTTAATATCTTTATTCGGAATAAAATGGTCCATAACAAGAGCGATCTTCTCTTTGTCAAATACGCTCTGCTCGTTCATTTTTTTCATCTCATTGATCGCAACCGGAGATGTGATATCATTGCCTAATACCATGTCCAGATTTGCTTCAATTAACTGTCCTGCTTCTACTTTATCAAGTCCTGCATGCGCTGCCAGGATTTTCTGTGTCATCGTCATTCCCATATGGAAACTCTCCTCTCATATCTTAATTTCGAAAGACTGTTCCGAACTCGATTGCCTTTCATATTTTCTTATCTATCGTTATTGACATTCTATCATAAGAATAACTATAATAGAAATACATATTACGAATAATAAGTATGAAGAGAGGTTATAAATATGGAGCAGCATCTTTCCCAGTATCGTATCTTTTACGAGGTCGCACGCTGCGGAAACATCTCACGTGCCGCCAAAGAATTATACATCAGCCAGCCGGCGATCAGTAAGGCAATCAGCAAATTGGAAGAAAGTCTAAACACAAAGTTATTCCTCCGCAACTCCCGCGGTGTCCAGCTGACAAAGGAGGGCGCAGTCCTCTACCAGCACATTGGCTCCGCCTTCGAGTCCATTGCCCGAGGAGAGCGTGAATTAAAGCGGATCCATGATTTTCACATTGGTCATTTAAAAATCGGCGTCAGCAACACGCTCTGCAAATATGTGTTACTTCCATATTTGAAAGGATTTGTAGAGAAATATCCACATGTCAACATCTCCATCGAAAGCCAGGCCACCAGCCACACGCTTGAGATGCTGGATGCTAAGAAGATCGACCTCGGCCTGGTGGCTGAACCGAAAAACAGAAAAGGACTTACATTCACACCGCTGATGGAGATCAGTGATGTCTTCGTATGCACTCCGGCCTATCTGGACAATCTCCGACTCCGCGAAGGTGAAAATCCGGACATCTTCCAGACCGGAAATATCATTCTTTTAGACCGCAGCAACATGAGCCGTAAGCACGTGGATTCCTATCTGGCCGACAACCAGCTGGAGGTAAACCAGCTTCTGGAAGTAACCGACATGACTCTTGGTATTGAATTTGCAAAGATCGGTCTCGGCATCTCCTGTGTGGTCAAGGAGTTCGTTGCTGACGAGCTGCGCAACGGAACACTCATTGAGATTCCTCTGGAACTTCCGATTCCGAAGCGCGTTATTGGTTTCGGCTACAACTATGCCGACGCGTCCGAGACTCTAAAGGAATTTTTGGATTTCTGCAGAAAATTCCACCGGATCACAGCGTAAAATTGTGACGCTGGCCGGAATTTATACAAAAAACAAGTCGTCCAGATACCGCATTTTACTTTTCCGGTATATGGCCGACTTATTTTTTGTATATAGAAATTTCGAATGTTCTAACACTTACTCCGCCGGCTTCAGTCCGGTCGCTGCGTAGAAATTCTCAAGACTTCCATACTTGAACACCATCTTTAGTTCACTGCCGATGCTGTTCATAATGGTCTCGTCCGGAATTTCCTCCCTCGTATACCAGCCTGCCTCCGAAAGTTCATCCTCCTCAAGCTTGATCGTGTCGTCTCCATCCAGCTCGGCAAAAAATCCAATCATCTCTGTATCGGAAAATGCCCATGGCTGACTCTTGTAATAGCGGATGTTCTTTACTTTCAATCCAACCTCTTCCATGACCTCACGGCGAACGGTATCCTCAAAGGACTCACCGATTTCAACGAATCCCGCGATCAACGCATAACCTCGGTACGGATTGCTGCTGACACGGTATCTGGACATTACGATCTTATCTCCGTTTGTGATTCCAACAATGATCGCCGGTGAAATCTTCGGATACTCCACCTGACCACAGTGCGGGCAGACAAGGGCTCTCTCTTTCTTAGAATCCTCCGTCGGATGTCCGCATCTACCGCAGAACTGTCTGCTTTCTTTCCAGCGATGGATCTGTGTGGCTGTGATTCCTGCAAACGCCTGATAAAGAGGTGTCATGGTGCGGAATACCGTAGTCTTACAGAACTCGTACCCATTCTCCTCGCCCTGAATCATTTCCTTCACATAATAATATTTCATATTATCGATGGAAAACAGATAATAGGCTTTCATTTTCAGTCTTGCCTTCTCGTTCGGGAAATCCCCAAAACGCGGAATTTCATAATTGCCATCCTCTGTCTTTTTGAGCAAGGTCTGGTTGCTCTTCATATACAACATGAAATCTTCATCCTGAGCCTCCGGCTGGCCGTATGTAAGATCAAATCTATGTGGTCCAATATCCTGAATCATCGCAGTATCTCTCCTTTTATTCCTTCATTATTTCCATCATAAGCCAGGACATGCCTTTTGTCAAATCAAACGAGGGATTCTGTTGACTTCTGACGAAGCATGCTTTATAATTCATACGGTGACCAGTTAAGCTGGTCTCTTTTTATGCCCCATCTCTATCGATGGGCCTTATAAAAAATGAAAGGAGCCCTATATGCAAACAGAAAACAAAATGGGCGTCATGCCCATCAATAAACTGATCATCACCATGTCTGTTCCGATGATTGTCTCCATGCTGGTACAGGCACTCTACAACATCGTTGACAGTATGTTCGTTGCCCAGCTCAGCGAAAACGCCCTGACTGCCGTTTCCCTGGCATTCCCGGCACAGAACCTGATGATTGCCGTGGCTACCGGTACCGGCGTTGGTATCAACGCAAACCTTTCCAGAAGCCTCGGTGAAAAAAATCATGAACGCGCTAACCAGATCGCGACCCACGCACTGTTCCTTGCAGCATGCAGCTACATTGTATTCGCGATTTTCGGTTTCTTCTTTTCCGAGACCTTCTTCCGCATGCAGACGGATATTCCGGATATCGTAGAATACGGAACTTCTTATTTAAGAATCTGTACCGTTTTCTCCATGGGCGTCTTTGGCCAGGTTGCTTTTGAACGACTCATGCAGTCCACAGGCAAGACCTTCTATTCCATGATCATCCAGGGAGTCGGTGCCATCATCAATATCGTCCTGGACCCGATCTTTATTTTCGGTCTCTTCGGTGTTCCGAAAATGGGCGTAGCCGGCGCGGCAGTTGCTACCGTTGCAGGTCAGATCGTTGCCTGCATCATCGGCTTCTTCTTAAACCGTGCGAAGAACACAGATATTAAAGTTTCCTTCAAAGGATTCCGACCGGATAAAAGTATCATCGGACATATCTACTCCGTTGGTATCCCGTCCATCATCATGGCTTCCATCGGTAGTGTAATGACATTCGGAATGAACAAGATCCTCATCGGATTTACTTCTACTGCAACAGCCGTATTCGGTGTATACTTCAAGCTCCAGAGCTTTGTATTTATGCCGGTATTCGGTTTAAACAATGGTACCGTTCCGATCATCGCCTACAACTACGGTGCGAGAAAACC
>JAFUMF010000037.1 GCA_017482945.1 Lachnospiraceae bacterium
AATACCGGATCCAACTCATTCTTTTCAAACAGATCCGCACTCGTGATCCCGAATACGATGGTAATTGCCCAGATTTCCCTGTCATTTACCTTCCGTTCTCCGCGTTCTGTTCTGGTAATCACATTCTGGTCAATATCGCAGCCAATCAACTGAAACTGCTTCGCCAGTTCACGCTGAGACAAACCACGGGCTTCTCGCAGTGCTTTCAGTTTCAGCCCAATCATATTTTTGCGCGCATCATGCGCTTTTGGCATTGGCATTCGGATTCTCACCACCTGTTGAATCAATTTCGTATTCACACATTTTACTAGAGTTTCCGAGCGACATTGATTGTAAAAATGATTCAATATGGAATAAATTTACATAAAAGGTATATTTTACCATGTTTTCCGCATGTTTGTCTATGGACTGACAGTTTAATCTGACAATTTTTGATGCGAAAAAAGGACCCTCTGACAGTCGAGGGCCCTCTTTGATACTTTGATACTTTTATGCTTTTCGCGTTTTCTTATTTTTTATTGCGTCTCTCCGCACATGCCTTACATGTCTCACATGCGCTCTTTGCAACTGCAAGACCACCCATAGATGTCTCACGAAGCTCGGACGGGATGGACTTACCAACTGCGTACATAACTTCGATCGTTTCATCGATCGGAGTGATGCTCTTGATTCCTGCCAGGGATAACTCAGCAGCGATCAGCGCGTTGGATGCGCCCATTGCGTTTCTGTTCTGGCACGGATTCTCTACGAGGCCGCCGATCGGGTCACATACAAGACCAAGGATATTTACGATTGCAAAGGATGCAGCGTCCAAACACTGTCTTGGTGTACCGCCCATAAGCTCAACCACTGCAGATGCAGCCATCGCACTTGCGGAACCAACCTCAGCCTGACATCCGCCTTCTGCTCCTGCTGTTGTCGCATTTCTTGTAATTAAGTAACCGATACCAGCTGCATTGAATAATGCCTGAACGATTTCGTCATCGCTGAAGCCGAACTCTTCCTGAATTGTACAGAGTACGCCCGGGATAACGCCTGAGGAACCGGCAGTCGGAGCTGCAACGATGAGACCCATGGAAGCATTTACTTCCAGAACGCCCACTGCGTATGCGATTGCCTTGGAAACAACAGTACCACAGATGTTCTTTCCTTCATTTCTCATTGTGTGGAGCTTCTTGCTCTCACCACCGATCATGCCGCCCATGCTGACAATATCTTCTTCCATCGGTTTCTTAACGGAACCCTTCATGATGGAATAAGCTTTTCTCATTTTCTCCATGGTTCTTTCCGGGTCTGCCTCAAGATGAGTTACCTCACGCTCGAACATGGCCTCGGAAATCTTTTTATTTTCTTTTTCACAATAATCTAAAAGCTGTGCACCATTAATAAAATTCATTTCCGATCCCCCTATTAGTCCATTTTGATTCTCGGTACGATGATTACGTTCTTAACAGCATCCATGCTGTAGAGCGCAGCTGTTACCTGTGCCGGAATTTCAGAGTCAACTTCGATGATTGTTGTTGCCTTCTTGCCTTTTCCTTCACGGAACAGACGTACTGTACCGATGTTGATATCGTTGGCACTTAAAACAGTTGTCAGGAATGCCATAACACCCTTCTTATCGATCTGCTCAATAACCAATGTGTTGTAGTTACCTGTCAGTTCTACGTCCACGCCATTTAATTTTGTAATAACAGCGTTACCGCCTCCGATGGACTCGCCGCGGAGAGATACTTCGTTTCCGTTTTCGTCTGTCACATAAACGTCTACAGTATTCGGATAAACCTCTGTCTCTGTGAAGTTCTCGATGAATTCAAAATCCACACCTGCTGCCTTTGCATGCTCGAAGGAGTCGCGGATTCTCTCATCATCTGTCTGGTAGCCTAAGATACCTGCCACTAAAGCGCGGTCTGTACCATGGCCATGGTAAGTACGTGCAAAAGATCCATAGAGCACGTATTTTACAGAAACCGGTTTGCTAACCATTTTTCCTGCGATAAATGCAATTCTCAAAGCACCTGCTGTGTGAGAACTGGACGGACCGATCATATTTGGTCCCAGGATGTCAAATGTTCCAATTTCGTTCATACTGCTATACCCTCCATATATTTAATTCAGGAATGTGACAGCCTTGTACGGTGTTCTGTAGTAAGCTGTTGACGTAATAATTCCTGTCTTTGAGTTACTTGCGTGAATAACCTGGCCGCCGCCAATGTAAAGAGCCACGTGATTGATATAATCACCGCTTGCGTAGAACAGCAGATCTCCCGGCTGGATCGCATCGATGGAGATTTCTGTACCCTTTGCAGCCTGATCTCTGGAAGAACGTCCTGTATCGATTCCAAAATGTTCAAAAATTCTCATTGTGAAACCGGAGCAGTCCGCACCATTTGTAAGGCTTGTACCGCCATATACATACGGATTTCCGAGGAACTGTTTTGCATAAGCTACGATCGCGGTTCTTGTTGCTGAAGTAAGATCAGAGCTTGTTGTCGCAGCCGGTGTCTGAGTCGGCTGTGTTGTTGTCGCACCTGGTCCTGTCACACTGCCCGGTCCTGCTGTAATTCCAGGTCCCGCAACAGAAACTGTTCCAGGTCCTGTTGTCTGGCCGGAAGTTCCTGTATTTCCAGTCGCGGTCGGAGGTGTTGTTTCTGTCGGCTGGCTTGTCTCAGCCTTGGCCGGCTCACTTGTCTCCGGAGCGGTTGTCGTTACATTCTCTGTAGATGCTTCGTTCGGGTTCGCAACGATGATTCCGATCGGTTCTCTTGTCACCGGAACACCATTCACACTCTCGCCCACCGTACCAGTCGGTGCCTCAGTCGCTACAGAGGCATTCGGGTCTGCAGGAGCCACTGTCTCCGCGCCCGGAGCTGTCTGCTCAGCCGGAGCTTCTGTTGTTCCCTGATTTTCCTGATCCGCCGGAGCTGCAGTCAAACCTGCCTCAACTTCTGCCTTGATCTGGTTCATCTTTGCGATGGCATCTTCAGCTTCCTGTCTTAAACGCTCGGCCTCATCCTTCTGCTGCTGTTCTTCTGCAAGACTCACAGCACTGGAAATTTCCACGCGTTCTTTCACATAATCTTTATGTACATAACCACTTAAGGATGCATCGACCTGAATCTTCACGAAATCGCCTTCTTCGCCGATTTCAATGTACTCAGCTTCCTCAGAAAGAAGCGTCAGAGTACGGCTGTCTGTACTAGGCTCCTCACGAAGTCTCAGCGTTGTCGCATTGACTGTGATGTAGACCGTACCGATTTCCTTTGCGATTTTTTCAGCCGCAGCTCCTGTAACGAAGTACTGGGCTTTTATGTAGCCGGTAACAGTACCAGACTGAATCTTGTACCATTTACCGCCTTCGCCATCAACGGTCGCTAAGATCGTTGCGGCACAGTTGTTATAAATCTTACCAACAATCTCACTGCTTGTGTTGGCTTCTGTACGCACATTTACGTAATTTGTAACCTTTGAAATTGCTACGTTGGAATACTTGGAGGCTGTTACCGTCACCACCGGCACTTCTCTCGGGCTTGTCTGGGCCGGAGTCGCGTAGGATACGAGCGGAGTCGATAACATTGCAAACAGACAACCTGCTACAAGTACCTTCTTTGCAAAATTCATTTGTATCATTCCCCTTTTCTTACTGTTCGTTAAGATACTTCTCCACACTACTTACACAGTTTGCTCCATCTGCCACCGCGGTAATGATCTGGCGGAGCTGCTTGGTTCTCGCATCACCTGCCACGAAAATTCCCGGAACAGAAGTTTTTCCGTCCTCGCCAGCCACGATGTAACCGCCGTTATCCATCTCAAGAAGTCCTTCGAAAACCTCTGTATTTGGTGTGATACCGACTGCAATGAACACACCGTCCACGGCAATGTCTGTTTTTTCGCCGGTCTTCTTATTAGAAAGGCTAAGAGACTCGACTTTCATAGAACCATTGATCTGATCCACAACAGTATCCCAGATAATCTCCACATTCTCCATCTCCATCAGCTTTTTCTGAAGGCTCTTGGCACCACGGAGCTCATCTCTGCGGTGAATCAGGTAAACCTTTTCACAGATTCTCGCAAGGAAGATCGCATCTTCGATTGCAACATCTCCACCGCCTACTACTGCTGTTTTCTTATTCTTGAAGAAAGCACCGTCACAAGTCGCACAGTAAGAAATTCCCATTCCTGCCATCTCTTCCTCGCCCGGTACTTCTAACTTTCTGTGGTGAGCGCCGGTCGCGATAATAACTGTCTTTGTCAGGTATGTTTCATTCTCACCAACGATCTTCTTTAAGCCACTTCCATCCTCTGCTTCCTCCACACGAATCACTGTGTCTTCCGCAAATTCCGCGCCTAGCTTGTCCGCGTGCTCTCTGAATTTCATTCCCATATCGAAACCGCCGATTCCCGGAAGTCCCGCATAGTTGTCTACTTCGTAAGTGGTCAGCACCTGTCCGCCGCTGACCATTTCTTTTTCAATCACCAGAGTCTTTAACTCTGCTCTCTGAGCATATATCGCAGCTCCCAGTCCAGCCGGACCAGAGCCTAAGATTACTAAATCA
>JAFUMF010000038.1 GCA_017482945.1 Lachnospiraceae bacterium
GAAAGCGGTCCAGTCAGAGACTGATCATCTCCGTGAATGATAAAGCCGTCATTCTTTCCATATTTTAAGGCTTCCTGCAATGCCTGCTCTGCCAGGTAGTGACTTTCGCTTAACGTTTTTCCAAAACCGGCGCCGATACGGAATTCCAGCTCGCCTTTCTGGTCCAGATAGACGATCAAATCCTGGATCCGCTCGAAATTGGTTTTATAGAGGGTACTGTCCAGGGAAAGCTCAAATCGGTTGGAAACTACATGGAGAGAAAAGTCATACTGGTAGTCCTTTCGGAAATCCAGCAGATATTTATGGAGGGTAATCTCCAAATGCTCACGATCATGGGAGGAAATGTTCTCAGGATAAACGAGGCGCAGCAGGATCACAAGCTTCTGTGCCTGATTTTTTTGCTTCAGGCGGATCGTATCGATGGCACTTCGGATCGAATCGCGGACCATTTCCTCCGTCGGAAGGAAGTGGATATAAGGAATTTTCATCTTATTCAGGACTTCCAGCTGGCTGGTGGTACGGGTCAGGATCATATCGATTTTACCGGCATTCCACAGTTCTTCGGCTCGCTCCTTTAAGGTCTCATAGTTATAGATCGGATTCTCAAATAAATACGGCATATGATTCGGACTCAGATATTTCTTTAAGTTCATGAAATCATTGACCGGAGTCAAAAAGTCGATGTATATCCGGGAAAGCGGGATATCCGGGTAACGGAGAACGAAATTCAGGAGGATGGACAAAAGGTCTTTTTCCTCGTAGGAGATAAAGGTACACGGGACCTGAATGGAATCAATATGGGTCAGCATATAAGAGTAACCAAGTTCTCCGGAGAAAAAAAGAACATCGCTGAAATCCTTGCACTGTTCATAGATCGTAGAGATATCTTCCAGCTGTTCATAGACGTATTTATGGAAAATACAGCCGAAATCCTGCTTTTCGATGGCTTTATTGATGACGGTCATGGACTTTTGAGGACTGATAATACTGACGGTAATCATAGATGGCAAAAATCTCCTTTCAGACAAGGCCAGGTCTTTTAATGACAAGCATGTCGATAAATCGTATTCCACCAGAATCGTACCACATAATGTTGACAAAGTCAAAAGCCTATGCTAAAATGAACTCAAATAAAAGACGTAAAATACATGAGTCTCAAATAAAAGAGGTTCAGACCGATACCTTTCCGGATAGGGAAACGGAAGGGATTTTCGTATGGATATCGGTGAGTTTATGTTTTTTCTATCGAAAAAATGTAAGTTACATAATTTGTTTGAAATAAACAGACAAAAGAGAAAAAATCGCCGAAATAACCTCCTTTATCGAAGCTTAATTTAGAGACACAAGAGTCTCAATTAAGGACCCGAAAAGTATTTTAAGTCTCTTATTGGTGCGAGAGAGCACAGGGGTTAAAAAACCAATTTTTTAAGGAGGTATTTGCGAAATGAGCAAGTATATTGAGAGAGTTTTAGCTGAAGTTAGAGAGAAGAACGCACACGAGCCGGAATTCCTTCAGACTGTAGAAGAAGTTTTAGAGTCTTTAGCACCGATCGTTGACGCTCATCCGGAGTATGAGAAAGTTGCTCTTCTTGAGAGAATGGTAGAGCCGGAAAGAACAATCGAGTTCCGCGTTCCGTGGGTAGATGACAATGGTCAGGCTCACGTTAACCGTGGTTACCGTGTACAGTTCAACGGCGCTATTGGACCGTACAAGGGTGGCTTACGTTTCGCTCCGAACGTAACTCTTTCCATCATGAAATTCTTAGGCTTCGAGCAGACATTCAAAAACTCCTTAACAACACTCCCGATGGGTG
Source organism: Lachnospiraceae bacterium (assembly GCA_017482945.1). Taxonomy (GTDB): domain Bacteria; phylum Bacillota; class Clostridia; order Lachnospirales; family Lachnospiraceae; genus Pilosibacter. The sequence continues at coordinate 1,815 of JAFUMF010000038.1, forward strand.
GTGCTAAGGGTGGTTCCGACTTCGATCCGAACGGTAAGTCCGATGCTGAAGTTATGAGATTCTGCCAGAGCTTCATGAACGAATTATACCGTCACATCGGTCCGGACATCGATATCCCGGCTGGTGACCTTGGTGTTGGCGCTCGTGAAATCGGTTACATGTATGGTCAGTACAGAAAACTTCGTGGCGCATTCGAGAACGGCGTTATCACAGGTAAGGGTATGTCCTTCGGTGGTTCCTTAATCCGTCCGGAAGCTACAGGTTTCGGTGCTGTATACTATGTAGAAGCAGTTATGAAACATGAAAACGACTCTATCGAAGGCAAGACAGTTGCTGTATCCGGTTTCGGTAACGTAGCTTGGGGTATCGTAACAAAACTTGCTGAGTTAGGTGCTAAAGCTGTTACATTATCCGGTCCGGATGGATACATCTACGATCCGGAAGGTATCACAACAAAAGAGAAGATCGACTACATGCTTGAGATGAGAGCATCTGGACGTAACCGCGTTCAGGATTACGCTGACAAGTTTGGCGTAGAGTTCTTCCCGGGCCAGAAGCCGTTCGGTCAGAAAGTTGACATCGTTATGCCGGCAGCTATGCAGAACGACGTTCGTATGGGCGAAGCTGAGCAGATCGTTGCTAACGGTACAAAGTACTACATCGAAGTTGCTAACATGCCGACAACAAACGATGCTCTTAAGTACTTAATGAGCCAGCCGAACATGGTAGTTGCTCCGTCCAAGGCTGTTAACGCTGGTGGCGTTCTTGTATCCGGTCTTGAGATGTCCCAGAACTCCATGAGATACTCCTGGACAGCTGAAGAAGTTGATGAGAAACTTCACAGAATCATGACAGGTATCCATGACACATCCGCAGCTACAGCTGAGAAGTATGGCTTAGGCTACAACCTCGTTGCTGGTGCTAACCTTGCTGGTTTCCAGAAGGTTGCTGACGCTATGATGGCTCAGGGTATCGCTTGGTAATTTGATTCTCAATCAAAACTGAATGAAACCAAAATTCTAGGGGTGTTGTGGGTGATTTCACCCACAACACCCTGATTTTTTGAGATGTATTTTAGCGAATTAAAGCGTCAACAACTTTAATTTGTTTTACAGGAAGGACGATTTCCGATGGCATTTACTGTATTTTATACGGTACAGATCAATGACGCAGCCACAAAAATTTTTGAGGCGGCAGGCGGAAGAGCTGTACTGACGAACCATTTTTTCGACGAAGCCGGTTATATTGAGGAATTGAAGGAATTACAGCCTGAAGCGATTTTATGCCGTACAGAGCCGATTACGGCTGCTATGATGGATGCGGCAGGACCGAATCTGAAGGTTATCGCAAAGCAGGGCGCCGGTGTTGACAATATTGATATAGAAGCAGCGACTGCTAGAAAGATTCCGGTCGTGTATGCTCCGGGCCAGAATGCACAGTCTGTTGCTGAGCAGGCAGTGTTCTTAATGCTGGCATGTGCGCGCCGTTTTAACTATGTGGACAGACAGTTCCGTGCCGGAAATTATAAGGTGCGTTTCAGTCTGGACAACACTTATGAGTTAAAAGGAAAGACACTGGGGCTTCTCGGCTGTGGAAGAATCGGCCAGTTGCTGGCGAATATCGCAAAATACGGATTTGGAATGAATGTAATCGGATATGACCCGTTCCTGAAACAGGAGCAGATCGGAGAGCTGATCACTTTGATCCCGGAACAGGAAGAGATTTTCAAACAGGCTGATTTTGTCAGCATCCATACTCCGCTTCTTCCGTCCACATACCACAGCGTAGGCATGAAGCAGTTGAAAATGATGAAACCGACAGCTTCTTTGATCAATGCCAGCCGCGGTGAAGTGGTCAATGAGGCAGAATTGATTCAGGCAATGAAAGAAGGAGTTATCTGCTGTGCAGGACTGGATGTGACAGAGAAAGAGCCGCTTCCGCTTGACAGCCCGTTATATGATCTGGATAATGTGATCCTGACCCCTCACACAGCTGCTTACACGGAACAGTCCATTATCCGCTGCTGTGAGACAGCAGCCAATGATATTTGTGCAGTCTTAGAAGGACGAGAGCCGAAATATCAGTTTAATAAGTTTTAAATTATGTCCTTTCGGGGGAAGGGACAGATAAAAATAGGAGGATTTTATGAGCAAAATTGTTGAATCTGCAAAAGCTTTAATGCCGGAACTTGTTGCAATCAGAAGACATTTCCACATGTATCCGGAGAACTCCAGATGCGAGAAAGAAACTTCCAAGAAAGTTATCGAGCTTCTGAAGGAAACCGGCGTTGATGAGATCATCGAGAACGTAAATGGTTACGGTGTGATCGGTGTGATCAAGGGCGCAAATGAGGGCGGAGTCGTTGGTATCCGTGCTGACATGGATGCTCTTCAGGTTCAGGAGATGAACGATGTAGAGTACAAATCCAGAAACGAAGGCTGTATGCATGCTTGTGGTCATGATGCTCACACAGCAGGTCTGATCGGTGCAGCAAAGCTTCTTTGCCAGAACCGTGACCAGATCAATGGTACAGTAAAATTAATTTTCCAGCCGGCAGAGGAATTATCTCCGTATGGCGGTTCCAAGGGTATGTTAGAGTCCGGACATCTTGACGATGTTCAGGCTGTTTACGGTCTCCATGTATGGCCGGATCTTCCGCATGGTAAAGTTGGTATCAAGGCTGGTCCGTTAATGGCAGCTACTGATCATTTCACAATCAAGATCCACGGTAAATCCGCACATGGCGCAAAACCGCATATGGGAAATGATGCGGTTGTTCTCGGTGCACAGTTCGTTATGAATGCACAGACATTTGTAAGCCGTAGAGTTGATCCGCTTGATAATGCAGTTGTTACATTCGGTATCTTTAACGCAGGTACAAGATACAACGTTATCGCAGGTGACTGTCTCCTCGACGGTACTGTACGTACATTCAAACCGGAAACACGCGATATGATCGAGGATGCTATGAGAAAACTTCTCGATGCACTTTGCCTCCAGACAGGCTGCACAGCTGAGATCGAGTACGGTCGTGGTTATCCGGCACTTATGAACCATGAGAAGGATGCTGCTTTAATTAAAGAGACAGCAATTTCCCTCTTTGGTGAAGATGGTGTTGTTGATGTAGAACTTCCGGCAATGCCGGCAGAGGACTTCTCTTACTATCTCGTGGAGAAAGAAGGCTGCTTCGTATGGCTCGGTTCCGACACAACTCCGGAAGGTGAGACAGCATGGCCGTTACATAATAACAGATTTGATATTGATGAAGATCTTCTTTGGAGAGGTTCTTCCTTACTTGCACAGGTTGCAATCGATTACCTGAATAAATAGTAAGCCGTTCGTCAGGACACGGCGAAATATTGAGTGGTACGACGGCATACAGCTTTTGTGGCTGTATGCCGTTTTTGTATCGTTTTTTGATGGCGTTTAAAAATGAAAGGGAGAGGGATTTCTGTGAACGAAGCAGAAATCCCTTTTTGCGTGACAAAAAAATAACAAATACTTGCGTTGTAGGGCTTGCGGTAAAATGGGAAATGTTATACAATAGAACCGTTTCAGGGCAATTTTTAGACTCGGCCACAGGCGTGCACGAGAACGGAGGAGAATAAAATCCGGTGCTGCCATTTGTACAGCGGTCAGAGTTCATAAATAAAGGAGAATATAACAATGAGCAAGAAACCAGTAGTTTTAATGATCCTGGATGGATATGGTCTGAATAAGAAAGAGGAGGCAAATGCTGTATTCGAGGCAAAGACTCCGGTTATGGACAAGTTAATGGCAGAATGCCCGTTCGTAGAAGGTAATGCAAGCGGTCTTGCAGTTGGTCTTCCGGATGGTCAGATGGGCAACTCTGAGGTGGGCCACCTGAACATGGGCGCAGGCCGCATCGTTTACCAGGAGCTGACAAGAATCACAAAATCCATCGCTGACGGCGATTTCTTTGAGAATGAAGAATTTTTAGCAGCTGTTGAAAACTGCAAGAAGAACAATTCTGCGCTTCACATGTATGGCCTCGTTTCTGACGGCGGCGTTCATAGCCATAACACACACATTTATGGTTTATTAGAGCTGGCAAAGAGAAATGGTCTCGAGAAGGTGTTCGTACACTGCTTCTTAGACGGTCGTGACACACCGCCGGCATCCGGTAAAGATTTCGTTGCTGAATTAGAGGCAAAGATGGCTGAGATCGGTGTTGGTAAGGTCGCTTCTGTCATGGGACGTTATTATGCAATGGACCGTGACAACCGTTGGGATCGTGTGGAGCTTGCTTACAAGGCGCTGACACTGGGCGAGGGCAACACAAATGAGTCCGCAACTGCAGCGATCCAGGCTTCCTACGATGACGGAAAAACTGACGAGTTCGTTATGCCGACAGTAGTAGTTGAGAATGGAGCACCGGTTGGTCTCATTAATGACAACGATTCCATCATTTTCTTTAACTTCCGTCCGGACCGTGCAAGAGAGATCACACGCGCATTCTGTGACGACGAGTTTGCAGGCTTCGCAAGAGAGAAAAAGCAGGGCCTTGTTTACGTATGCTTTACTGATTATGATGAGACAATCGGCAATAAGCTGGTTGCATTTAAGAAACAGTCCATCACAAATACATTTGGTGAGTTCCTTGCTGCAAATGGAAAGACACAGGCGAGAATCGCTGAGACAGAGAAGTATGCTCATGTAACATTCTTCTTCAACGGTGGTATCGAGGAGCCGAACGAGGGTGAGGACAGAATCCTCGTAAAATCCCCGAAGGTTGCAACATACGACCTTCAGCCGGAGATGAGTGCTCCGCAGGTTTGCGACAAACTTGTTGAGGCAATCGGTTCTGATAAATACGACGTGATCATCATCAACTTCGCAAATCCGGATATGGTCGGTCACACAGGCGTGGAGTCCGCAGCGATCGCAGCAGTAGAAGCCGTTGACACATGCGTTGGCAGAGCTGTCGAAGCGATCAAAGAGGTTGGCGGCGTGATGTTCATTTGTGCGGATCATGGTAACGCTGAGCAGTTACTGGATTACGAGACAGGCGCTCCGTTCACAGCTCACACAACAAATCCGGTACCGTTCATTCTTGTGAATGCAGGTGAGGAGTTTGGTTTAAGAGAAGGCGGATGCCTTGCTGATATCGCTCCGACACTGATCGAGATCATGGGTCTTGAGCAGCCGAAAGAGATGACTGGAGAGAGTCTTCTGGTTCGTAAATAATTAAGAAATCAGTCTACCGGTCTTTTTATTGCCGGGGCTGTAAAGAGAATGTCCGTGTGCGGTTCATTTTGCCTGTAGTGTTTGACATATATTCGTAATCATGGTAAATTTATATAAATAAGCGTATGTTTCTTTGGAGATAATTTATATTTATAAGGAGGACAAACATTATGTCAGAAAACAAAGTTCCGACTCCTCATATTGGGGCGCAGGTAGGCGAAATCGCGGAGACCATTCTTCTTCCAGGTGATCCGCTGCGTGCGAAATACATTGCAGATAATTTTTTAACTGACGTGAAACAGTTCAACTCTACAAGAAATATGTTCGGATATACCGGATATTACAAAGGAAAACGTGTTTCTGTAATGGGAACCGGTATGGGCTGTCCGTCTATGGGTATTTATTCTTACGAGCTGATCCACTTCTATGGCTGTAAGAACCTGATCCGTGTTGGTACAGCAGGTGCGATGCGTCCGGAAGTAAAGGTTCGTGACGTGGTATTTGGTATGGGCGCTTGCACAACTTCCAACTATGTAAAACAGTTTGGTCTTCCGGGTGATTTCTCCTGTATCTGCAGCTATGACCTTTTAAGAAAAGCGGTTGAAGCAGCTGAGAAGAAGGGCGTAACTTACCATGTTGGTAATATTTTAAGCTCCGACATGTTCTATAATCCGGATCTTCCGAAGACAGGAACCGGCTGGGATGAGATGGGCTGTCTGGCTGTTGAGATGGAGTCTGCGGCTCTTTACAGCAACGCGGCTTATGCTGGTGTGAATGCCCTTTGCATCCTGACTGTTTCTGATTCTCTTGTGACAGGCGAGGTTACAACTGCTGAGGAGAGACAGAATACGTTTACAAATATGATGGAAATTGCACTGGAGCTTGCTTAGGTTCCAGTGAAATTGAGATGAGAAAAAGCTGCTGAGGAATCGGCAGCTTTTCTTGAACCTGGGGGGAAATCATATGTACAGAATCAAACCGAAGAATAAAAAGGAATTATTAAAGGCGGCGCTTGGTGAGATACCTGCGGATCTGGCGGTGAAAAACTGCCAATTGGTGAATGTGTTTACCGGAGAAATCTATCCAGTGGTTGTTTACATAAAAGATGAGTTCATTGCTCACGTTGAGAGGGAGCAGCTGGATGGCCCATACAATGCAGAAGAGGTTTTTGACGGAGAAGGACGTTACCTGATCCCGGGCTTTGTGGACTCTCATATGCACATTGAAAGTTCCATGATGACACCGAGAAACTTTGCGAAGGTGGTCATTCCGCACGGAACCACCACGATCATTCATGATCCTCATGAACTGGCAAATGTGTATGGAGTGGAGGGTGTCCGCTATATGCATGACAGCGCCGAGGGACTTCCGATGCGCCAGCTTGTGGATATTCCGAGCTGCGTTCCTGCAGTTCCGGGATGTGAGAATGCAGGGGCAGAGTTCTTTGCGGAGGAAATCCGGGAAATGGCGAAGCTTGACCGAGTGGTTGGTCTTGCAGAGGTCATGGACTTCTTTGGTGTTATGCACGGCGATGACCGTATGATGGATATTATTGAGGCAGCAGAGGAGTGTGGGCTTTACATTCAGGGCCATGCGCCTGGAGTCAGTGGCCGGAATCTGTCTGCATATCTCTGCGGCGGTCCGTATACCTGCCATGAGACCAGGGGAAGTGCTGAAGCAATTGAGAAGCTTCGTTCCGGTATGTACGTGGACTCCAGAGAGAGTTCGATTACAAAGAATGTGGAGGCGATCTGGGACGGTGTGAAGCATGTGAAGTTCTTCGATACATTGACCTTGTGCACCGATGACAGAGAGAGTGATGACCTGCTTCATGAGGGACATATGAATGCAGTCGTAAGAAAAGCAATTGCCTGCGGAATGGATCCGGTGGCTGCGATCAAGAGTGCGACCATCAATGTGGCCCGTGAGATTGGGGTACAGCATCTTGGTGCCATTGCGCCAGGATATGTGGCGGATATGGTGCTGACGAAGGATATTACGACGCTTTGGGCGGATGTGGTGTTCTATGAAGGAAAGATGGTCGCGAAGGACGGAAAATTGACAGAGCCGATTGAAGATCGGGAATATGCGATTGAGACTCGCAACTCCATGGATCTGGCTCCGGTATCGGAAGCGGATTTTGAAATCAAAGCTCCGGTGGAACATGGTACAGTGAAAGTAAATATCATGGAATATTTGAGCAAAGATTCCAGTGTGACAGTTCTGGAAACGGTCGAGCTTCCTGTGGAAGGCGGACGGATCATTTTGGGTGAGGAAATGGCGTTTGTCGCTGTTCTGAACCGCTATGGAAAAGGAACGAAGGGACTGGGGATCGTTAAGAAGTTTGGCCTGGCCGAAGGAGCAGTTGCATCGACGGTGTCCCATGACTCCCACAACCTGACAATCGTATATTTTGACCCGAAGGATGCGGCAGCAGCAGCCAACGAGCTGATCGCACAGGGCGGTGGTATGACGGCCGTGAAAGATGGAAAGGTAGTAAATACACTGCGTTTGGAAGTCGGCGGCTTGATGACGACACTGGATGCAGAGGATCTGACGGTGGAAGCGGCGAAAATGAAGGAGATTGAAAGAGGAATGGGACTGACAGTTCCGGTGAATCCGCTTCTTCGAATCGTGTCTCTGGCGCTTCCGGTAATTCCGGCGGTGAAGATGTCGGATCTTGGAATGGTGAACGTGGCGGATCAGACGATGATAGCGTTGTTCGAATAGAGAAATGAAGAGTGGCCTTAGTCAATTGTGTTACCAATGACTGAGGCCACTTGATTGTAGTCAGATGGGCGGAAGCTGCGTTGGCAAAAGACTGATGCCCTGCACTCCGACAACTGCTGCAGCGACTTTATTGGCGTAGGAGACAGCATCAAAGAGCTGCATTCCCTTTGTCAGGCATGCGATCACGGTGCCAGCATGGGAATCTCCGGCGCCAATGGTGTCGACCACATGTTCCGCCGGGATAGAAGGAATCAGGGCGTGATTGCCATCAGCATCGATACAATAAGTTCCGCGTTCACCGAGAGTAACGATGACGGAATTGTTTGTGATGGAATGAAGATGGTTGGCGGCAGCTTTATAATGATCTTTTTTGCTCAGGGCCATCGATTCAGTTTCGTTGATGTGAAGAATCGGACGGAGCGCCAGCATGCGGTCGAGTTTATCCTGACTGATATGTTTCAGGCGCGGGCCCGGCGCGAAAAATACAGAGAGATTCGGGTTTTCCTCCAGGTATTCAATGATGTTGATGCCGGTCGGTTCTTCCACCTCCAGGCCGCAGACATAGCAAAGGTCATAATCTTCTGCGCGATATGGTGCCATCCATTCTTTCTGGAAGGTATATTCTACACCGTGGTAGGACATAAAAGTACGCTCGCCGGACTCTTCAACGAGACAGTAGCAGCAGCCGTTTTCCTTGTCAGGAACACGGACGGAGATCGGGACACTGGCTTCGGTCAGAATTTTTGCAACATAATCGCCGTACATACCGATGCCGACCGGGCTGATGTGGGTGCATGGAGCATCCAGAAGGCGTACAATATGTGCAACATTGTAGGAACAGCCGCCGACAGACATGGTCTGGGCGGTCGGGTGAATGTCTTCCTGAGTCACCGGAAGGTGAGGGATATTGATGATCACGTCCACGCAGGTGGAACCGATGATAAGTGCTGGTTTCATATGCAATCATTCCTTTTCATTTCAGCTATTTTGCACTATAATTATAGTATGGAAACGACAAATTGACAATGTGGAAACGTATATCCGGCTGTGCGCCTTAGATAGAAAGATCAGATTGCCATGTATACGAACGAAATGCCAGAAATAAGAGAGGTACCGCTTATGATCGTAAACATAGAGTTTTTCGATGAAGAGCCGATTGAAAACGTCATTACGAATCTGAATTTTGAGTTGGATAAGACTATTTTTTTCGGTTATGAAGAAATTATGAAGCCTCATAAAAAGACAATAGAAACATTTTTGAAAAAAGTCTGTGGGGTGCAGTCAGTAGAATTTTATTCTGTGGACCGTTTTGACCTGATGGCGATCATGGGAGCGATCGCGAATGTGGTCCGCCGGGAACAGGAGCTGGGGAATCAGGTTTATTTTGATCTGACCGGAGGAGAGAGTCTGCTTTTGGTGGCATTTGGCATCTTGTCACAGGAGTTTTCTGCGCCGATGTTTATGTTTGACATTCAGACCAATGAGCTGATTGAATTCTGCTGTGCCGGTAATTCGATCGGAGGAGTGGCAGTTCGTCGTCCAATCATACTGAATCTTGATCAGTTTGTGTCTCTTTATAATGGAACAATTAATTATCGGCAGAAGAAATTGTTTAAAGAGATGAGCCTGGATGGAGCTTCGGATATTGAGAACATGTGGAAGCTTTCGAGAGAGCATGGGGATAAGTGGGTACATTATTCCTCTGTGCTGAGGAAGTATCCGCCGGATGAGTCTCTGATGGTGGAGGTGGACAGACAGAGATTTCAGGACGAGTTCCGCAAACATCACAGAGCCGGAGATATTAAGGATTTCCATAAATTTATGCACAGCTGCAGCCATCTTGGATTCGTAAAGCTTTATGCGGCAGGAAAAAATGGTTACAAATTCCGATACAAGAATTCTGTTATTAAGCAGCTGTTCTGGGACAGCGGCAGTATCCTTGAGATGTATACGTTTTTACAGGAGACGAGAAAAGAGGGCATTGCAGACTGCAGAGTCGGTGTGCACATCGACTGGGACGGAGTGGTGCACGAGAGTGGAAACCAGGATGTGCTGAATGAAATTGATGTGATGTCGATCCAGAGTAATCTTCCGACGTTTATTTCCTGTAAGATCGGAAATGTGGACCAGACCGCATTATACGAACTGGAAACCATTGCCAACCGGTTCGGTGGAAAATATGCGAGAAAAGTGATCGCAGTATCGAAAGAACTGACACCGGCACATGCGCGGAGAGCAAAAGAGATGGGGATTGAAGTGTGGGTGATGGAGTGAGGAGAAGCGGCAGCTGTCACAAAAATATGCTAGTTGGTTAAGAAAGTAGAAGAAAAGAAACCGGGCAGATATGATAGTGAATACTGCCCGGTTCTATTTTTTAGCAGAATCAATTCAAATAATTCCTCATCGCCTTCAGCGCACTCTTCTCTAACCGCGACACCTGCGCCTGACTGATCCCAATCTCCTCCGCTACTTCCGTTTGTGTCTTCCCATCAAAGAACCGCATATCAATAATATGCCGCTCCCGTTCCGGCAGCCGTTTCATGGCTTCGTTCAGGGAGATTTGTTCGATCCAGTTCTCTTCCCGGTTCTTTTTATCACTGATCTGGTCCATGACGCACAGTGGATCGCCGCCGTCGGTGTAGACCGGTTCGTAGAGACTGACCGGGCTCTGAATCGCGTCCATGGCGTAGGTGATTTCCTCTTTGCTGAGGCCCACTTCGTTGGCAATTTCCATGATGGTCGGCTCTTTCATGTTTTTCTTCATGAGATGTTCTTTCGCGTAAATAGCCTTGTATGCAGTATCCCGGACAGAGCGGCTGACGCGAATTGAATTATTGTCGCGCATGTAGCGTCTGATTTCTCCGAGGATCATGGGAACTGCGTAAGTGGAAAATTTTACCTGTTGGGTCACGTCGAAGTTGTCGATGGCTTTAATGAGCCCGATGCAGCCGATCTGGAACAGGTCGTCCACGTTTTCATTGTTTCCGGCAAACCTCTGAATCACACTGAGGACCAGACGCAGATTTCCCTTGATGTAGTCTTCTCTGGCCTGTTTGTCGCCGGCCAGAATTCTCTTAAACAGTTCGTCTTTCTCTTCCGTGGTAAGTAATGGCAGTTTTGATGTATTCACTCCGCAGATCTCAACTTTATAACCGGACATAGTCTTACCTCCGCACATGTATTCTTGAAAACTTGTTATAGAAGAATGATGTACGGATTTGGGAGCATTTATACGAATGGGGAGATGGAAAAATTTCCTGGACGAATTGAGTGAAAATAGAGGAGAGAAGGTGCGTTGTGAGAGGTAAACGTGCAAAAAATGAAAAAAGACAGACCCCTATAGAAGCAGGGATCTGTCAAAAATAAAATAGATTGCTTGTTTAGTTTGTCTGATCAGCCATATTCTGACGATACAAGATCAGGAGTCCGCGCAGCAGAAGATCCGGAATGTATGTAATCTCATGGCTGCAGAGTGGAGTGATGAAACGAGTCATACCGCCTGTTGCAACGAGGGTACATTTCTCACCCAGTTCTTCCTCGATACGGTCAATGAGCCCATCGATCATAGCTGCGTTGCCGTACATGATACCGTTTCTCATACATTCAACGGTATTTTTACCAATCACGCGCTTCGGAACGTCCAGGTTGATCTGCGGAAGCTGGGCTGTATTGCCAACGAGGGCATTTAAGGAAACCTTTACGCCCGGCAAGATCACGCCGCCGATATAGCAGCCGCTTCGGTCCACAACGTCGAGTGTGGTAGCAGTACCCATATCGATTACGATAATCGGACCTTCGAACTGGGCGATCGCAGCAACGGCCGCAACGATACGGTCACCGCCGACGGTTTTCGGGTTGTCCACTTTAATATTGAGGCCGGTCTTCATTCCGGAACCGACTAACATCGGCTTTTTACCGGTGATTTTCTTCACTGCGGAAGATAACGGCGCATTGAGCGGCGGAACAACGGAGGACATGATGGAGCCTTCGATATCGGACCGCTTCACTTTATTGATTTCTAAAATGTTTTTCAGCATAATTGCGTATTCCAGACTGGTCTTTCTGTGGTCTGTTGTGATACGCTCTTCGAAATAGAGTTTGTTTTCGTCAATACCGCCGACAACGATATTGCTGTTTCCCATGTCAATCGTTAAAATCATAGAGAAAACTCCTTTCCCATTTGACTGGTAAGTGATATAATACTATAGTTAGGGGGTTCATGCTCGCATGACCACCTAAATAATCATGAGTTATATTACCATAAATTTTTAAGAATTACAACGGAGGATTCCAGAATGTTAAAAGGAAAAACCGTACTTTTAGGCGTGACCGGCAGTATTGCCGCGTATAAGATTGCAAACCTGGCGAGCGCATTAATGAAGCTCCATGCCGAGGTCCATGTAATTATGACAAAGAATGCGACAAACTTTATCAACCCGATTACTTTTGAGACACTGACTGGAAATAAGTGTCTGGTGGATACTTTTGACCGAAACTTTGAGTTTTCTGTGGAGCATGTCTCCATCGCAAAGAAAGCCGATGTGGTTCTGGTTGCTCCGGCGTCCGCAAATGTGATCGCGAAACTGGCTCATGGTCTTGCAGATGATATGCTGACCACGACAATTCTCGCTTGTACCTGCAAGAAGATCATCAGCCCGGCAATGAACACAAGAATGTTCGAGAACCCGATCACACAGGACAATATGAAGACCTGTCAGAAATATGGCATGGAAGTGATCTTACCGGCAAGCGGATATCTGGCATGCGGCGACACCGGCGCAGGAAAGATGCCGGAGCCGGAGGTGCTTCTCCAGTATATTTTAAAAGAAATCTTATATAAGAAGGATCTGACCGGAAAGAAGATCCTTGTGACTGCGGGCCCGACAAGAGAGGCCATCGATCCGGTCCGCTACATTACGAACCATTCTACCGGAAAAATGGGCTATGCCATCGCAAAAGTGGCTGCATACCGCGGCGCGGACGTAACGCTCGTGACCGGTCCGACAGAGATCGCTCCGCCGATGTTCGTGGATGTGGTGAAGATTACAAGTGCGAAGGATATGTTTGACGCAGTGACTTCCCGCAGCGATGAGATGGATGTGATCATTAAATCTGCAGCGGTGGCTGATTACCGTCCGAAGTTCGTCGGAACCGAGAAGACAAAGAAGAAAGACGGTGACATGGCAATCGAGCTGGAGCGCACCGATGATATTTTAAAATATCTGGGAGAACATAAGAAAGAGGGCCAGTTCCTCTGCGGCTTCTCCATGGAAACGGAGAACATGCTTGAGAATTCCAGAGGAAAGCTTGTGAGAAAGAATCTGGATATGATCGTTGCCAATAACTTAAAGGTAGCAGGCGCTGGTTTCGGCACCGATACCAATGTGGTGACATTCATCAAGAAAGATAAGGAAGTGGAACTGGATATGATGTCCAAGGAAGAGGTTGCGATCCACATCCTTGACGAAATCTTCGGAAAATAAGAGTTTTGCGGGGCGTAGGTTGTCCTGCTGACGATATATTTTATTATGAAATAACAATTTTGGAGGTTTACCTTGGGTAACTTAAATGAAGAAATCAAAAGACGGCGTACCTTTGCGATCATTTCGCACCCGGATGCCGGTAAAACTACATTAACAGAGAAGTTTCTTCTTTACGGCGGCGCGATCAATCTGGCCGGTACCGTAAAGGGACGTAAGAACACAAAACATGCGGTTTCTGACTGGATGGAAATCGAGAAGGAGAGAGGTATTTCTGTAACTTCCTCCGTATTACAGTTCAACTATGACGGATATTGCATCAACCTTCTGGACACACCGGGTCACCAGGACTTCTCCGAGGATACGTACCGTACCCTCATGGCAGCGGACTCCGCGGTAATGGTCATCGACGGTTCCAAGGGTGTTGAGCCGCAGACAATCAAACTGTTCAAGGTTTGTGTCATGCGCCATATCCCGATCTTTACATTCGTAAACAAGATGGACCGTGAGGCCCGCGACCCGTTCGAGCTGATGAGCGAGATCGAGGAAGTTCTTGGCATCCACACATGCCCGATCAACTGGCCGATCGGCTGTGGTAAGAGCTTCAAGGGTGTTTATGACAGACAGACAAAGAAGATTACAACATTCACAGCAGCAATGAGCGGTCAGAAAGAGGTTGCAAGCCAGACATTTGATGTAGAAGGCACAGATGTTGAGGCGGTGATCGGTTCAGATTATCACAACCAGCTTCTTGAAGATATCGAGCTTCTCGATGGTGCCAGCGATGAATTTGACCAGGAGTTAGTGGATCACGGTCAGCTGTCTCCGGTATTCTTCGGTTCCGCGCTCACAAACTTTGGTGTAGAGACATTCCTTGAGCATTTCTTAAATATGACAAGCTCTCCGCTCTCCAGAAAGACTACTGAGGGCGAGAAGGATCCGTTCGATGAGGACTTCTCTGCATTCGTATTCAAGATTCAGGCTAACATGAACAAGGCACATCGTGACCGTATCGCGTTCATGCGTATCTGCTCCGGTAAGTTCGAGGCAGGCATGGAAGTAAATCATGTTCAGGGTGGTAAAAAGCTTCGTCTGACACAGCCGCAGCAGCTGATGGCGGAGTCCAGAAAGATTATCGAAGAGGCATATGCCGGCGATATCATCGGTGTATTCGATCCGGGTATTTTCTCCATCGGTGATACACTCCGCACATCCAACGAGAAATTCCAGTTCGAGGGTATTCCGACTTTTGCACCGGAGCATTTCGCGAGAGTGCGCCAGATGGATACCATGAAGCGTAAACAGTTCCTCAAAGGTGTACATCAGATCGCTCAGGAAGGTGCGATCCAGATTTTCCAGGAGTTCAACACCGGTATGGAGGAAATTATCGTAGGCGTAGTAGGTGTTCTTCAGTTTGAAGTTCTCCTTTATCGTCTGAAAAATGAGTATAATGTAGAAGTAAAGCTGGAGCAGCTGCCATTCGAGTACATTCGCTGGGTTGAGAATCCGACGGAGATCGATGTGGCGAAGATCCAGGGTACTTCTGACATGAAGCGCATCTGCGACCTGAAAGGAAATCCGCTTCTGCTGTTCATCAACAGCTGGAGCATTGGTATGGTCGAGGAGCGTAATCCGAAACTGCGCTTAAGTGAGTTCGGACGCAATTAAAATATTGGGCCAAAAATTAGGATATGAAAATTCTGATTCCGGCCGCAAAAAATAGTTACACCTAGAATTTAGAAAGGAAGGCAAGAATTATGAGCAAAATTGATCAGGTACGTGCAGCAATGGTAGAGGCTATGAAGGCAAAAGATAAAGACAGAAAGGATTCCCTGTCCATGCTTTTATCCGCACTGAAGAATGCGGAAATCGACAAACGCGCTCCGCTGACCGATGATGAGGCGAACGCAGTTGTGAAAAAAGAACTGAAGCAGACCAAGGAAACCATGGACACTGCTCCGGCGGACCGCACTGACATTATTGAGGAAGCGAAAAAGAGAATGGCAGTGTACCAGGAATTTGCTCCGGCGGATCTGACACCGGAACAGATCACAGAGGTGATCAAAGGCGTGCTTGCAGAGCTTGAGATCGAGGCACCGACAGCAAAAGACAAAGGCAAAATCATGAAAGTGCTGATGCCGCTTGTAAAAGGCAAGGCTGATGGCAAGGTCGTAAACGAAATTCTTGCCGGAATGATGAAATAAAGAATACATTTCAGGAGGGGATACTCATGTACAGAGAACAGATTGATCAGTATATCGATGCGCATAAAGACGAGATGTTAGCGGACATCATCGAACTTTGCAAAATTGACAGTGCGAAGGGCTCTTATATTGAAGGAAAGCCGTTTGGCCAGGGACCGTTCGAGGCGCTGGTGGAAGGTCTTCACATGGGCGAGAAGTATGGTTTCGCGATCCACAATTACAATAACTACGTTGGAACCATCGACTTAAATGACAAAGAGAAGCAGTTAGACATCCTTGCTCACCTTGATATCGTTCCGGGCGGCGAGGGCTGGACTGTGACAACACCGTTCGAGCCGGTGATCAAAGATGGAAAGATCTACGGCCGCGGAACATCCGACGATAAGGGACCGGCTATCACAGCACTTTATGCCATGAGAGCAATCAAAGAGCTTGGAATTCCGGTGAAGAAAAACGTTCGCCTGATCCTTGGAACAGACGAGGAGTGCGGAAGCTCTGATATCGCTTACTACTACAGACAGGAAGAAGAAGCTCCGATGACATTCTCTCCGGACGCTGCATTCCCGGTTATCAACATTGAGAAGGGAAGTCTCCACGGCGAGTTCGAAGCAGAGTTCGAAAAGAGCGAAGCGCTTCCGAGAATGGTATCCTTCAAGAGCGGTACAAAAGTAAACGTGGTTCCGTCCAAGGCATATGCTCTGTTTGAGGGCCTGGATGGTTCTGATACAGAAGAGTTCGCACATACTCTCGAGGCAGAGCTTGGCGTGACATTCGATGTAACCTCCGAAAATGGTCTTATGAAGATCGAGGCAGTTGGCGAGAGCGCACATGCATCCACACCGGAAAAAGGAAGCAATGCCCTGACAGCTCTTCTTGCCCTGATCGAGAAATTAAACCTTGCTGACTGCGGCCAGGTGAAGGCTGTGAAAGCATTAAATAAGATGATGCCGCACGGTGATTTCCATGGCAAGAACCTTGGAATCAACCATGAGGACGAAATTTCCGGCAAATTAACACTTGCATTCAGCATGCTGGAAATCACAGAGACAGGCTTAAAGGGCGACTTCGACAGCCGCTGCCCAATCTGCTCCAACGAGGAGAACACATTACAGGTTGCAAAGGCAAACATGGCCGCAAATGGAATCAACTTCACAACAGAGAAGATGAACCCGCCGCATCATGTAGACGGAGATTCTCACTTCGTAAAAACACTGCTTAAGTGCTACGAAGATTACACAGGAAGAAAAGGTGAGTGCATCGCCATCGGCGGAGGCACATATGTTCACCATTTAAAGAATGGTGTGGCATTCGGTCCGTCCATGCCGGAAACTGAGACAGGCATCCACGGCCCGGACGAGTTCGCAGTGATCGATGAGCTTGTTACTGCTGCAAAGATCTTTGCGCAGGTAATGGTGGAGCTTTGCTGCTAATCATACGTGAAAATTCGAATAATGAAATATGAAGAAGGATCTCGATGGCTTCAGCCGTCGGGATCTTTTTGCAATCTCCCAACATTTCATGCAGATTTGCAAGCAACCGGCAAATCATTTTCGTGTGACAGAATCCTGAGTTTGTATAATTTACAACATTATCAAAAAATGATAGAATAAAATTGGTTTGAGTGGCGGAAATTTAAGAGAAAGAGTTGATTAATATGGAAGCAAGAATCATTGACATGCATGTACACATTTATCCGACTACGCTGGCGCGCAGGGCCATGGCGGTGGCTGGAAGAGAACATGACGAGTTTGAAAAACTGCCGGTAAAGGAAAACCTCTGGAAACGGATGGAAGAGGAGAACGTAATGCTGTCTGTGGCGCAGCACGTGACATCGAAGCCTGCGACCCAGACGGATGTGAACCGGTTTGCCAGTGAGATTGTGAGAAATAACGTGATTTCCTTCGGAGGTCTGCACCCGGATTGTGAACATGTCTTGGAGGAAATTGAAAAATTAAAGGACATGCGGATGGCAGGAATCAAATTCCACCCGCCGTTCCAGAAAGTGGATATCTCTGACGAAAAGTACATTCCCATGTGGAAACATATCAATCATCTGGGATTCCCGGTTCTGATCCACTGTGGCCGTGCCAGAGTGACAGGCGGTTTTGATTTGTTCCCGTCTGGAGTAGCGAAATTCATAAAATATCTGCCGGATGTTCCGGTGGTGCTGGCTCATATGGGAGGTCGTTCCGGAAATCCTATGGAAGAGAAAATCTTATTTGATTTCCCGGAAAATGTCTACGTCGACACAGCCATGAGCGCAGAGCGCCAGGATCCTGCCGATTTTGAGCGTCTCGCATCAGCCATGGGACCGGAGCGTGTGGTCTTTGGAAGTGATTTTCCATACGGAACCCAGAAGGCCTCCATTGCTTTCATAAAAAACAGTCGTTTCTCTGAACATGAAAAAGCCATGATGCTGGGGGGAAATGCAGCAAAAATTCTTGGTGACAGAATTCCGGGAACTGTTAGTCTTTTGCAGTCAAAACGGTGATCTGAAAAACTGCAGAAGGAACTGAGACAATCAGGTGCACATACCATAACATAAGATGGTTTGTGGAGCGTGAATGTTTTAGAATGAGGATGAGTGAGTTGAAATGCCTGGAAGTGATCAATGTCTGTGATTGTAAACGGCTGGGCTTTGTCGGTGATATTGAGTTTGATCAATGCACGGGAAAAATCAAGTGTCTGATTGTGCCGGGACCGGGGAATTTTCTTGGTTTTTTAGGGCATGAAAAAGAACTTTTCATTCCCTTTGAGGACATTTGCCAAATTGGGGATGATATCATTCTGGTGGAAATCAAAGACAGGGATAAGGATAAGAAAAAATAAGGGTGAAAAGTATAAGCAGGTTCCACGAAGGAGTTTCAGAATGAGAAGAGTACTAAATTACAACAAAAAATGGGCATTTTCCAAGGAAGCCACAACAGTTCCGACCGAAATGCCAAAGAACTGGGTATGGGTAAATCTGCCGCATACATGGAATAACATCGATGGGATGGACGGAGAGAACGATTATTACCGTGGAGTTTGTTATTATGCAAATACGGTCGATAAAGTGGAGTTCCTCCCGAAAGCTGACCAGTATTATCTGGAATTTGATGGTGCAAACTCCAGCGCAGATGTTTACGTAAATGGAAAACATCTGGTGCACCATGACGGCGGTTATTCCACATTCCGTGTGAACGTGACTGAGGAATTTAACCATGCGGAAAAACCACTTGTGGTCGTTGCGGTGGACAACTCCGCCAACGACAGAGTGTACCCTCAGATGGCAGACTTCACATTTTACGGAGGTCTCTACCGTGATGTGAAGATCATCTGTGTAAATGAGAGCCACTTTGATCTTGACTACTACGGAGCACCGGGCCTGAAAGTGACACCGGAAATCCAGGGAAAAGATGCAAAAGTAGAAGTAGAAGTATTTCTGGCAGGTGCAAAAGAGGGGCAGCAGCTTTTGTATACAATCAAGGCCGCCTGCGGTTGTGTGGTAGATACAAAAACAGTAGATGCCGGCCAGACAAAGGTGACATTCGATGTGAAAGATGTTCATCTCTGGCACGGAAGAAAAGATCCGTATCTTTATACATGCGAAGTACAGTTAGTAGAAGGCGAAGAAGTAGTGGATCATGTTTCCACACGTTTCGGCTGCAGAACCTTCCACGTTGACGCGAACGAAGGATTTTTCCTCAATGGTGAGCACTACCCGCTCCGCGGCGTTTCCCGTCATCAGGATAAATGGGGCAAGGGAAATGCACTTTCTAATGAAGACCATGAAGAAGATATGAATTTGATCTATGACATGGGCGCGAATACGATCCGTCTGGCACACTACCAGCA
>JAFUMF010000039.1 GCA_017482945.1 Lachnospiraceae bacterium
AAAGAGACTCCGCCCGATTGCGAGAAAGCGGAATATCGAGCTGATTTTTGAGAGTATGCGAGAAGTGACCGCGGATATTGATGAGGTGAAGCTTTCTCTTGCGATCAATAACCTGGTGGAGAATGCCATTAAGTATAATAAGGAAGATGGCTGGGTTCGTGTGACGTTGGATGCGGACCACAAGTTCTTCTATTTGAAGGTGGCGGATTCTGGTATCGGTATTCCGGAGGAGTTTAAGGACCGAGTCTTTGAGCGTTTTTACCGTGTGGACAAGGCGAGATCCAGGGAGACCGGTGGTACGGGACTTGGTCTTGCGATTACAAAGAGTGTGATCCAGATGCACCATGGTGCGATCCGTGTGGAGAGCAAAGAGGGCGAGGGAACCATGTTCCTGGTTCGGATTCCGTTGATTTATATTCCATAATAATAAGGAGGAGCTATGAAGCATGTAAGAAACGTTTTTGCAGTTGTCCTCCTGACTCTCGCGTGTCTGGTGTGCGGGGGATGTGGAGCGGAAGCTGTGCCGACGGGGGATGACTCCGGTTATATGATTTATTATTTGAATGCGTCCGGAAATCAGCTGGTGGGCAGTGAATATGACACGGCGACGACGGAGAAGGAAGCGCTGGTGCAGGAGTTTCTTGCGAGACTGAACAGTGTGCCGACGGATCTGGAGTGTCAGTCTGCGATGCCGGAACAGGTGGAGAAGATGACGTATCGATTGGAGAAGAATGTTCTTCATCTTTATGCGGATGCCAATTATGCGCTGATGAATTCGGTGCGGGAGATTTTGTGCCGGGCGGCGCTTACGAAGACGCTGACCCAGATCGAAGGAATTGATTATCTGACCATTTACTGTGCGGAGCAGCCGATCATAGATGCGACCGGAAATCCGGTCGGGCTTCTTTCAGCGGCAGATTTCGTTGACAGTATCCGTGATGTCAACTCTTTCGAGAAGACAGAGATGACGCTTTATTTTGCCAATGAGACCGGAGATGCGCTGGTTTCGGAGAAGCGTGAGATCATGCGAAGCATCAATACCTCGGTTGAGAGACTGATCGTGGAGCAGCTCATTGGCGGACCGCAGCAGGCGGGGGCGTTTGCGACGATTCCGAAGGACGTGAAGGTCCTGAGTGTTTCGGTCAGTGAGTCGGTTTGTTCCATCAATCTGGATGCGGCATTTTTGAACAATACGTTGGAGGTGAAGGAGTACATTCCGATCTACTCCATCGTCAATTCTCTTTCGGAGCTTTCGACTGTGAGCCGGGTAGAGATTCGTATCAATGGTTCTCAGGATGCGGTGTTCCGTGATCTGATTCCGCTTAGTACGGTGTTTGAGCGGAATTATGACTATCTTGAAGGAGGAACTACAAATTAATAGACCTTTACTGTATCTTGCGGGGGGACTGGTACTTGGAGAGACGATGGCCCTTTGGATGACAGTGGAGCAGGAAGTGTTTGGGCTGGCAGCCATGCTGCTTGTCTTTTCCTGTGCGTTCGTGCGTGGTTTTGTGCGGGGCAGAGGAGGAGAGAAGAGCAGGCGGCCGGCCTTTTTTGTGTGGGTGGATCGGAAGTTCTGGAAGGGATTCTGGAAGAGGAAGGTGATGGGGGAGCTGACAGTGGTTGGAACTTCGGTCATGGTTATCGGTTGTTTGGCCGGTGTTTGGAGAATGGAGTGGGAGCAGGGCGTTGTCCGGAGGGAAGAGACGTTGGTGCAGGAATTTACCGGGCAGGAAGTTTTGGTGGAAGGCGTTGTTGAGGAGATCGGGGAGACTGATTATGGGAGCCGGCTGGTGCTTCGGGAGTGTGAGATTTACGATGCTGGTTTGGCGGTGAACATCGGAGTGATTCGTAAGTTGTATGGTTATGTGGATACGGACGAGGGGCTGAAGCTTGGGATGAAAGTGCGGATTTTTGGGGAACTGGAGCTTCCTGAGGCGGACCGGAATCCGGGGGGATTTGATTTTCGGCTGTACTGTCTTGCAAAGGGGATCTGTGGAATTGTTTCGGGGGAACAGGCGGGAATTGTGGATAGCAGGTATCTGATCGTGCAGGAGGGATTGCGGCAGATCGGGCTTTTGCTGGAGCAGCGGTTGGAGCTGATCGCGGATGAGGATGATGTGGGAATTTTGAAGGCGGTTCTTCTTGGGGATAAGGGGGATGTGGATGGAGATATTTACGAACTGTACCAGAAGAATGGAATTTCCCATGTGTTGGCGATCAGCGGACTTCATGTTTCGGTGATCGGCATGGGACTTTGGAAGGGACTCAGAAAGGCCGGGGTCGGTTATTGGAGTGCCGGTGCACTGGCGTTTGTCATGTTGTTCTGTTTTGGGTCCATTGCAGGATTTGGTCCGTCGGTGGTGCGGGCTGTGTTTATGATGGGGATCTCGTTTTTGGCCGGTGCATTTGGCCGGACGTATGATCTTCCTTCGGCCATGAGTGTTCCGGGGATGGGGATTTTGCTGTGGAATCCGTATGTGCTTACGCAGGCCTCTTTTCAGCTTTCGTTTTTGGCGGTGTTTGCGATTTTCTTTCCGGGCGGATATCTGGCGAAGGCCTGGAAGGTGACGGGGCTGTGGCAGAATGTGCTGACCAGTGCTTCGATTCAGCTGGTGACACTGCCTGTGGTGCTTTACCATTCCTTTGAAATCCCGGTCTACAGCATTGTTCTGAATCTGTTCGTGGTCCCGCTTATGACGTATGTGCTGGTGTCGGGGATTCTTGGACTGGCAGGTTCCTTTTTATGGATGCCCTTTGGTACGTTTTTGCTGGGTGGGGCCCATTATATTCTGGCGCTTTATGAACTGGCCTGCAGGGGTGTCGGGCAGTTTTTAGGGGCCTATCTGGTGCTTGGCCGGCCGTCGTTTTGGGCGATGGCGGCTTATTATGGCTGCCTGCTTTTTGGGACCTGGATGGGGGCCGGGAAGCGGAAGATGGCAGTTTTGTGTCTTGTGGGGGCATTGTTTCTTGTGCCTGTGCCGCAGAGTGGGCTTTTGGTGACGTTTCTTGATGTGGGGCAGGGAGATGGGATCCTGGTGCAGGCAGGGGAACGGACTCTTTTGGTGGATTGTGGCAGCAGTCAGGAGAAAGCGATCGGAGAAGATTGTCTGGTGCCGTTTTTAAAGAGCCGCGGGATTGACCGGCTAGGCGCGGTGGCGGTGACTCATGGGGACATGGACCATATCAGCGGCGTGCAGTATCTTTTGGAGGAGCCGGAGTGTGGGATTGCGATCGAACGGTTGATTTTGCCGGCGTCTGCGAGAGAGGATGAGGCTTGTGGGGAGCTTGCAGAGCTGGCGGCCCGGCGCGGGATTTTGGTGAGTTATATGGATACAGGAACGGTGCGGACGGTGGAGACGATGGAAGGAGGGGAAAACGGGCAATTGGCGGTGAGTTCTGGGGAGAGTGAGGCAAAAGAGGAACCGGAGCTGTTGTTTTCTGAGGTCCTAGGCGATGGGATTTTTGTCCAATGCCTGTATCCTGAACCGAATACGATAACGGAGGACAAAAATGAAGGTTCATTGGTGCTGATGTTAGAATATGGAAGCTTTCGAATGCTTCTGACGGGAGATATCGGAATGGAAGGGGAGCAGAGAATGGAAGAGCTGGGACTGCTGCGGCAGGTGACCGTGTTAAAAGCGGGCCACCATGGTTCTAAAACTTCCACCAGCCAGGCGCTTTTAGACGCAGTCAGGCCGGCGTATGTGGTGTTTTCTTATGGTCAGGGAAATCGGTATGGTCATCCGGCGGAGGAGGTCGTGGAGCGGTGCGTGGACTCTGGGGCGGCAATCTTGGAGACTGCAAAAAGCGGTGCCATCGAGGTCTGGACCGATGGGAAATTTATGCAGATTCGCGGATGGCTTGACAGACAGGATGGGATTTGATAAGGTTGAAAGTGACTGAAGTTTTTGGAGGAATATAGTTCGATGGGATTTTCTTTAGACATTAGTGTACCTGCGCTGACTGTATTTTTGCAGGGCATTTTGAGTTTCTTTTCACCGTGTGTGTTGCCGCTTCTTCCTTTATATATAGGATATTTGTCCGGCGGCACCGGTAAAAAAGGAGAAGACGGAAAAATGCATTATGACCGGAAGAAGGTCATGGTACATACCTTTTGTTTTGTGGTCGGCGTCAGTTTCGCCTTTTTTGTACTGGGGCTTGGCGTTTCGACTTTGGGCCAGTTCTTTAAGGGCAGCCAGACCATGTTTGCCAGAGTGGGCGGTATTGTTATCGTCCTGATCGGTCTGTACCAGCTTGGAGTGTTTGGAACGTCTGAGGCGCTTTCTAAGGAGCACAGACTGCCGATTTCTTTGAATATGCTGGCAATGTCTCCGGTGACTGCCTTTGTTCTTGGTTTTACATTCAGCTTCGCATGGACTCCCTGCGTGGGTCCGGCGCTGGCGAGTGTGCTTTTGATGGCTGCTTCAGCGGCGACACAGGCGAAGGGATTCATTCTGATCGGCGTATATACACTGGGATTTGTTTTGCCGTTCCTGGCGGTGGGGTTTTTCACTACCACAGTATTGGATTTCTTTAAGCGCCATGGAAATGTGGTAGCATATACAGTGAAAGCCGGAGCGGTGCTGATGATTTTTATGGGAATCATGATGTTCACCGGACTGATGAACAATGTGACCGGCTATCTGTCTGAAATTTCCGTGCCGTTCGGGCAGGAGAGCGTGGCAGATGCAGACGACGAGGATGTGGCGGAAGAATCCGGCGGAGAGAATGCCGGGGAAGACGCGATTGGCGGTGAGTCCGAGGCCGCCGACCAGGCTTCTGGCAATGATGAAAAGACGGAGTCGGTAGGCGAGACTGATGCAGAAGAAACTGAGGAATCGACCGCAGACCCGAATGTACTCCCGGCCATCGATTTTACGCTGAAAGACCAGTATGGCAATTCTCATACACTTTCCGATTACAAAGGAAAGACTGTGTTCTTGAATTTCTGGGCTACCTGGTGTCCGCCGTGCAGAAATGAGATGCCGGACATACAGATGCTCTATGAGGAATACTCTGCGGAGGAGGATCCTTCGGTGATCATTCTCGGAATCGCAGCGCCGAATTATGGAAACGAGGGAAGCGAGGAGGAAATCTGTGAATTCCTCGAAGAAAACGGCTATACGTATCCGGTGGTCATGGACACGACCGGTGAAATATTTATGCAGTATGGAGTTTATTCGTACCCGACGACCTTCATGATCGACAAAGACAGCAACGTGTTCGGCTATGCCACCGGCCAGCTGAACGAGAGTATGATGCGGAGTATTATTGAACAGACAGAGACTGGAATTCGTCAGTAGTACAGGCTCTTGGCCTTTACTGAGGCAGGCGGAGGATCGTCTGCCAAAACGGAGGAATTAGGATGCAGACATTAAATCAGGATATCAAGGAGAAGTCATTTAAGCAGGCATATCTTCTCTACGGTGATGAGCCCTTCCTTGTAGGCAGCTACAAAAAGCGTCTCCGGGAGGCGATCGCCGGTGATGATACGATGAATTTTAACTATTTTGAGGGAAAGAATCCAGATGTCAGGGAGATCATCAGCCTTGCTGATACCATGCCGTTTTTTGCGGAGCGCAGACTGATCCTTATCGACAGCAGTGGATTTTTTAAGGGAGCGCCGGAGGAACTGGTGAATTATCTCCCTCAGATGCCGGATACCACCTGCATGATTTTCTGTGAGAGCGAAGTGGATAAGCGAAACAAGCTCTATAAGAAGGTCAAGGAAATGGGCCATGTGGCGGAATTAAATAAGCAGGATTCTGCCCAGTTAATGAAATGGGCGGCGGGAATTCTTTCGAAGGATGGAAAGAAGATCACGAAGCCGGTCATGGAGTATTTCCTTGAGCGGACCGGTGATGATATGGAAAATATCAGGACAGAGCTTGAGAAGCTGATCTGTTATACCATGGGGCGCGATGTGATCACGGTGGAGGATGTGGAGGCCATCGGAACAGTCCATGTGACCAACCGGATCTTTGAGATGGTTTCTGCGATCGTGGCTGGAAATACGAGGAAGGCGATGGACCTTTACGAAGATCTTTTGACATTAAAGGAGCCGCCAATGCGAATCCTGTTCCTCATTGCCAGACAGTTCAATCAGCTGCTGCAGGTGAAGGAACTGGCGGCCCAGGGATTTGATAAGGGAACCATTGCTTCGAAGATCAAAGTGCCTCCGTTTGCAGCAGGCAAGCTGATGGCCCAGGCGAAAGCATTTTCCAGGGAGCAGATCCTTTCCTATGTGCAGCTCTGTGTGGAGTCAGAGGAGGCTGTGAAGACCGGACGCCTGGCAGACCGCATGGCAGTGGAATTACTGATAGCGAGAAAATATTAGGACTTTTTGAACAATAAAAAACGCTTTCCCGACACACCACTCAGGAAAGCGTTTTTTATATTTATTTTCGTAAATCGATCCAGTCTTTAAAATTAAGCCATTGCGTTTACAGCTTTGGACAAACGGGATACTTTTCTGGAAGCAGTATTCTTATGATATACGCCCTTTGTAGTAGCCTTGTCGATTTCGCTTGTAGCAGCAAGGAGAGCAGCCTGAGCAGCAGCCTTATCGCCAGCTGTGATAGCAGCCTCTACTTTCTTAACATAAGTTTTAACTTTAGATCTGATAGCTTTGTTTCTAGCAGCCTTAGTCTCAGCAACTAAGATTCTCTTTTTTGCAGATTTGATGTTAGCCAATCTGTACACCTCCATTATTATTAAAAATATTCTCTGTTTGTTTTGCATCAAAGTCTGGACACGGACAGTTCAATGTAAACATACTGTTATATTCTAACGAAAAATTCCTGCGATGTCAATACATAATTCTTCTTTTTTTGCGGAAAAATGTTAATAAAAATAAGTAAATTCAGAGGGGAAAATGCAATGGAAAAGGCCATGATGGATGATGAGAGAGGGAAGCAATTGGAAGTGAGAACAGACCTGGCGCTGGAGGCCAGAGAGAGTTTTCCCGGTGATGGAGGCGAGATCGCTGGGGTGGAGCTTCGAGAGTGGGACGAGAAGCAAAACGGTGTGAAAGTGACGGAGGTCGTGATTAAAAATCAGCGGGGGGCGGAGGCCATGGGAAAGCCTGTGGGAACGTATCTAACGCTGGAAGCACCGAGGCTTTCAGAGAAGGATGAGGACTTTCATAAGGAAGTGGTCGAAGAACTGGCGGGGCAGATTCAGAAGTTGATGATGAAGCGTGGAATTCTGGGAAGAAGCGCCCGGAAGGTATGTTCTGAGGATGAAACTAAGATCGCTACACGAAAGAGCAGACCGGCTGACTTTCGTCCGGTTTCCGCATTGGTTGTCGGACTCGGCAACATGGATGCGACACCGGATTCTCTTGGCCCCCGCGTTCTGGAAAACCTCCAGGTCACGAGGCACCTGAGCCTGGAATACGGTGTTGAATTTTGTGAAAGAAACGGCTATCCGGTTCTCAGCGGCATTACTCCCGGAGTCATGGCGCAGACGGGAATGGAGACCGCAGAGATCGTGAAAGGCGTGATCAAGGAAACGAGACCGGACATGGTCCTTGTGGTGGATGCGCTGGCCGCACGAAGCGCGAAACGTCTGGGAGTGACGATTCAGCTGTCTGATACCGGTATCCATCCTGGTTCTGGCGTGGGGAACCATAGAAATAGTCTCACCGAAGAATCCCTCGGAATTCCGGTGTTCGCTCTCGGCGTACCGACGGTCATTGGGGCAGCAGCAGTGGTCCATGATACGGTCGGAGCGCTGGTAGAAGTGCTGAAACGGGAGCATGGGACCGGAGAGTATGGCGAATATATCAGTGAAATGGCGCCGGAAGAACAGTATGAGCTGATCCGGGAGATTCTTGAACCGGAGTTTGGGCCCATGTATGTGACGCCCCATGATATTGATGAGCGTGTGAAGCTTCTGAGTTATACGATTTCTGAGGCGATCCATGAAGCTCTTTTTGACAGCTGAGAATCACTCAACGGGCGGATCTGAGTGATGAAATTGGGGTCTCAGACATAAAATCGTAATGAGAAATTTTCGCGGGCGGTATCATGAGGCGCAGGTGGTATTACTGGAGACGGATGTTACGGGCGAGCCGCCCTTTGATGTTTGTGGTCGTATGTATGGCTGTGGTTATGGCAATGCTTGGACTTGCCGGAGTCCGCGGGCAGGTAAAGACGGCGCTTAACAGCATGTTTGAGGAATATGGAGTGATGGCGGCTGGAAGGCTGATGGAGGGCTGGTTTCCGGCCGGGCTTTCAAAACATGGAGATCGGATCATACAATGGGGAAAAACGGAAGTGTATTCATATTTAGAGGAAGTGAATTACAGTGCGGAGTCCATGGAAGACCCTGCATATGAGCGGATGTTGGCAGCGGAGTGGGAAAATCAGATCCGATTGGAAAATGAAGCATTGGAGCAGTCCGGCCAGAATCCGGTGGACGCAGGCGGAATCACAGATCAAGGGGATACGAAAGCAGAGGGAACCGGAGGCGCCGGAGAAGCAGAAGGAAGGAATGACGCGGCCAAGGATCCGAAGCTTATCGGCACTGTGGGCGAAGTGATCGCCATGAAACCGGCCGGCTCTGTCATCATCCGCGAAAAACTGGCCGATTACGACTATCTGGTCCAGAGCTTTTACAGCATCCATCCAACGACCACCGCCGACCGCGATCTCATGAATGCCGAAACATTCCTGACCATGGACCTTTCCATCGAAAAGAACGCGGATGCGCCGCAGATCCTCATCTATCACACCCACTCCCAGGAGGAGTTTGCCGATTACCCGGAAAATCCTGACGCGACCATCATCGGTGTGGGGGCGCGGCTTGCAGAGCTTTTAGAGAACGCCGGCTTTCAAGTCATCCACGATACTACCGTCTATGATGTGAAGGATGGGACACTGGACCGCAGCCAGGCCTATACGTACGCCTTGGATGGAATCAGTGGGATCCTGCAAAAATACCCGTCCATTGAGGTGGTCCTGGATATTCACCGGGACGGCGTGGACGAGAATACAAAGCTGGTGACAGAAGTGAACGGAAAACCGACCGCCAAAATCATGTTTTTTAACGGAATGTCCCAGACACCGGATGGTCCGATCGAATATCTCCCGAATCCCAACCGGGATGCCAACATGGCCTTCAGCTTCCAGATGCAGCTTCTTGCTGCGGAGCAATATCCTGGCTTCACGAGAAAAATCTACTTAAAAGGCCTCCGCTATAACCAGCATGTCCGGGCGAGGACCGCCCTCGTTGAGGTGGGCGCCCAGACAAACACGTACGCGGAGGCCTTAAATGCCATGGAACCGTTGGCCGATCTCATCGTCCAGGTCCTGGAAGGCAGTTAATGATCCATTTTTAATTT
>JAFUMF010000040.1 GCA_017482945.1 Lachnospiraceae bacterium
AGCTGAATCCATGGATATACTTAAACATGCGCTCACGCGGGATCCCTGTATCCGACGCTACGCCTATTGCTCTAAAATCACAGTTCTCCGGATTTTCCAGAATTTCATTGCAGGCATTCAGTTCTTCCACCAGCACCCGATTCTCCAGATCCACCATAAAATGACTCGGGAATGCATGGTCGAACTCATCCAGTCGTTTTATCAGACGTTCCAGATTGTCAAAGAATGTCTCGATGTTCTTGTACTCAGGAAAAGCATCGCCCGGTCTTGGACCGCCTCCCACTCCGGAAACATCACTGCAAAGATCATCTCCCGGGAAGAAAATCCGATTCTTTTTATCCAGAAATCCCGAATTACCGGCTGCGTGACCGCCCAGCCATATCAGCTCTACCTCATAGCCATCTCCAAGATCAAAGCAGTATCCATCCTTTACTCCAACAATTTCATATGGATGAAATTCCGGAAGATCGTCCTTGTCAAATTCCAGCCAGATATTGTTTCCCTTTTCATCAAACAGGTAGTCGAACATGTGAGAATTCTGCTTTTCCAGTGCCGGTACCTCATACTCATGGCAGTACACCGTTTCGAACCGGCAGTTTCCGCAGGCATGATCCACATGTCCGTGGGTATTGGCCACGATCACCGGTCTGCCGTCGGAGAGCATTTCCACCAGCGCTTTTGTATCGCCAAGACCAAATCCCGTATCAATCAACAGTGCTTTCTCCGGGCCGATGATCAGATACATCCAGACATCGCCCGCACCGTCACAGTTTTGGGTGAACAGACCGTACAGATTGTCACGGAACTGATATACTTCCACATATGGATCAATCTCATAAATCGTTCTGGTATCATGATGTTCTCTGAGCATTTTCATATATGCCCAGCTGATCGCATTCTGCGGATCTCCCCATTTGATCCGCTTAGCCTTTAATTCACTTTTTATCGGTAAATGCTGTTTCATGCTCATATCTCCTACAAATCCGGACTTTGCCGCTGTATATTCCTGTTTTTTTCCTAAAAAAGGCGTAATTTAACAAAAGGGGGCCTCATGTTCTCTCATTTTTGTCACATAAGAACCCCTTTCTCTCAAATTTTGTGATTGAAGTTTTCAAACTCACCGGGACTGTCAGATCTTTCCCGATGCATCCTTACCAGTTAAAAAATCCTGTGCGCTCTTTCGTATTTTTCGGTTTCTTTTCCGGCTCCTCGAATACGTCTTTTCCACAATGTCTGCATGGTGCATCAAAGTTGTACCAGATATTTTTTCCGCAGTGTGGACACTTCCAGTAGCGGACCATCACATATATCAGGACCACTAATGCAGCCAGGAATCCATAAAACAGCATGAAATTAACAAAATAACTTCCTGCAAATAGCAGAGCGATCACTACACACAAGAGCAAAATACATCGTTCTACCTGTTTCAGATCTTTCAAATTCATAGAAAACTCCTATCGGTTTAAAATCACTTATGCCTCTGCTTTGTAAGTATCACAGATGATCTTACCGGTTGCCTTGTCGCGGCGGAACTGTTTGAAGAAATCCCAGAGGATCGGAGCTCCTGCCGGCGGTACCACATGAGGGTAGTTCTCAAGAACAACGTAGCGGAATGCATTGATGCCATCCTTATTAAAGATGTTTACGAAATAATGTTTCAGACCATGGATCTCGCAGATTTCCTCGGTATCTCCATAGAATCCGAGAATATGATGCAGCTCTTCTTCCGGTTTATCCAGGTAAGAGAGACACTTCTCCATATCGCGCTGCGCACATCCAAGAAGATCCAGCCTTTTATTCAGTCTGGAAAGCATCCAGATATGGCGGTCCATGCCTTCCGGCGGAGCCGGCATTGCGGATGGCGGGGTGTTCTGGATCGTACCGTCCGGTCTTCTTCTCAGCGGATTGATCGTCGGATCCAGCACCTGGATATCTCTCGGATCATTCCACGGAGCCGGAACATCATCCGGGCGCTTCGGGTTTCCCCAGGACGCGCGGATATGCCAGTCATTGAGCGGTACAAAGTTCGACGCCTCACATGCACCGACGAGCGGGATGAACGGCACCAGATGGTGC
>JAFUMF010000041.1 GCA_017482945.1 Lachnospiraceae bacterium
AATAGTCGTCAATGGAGATGACCGTACAGTGAAAGCCTTCTTCCGCCATAAGATTGCATAACCGTTTAGAAAAAGTGGTTTTTCCGGAAGAAGAGGGTCCGGTTACCAAAACAGCAGCAGTTAAATGATTTCCGATCGTTTTCGTACAGGAAAAAGTAATCAATCTTTTGAGTTGCTCAAATTGAAGGGTGTGCCTGCTTTCGGCAACTTGAATCAAACGGTCTGCGTGGCCGTTTGAAAAATATTCATTAATGTCCTGCGGATAGAATTTCATTGCAAAAACCCCTTGGGCAATAATATATTTATTATATTATAGCATTCAAATGGTGGATAATGCAACCATTATCTTTTATTTTTGCCAGGAAATATAAAGAAATCCTGCCGGAGCAGGACTTCTTTATTAATTCAAATTTAGTTTGTTTTTAATACAGTAGAGATTGACGCAATAAGCAGCCACTCCAAGCATGGTGTAAAGGATGGTAGAAAACAGTAAATAGAGGGTAAAAGTTGCAATCGTTTCGGCAGTTCCGGTATAAAATGTGTTCATAGTAAGCACCCAGAATATTTGCTGAATGCCGCTTAGTACCATATTAATGCCGTAATAAACACCGATTCCGGTCAGCACTTTGTGCTTTTTTGAAATGATGCTGCCGATGGTAATACTTAAATAGTAAATGCATACACCCATCACCAAGGCTACAATCAGGAAGATGGGAATTAGAATTACAAATGCAATAAGCTGTCCGTTCCAGTCCAGATAGAAAAGAGAATGTCCGAGCTCCTTGAAAAAGTGTATGGTGCCCTCTGCTGACCCTATAAATGCAATGATTAAAGCATCGATTAACAGTACCAATAAACTGATTAAAGAAAATGTTATATAATTTACTATTTTTGAATTCAGGAGTGTGGTTCGGCTTACGGGCAAGGTAAAGGTGAGATATCCCTCATCACTGAAAAAGTTTTTATAATAACGAATTAAACAACCGATGATTGCGGCGGCGGGGAAGAAGCAAAGGACAACAACCACAGCAAACAAGCCTAATATACACAATAATTCAAGAAGAAAGTTTTCAATATTAGCAAAGTACATCTCAACAAGAGCGCGAACCAAAAATCCGCCCACCAGAGAAAGGCCGACACTCGCGACAGCAAAAATCCACCAAAAACGGAATACATAATGAAAATCGTATTTAAATAATTTACTGAACATAGCGGAACACCTCCCGGAACAATTCGTCTAAGGTTTTGCCGTATTGTGCACGAACATCATCGGCATTGCCGCTCATAATGACCTCGCCGCCGAAGCCTAAAAATACAAATTCGTCCAAAACTCGCTCTATATCATAAATCAAGTGCGTTGTAATGATGATGGTGGCTTCGGGATTGTAATTTTGAAGAATGGTTTGAAGTATGTAGTCTCGGCTGGCGGGATCAACACCGGCAATCGGTTCATCTAATAAATACAGCCTGGCATTGCGGGACATGACCATGATCAGTTGAACTTTTTCACGGGTTCCCTTAGAGAGGGTGCGAATCTTTGCTTGAGGATCAATCTTTAAATCATCGAGCATTTGACGGGCACGATGGGGATCAAAATCTGTATAGAATTCCTGAAAGTATGTTATCAGTTCTGTTACGGACATTCCTGCATTCAAATAGGTGCGTTCAGGCAGATATGAAATTAAACGGTTGGTTTCGGCCCCGATCGGAATTCCGCTCACTCGAATTTCGCCGGCATCCGGTACCAGAAGTCCACAAATCATTTTGATCAAAGTGGATTTACCGCAGCCGTTTGGGCCTAAGAGACCGATAATCTTACCGGAAGGTACCGATATATTCATATTTTCCAATACTTTTTTATTGCCATATCCTTTATAAAGATTGCGGCATTCTAAAATTGACATGATGGATCCCCCTTTTCTATTAGCATTTGCATGATTTCGTTGCTCTCAAATCCCATTTCACGGCAACCACTTAAAAAGGCTTCGATTAGTTCATCGGCGGCTTTGTGCCGTGCTTTTGCCAGAATCTCCGGATTTTCCGTAACAAACCGGCCGACAGTTCCTCTTGCAATCAGTAGTCCCTCTGCTTCCAATTGGGCAAGAGCTCGCTGCATAGTATTTGGATTAACTGCTGCTTCATATGCGAGTTGCCTTACCGGCGGGATCTGTTCTTCGGCGGTATATTTACCGCTGATGATATCCGCACGGATCTTAGATGCGATTTGAAGATAAACCGGGAGATTTCCATGGAAACTCCAACCCATTTCAGCACCTCCTTGTATTGTTGTACTAACACAATAATACAATAAAAGCTTTCGATTGTCAATAAAAAGTTTTAAAACGCTCGGAGAAGGGCAGTCCTCCGCAAGGAAGAAGTGGTTTTGAGAGCATCTTTTCTGCTCATACAAAACAAAAAATTCCCGTAATGCGTCAGCATTGCGGGAATTTTGTTGTATCGTTTGAACGAAAAAATCTGTATCTCAAAACTGCCTTGCACCTTAAAATTCAAAGGCTTGGATATAAAGCATCCTGACGATGGTGCGCATTTTTAACACAGATTTGCGCCAAAATATTGAATTTTAAGGCGCTTATTCCTTACGAAGGAATGCCCATCCGGACGTTTTTTAAGATAAGATTGCTCTGTCGTTTGTAAACTCTTTTCCGCTTGCTTGAGTGAACAGATTCATCAGATCCTCCACGGTAAGCTTTTTCTTCTCTTCTCCCTTGATATCGACAATAATATGACCCTCATGCATCATGATCAGGCGGTTGCCATGTTCGATGGCATCTTTCATATTATGTGTGATCATTAAAGTGGTTAGTTTATTTTCTGTAACCAGTTTGTCGGTGATTTCAAGGACCTTTGCTGCAGTTTTGGGATCGAGTGCAGCGGTGTGCTCGTCGAGCAATAGAAGTTTTGGACGGTTGAGAGTCGCCATCAATAGTGTTATGGCCTGTCTTTGGCCGCCGGAGAGCAAACCGACCTTACAAGAAAGTCTGGTTTCTAACCCCAGTTCAAGCGTTGCGAGAAGTTCTTTATACTGTGCACGCTCATTTTTTCTGATACCCCAGACCAATTTCCGTTTTGTGCCGCGTCTGGCAGCAATAGAGAGGTTTTCGGCAATCTCCATATCGGGGGCAGTTCCCTTCATCGGATCCTGGAACACCCTGCCAAGAAATTTGGCTCGTTTATGCTCCGGCATATTTGTTACATCAACTCCATCGATTTCGATGGTTCCGAAATCGGGTTTCCACACACCGGAAATCGCATTCAGCATAGTGGATTTTCCTGCTCCGTTGCCACCGATAACAGTGACAAAATCGCCGTCATCCAGGGAAAGATTCAGGCCATTTAATGCAACTTTGGCGTTTACAGTGCCGGGATTAAAGGTTTTTTGCAGATCGGTGATTTTAAGCATTTTCATCACCTCCGGCATTGTTTTCAGATATCATGGTCTTCTGCTTTTGAAAATATTCGCCCTTTAAATAAGGAACAGCCAGGAACAGCGCCACAATGATTGCAGAGAGCATTTTGAGATAGTCGGTCTTTAGACCGAGAAGTACAACGAAATTATAAATGATGTAGTACACAATGCCACCGCTTATTACACCGATAAGGCTGACAACAAAGTTTGCCTTGATTTTCATTGAAACGGAAAGTCCGATAAAGATGGCTGCAAGACCGATCACAATTGCGCCACGGCCGTCATTGATGTTTGCCGAGCCTTTGTACTGAGCGAGTAATGCACCCGCAAAGGCAACGATACCGTTGGAGATCGCAAGACCGATTACCTTATTCAAATTTACATTGATACCTTGGGCACGGCTCATATCGGGGTTGTCACCGGTGGATTTTAAGGTTAAACCCACTTCGGTATAAAAGAAGAGCCAAAGGCCGATGATTATAACTGCGATAATCAATCCCGCTGCGACAATAGCAAGGGGGTTATTGCTCATATGAAGCAACAACTTACTTGCACGTGCATCAATGGCGATCAAGGATTTTCCGCCGAGAATGGAAAGATTGACGGAATATAAAATCAATTGTGTCAGAATGCCGGCCAAAATTGAGGGGATTCCCAAAGCGGTATGAAAAAGTCCTGTCAGTATGCCGGTTAATGCACCGGCAGCAAAGGCGATGAGAACGCTGAACCAAGCGGGTACGCCGTTTGCTAACAGAACTGCACAAACACACGCACCGGTACAGATGGAGCCGTCAACGGTAAGATCGGCAATATCAAGAATTTTATAGGATATGTAGACGCCGATTGCCATCAATCCCCATATAAGCCCTTCTGCTATCGCACCGGGCAATGCATTTAAAAAAGCCATTATTTACCTCAAAATTAAGAATTTGTTTCAGGAACGGTAATGCCGAGTTGAGCACAAAGATCTTTATTATATACCACGGTGGGGGTCAGCGTTTTGATCTCGATATCGGCAGCAGTTTTATTGCCGAGAAGGATCTCAGCAGCCATTTTTCCGGTTTCTTTGCCGAGCTCATAGTAGTCGATGGCAAGGCTTGCATAGCAAACATCTCCGCCGTAGCTGGTGAATACGGGGACTTTATTATCGGTGCAAATAGTGCCGACGATGGTATCATTCTGTGCAACCGTGTTGTCGGAAGGGACATAAAGTGCTTTGCAAGCACTTGCAGCAGAAGTAACCAGGGTTTGCAGTTCGGTGGTTTCAGAGAAAGTGTAGGCCTCAACTACAATGCCTTTTGCTTCAAAAAGAGCCTTTACGGCATTATACTGAATGAGGGAGTTGGATTCGTTGGTGCAATAAAGAACACCGACTTTGTCTCCGGCTACCAAATTAAGAGTATTGATCATCATTTCGGCCTGCTCGTCAAAGGGAACAGCATCGGATGTGCCCGATACATTGGAAGGGATATTTCCGGAAAAAGTGTCGGAATAATCGGTTACGGAAGTACCCATAACAGGGATTGTAGTGGTTTCATTTGCAGCAGCGAGAAGTGCGGGAGTAGCGTTGGCCATAATAAGGTCAACATTCTTGGCGGTAAAAGTATTGATGACAGTGGTGCAAAGATTTGCCTCACCTGCCACCTGGGTATTAAACTCAACGGTTTTGCCTTCTTTTTCAAGAGTTTCCGTTAAGGCGGCAATAAAACCATCGGTTGCCTTGTCCAGAGATTCATGCTCCATAAGTTGGCAAATACCAACCGTAAAATCTGCGTTGTCGCTGCAGGAAGTCATAGAGAGGCACATTGTGAGCAGCATTACAATTGCCAATGCGATGGATAATACTTTTTTCATTGAAAAATCCTCCTAAAATTAATTTTTATTTTACATCCTTTCGGATGAAAAATACAACAAAAAAGTCCCTGTTAAATTAACAGGGACGAAAAAATCGCGGTACCACTCTGCTTTCGTATGAACCTTGCGGTTCAAACCTCAATAGGCTTAAAAGTCTTAACGATATAACGGTCGCACCCGTTGTGTCTACTGCAATTTTCAACACACAGCTCGCAGAATGAACTTCATAAGGATATTACCGTTGTCTTGCACCGGCCGACAATTCTCTGTGGCTTTTTTCCTTATTACTCTTTCTGCTCAAACGCATTTATATATTTATTTTATTGTAACAATGTTTTTATCGTCTGTCAAGAAATTTTTATATGGAACCTTTTTATGAATTAAAGGTTCTTATTATAGAAAAGAGCGGATGTCAATGGCCAATCGTTCTTCTAAATTTATAAGCCGTTTCGTGATGTCCTTTGAAATTTCATCCGCAGCTTTATACTGATTTAAATATCGATTGAGGGATTTGACACCCATATTGCAACCATCTGTCATAAGATCGGCGATGGTACTGTCGGACTCATGCATGATCAATTTAATATTGGTTTTCATCCAAGACATGCTTTGTGCCATCGGATTGGGTTCTTTTCCGTCATCTTGATATTTATTTAGCAGCTGCTGTAGTTCTTTATCTAATTTTAGATGTTTTTCCTTACAGTCGTTAAGAAGATTTTTCAGGTGTTCGGAATGAACATAGGCTAATACGTCATCGATGGCCGCTACACCCATTTTAATTCCTGCATCGCATTCTCTCAAAAGACGAATAGTATCTTGTTCGATCATTTAATTTACTCCTTTTTTTGAGAGTAGTATTCCCGTAAGTGATTTTTTTAAACAAACGAAGGACTGCATTTGCAGTCCTTCGTTTTTATCTGTTTAATATTTTTTTTGCAACACGTTTTAGAGCAGCAATGAAACCAACATTGGCATATTTTTTTGTGATGTAAACATAGCCGTGTTTTTGATAATCCTGCCAGAACCTTTCTCGGTTTGCAGATGGGGCAGTCGGATGTATTAGTTGCGGTTGCAGACACTGCTCAATCGGACTTGCTTTATATTCTAAACGCCCTTTGATTTTGTGGAACAGCTCAAGTCCTTTGTTGCTGTTTAATAAAACGAGCGAAATGCCCTTTTCGTCGTCGAATTCCGGCATGCTCTTTTCGATACCCCAAAAGTCTGCAATGGTGATATCGGATACCCGATCGGTCGTTGTGTATTTACAGCTATGACAAGAGGGACGAAGTGCAGTTCTTGTATAATAAATGGTTTTGTGCTCCTGGGAAAGGGGAGACCTATAGTCTCGTTTTCCGTTTTTGTAGACAATTAAATCCGGTGAAGCATGCCAGCTGATTTCTTTTGGGCGGCAATAATATCCTTGGATTTCTCCTTTTTTTGTAAGCTGTTTAATATGGTCTCTCCATAATATTGGGCTTGGAACCCCGTGGCAGACCAAATCACATATGATCAAGTTATCAGTGGTACAATGAGAATAGTTTAGATAATTCTTTAATCCGGCACATTGACACGGGGTGCCGGTAAATAAAACTTTTCTTTCGCTGAGAAGATCTTTGTTGATTTGATCAAAAACCGTATTCAAATCACTTTGAACATATTTTGAACCTCTAAACTTGGCACATTGCTGAGGAGTTTCTGCTCGTTGATGAACAACATTGAATTCTTCATCAAAAGCTGCACCATATACCACCCCACCCATACTGAGAATAAGATCTGATATGGCGGAAAACAGGCCGCCCGATGAACTATTCATTCGAATATGGTCATTTTTATGTTTTGCTGCATAAGCTTGTTGCTCAAATGACGGCCTGAAAGAACTTTCGGCTTGAAAAGCACAAACTTTTTTGCATAGACCGCAATCAATACATTTGGTGGAATCAATTTGCGGATATTCAAAGCCTTCTTCGTCTGAATGCATTGCAATCGCTTTTTTAGGACAGATGTTTATACAAGCAGTACAGCCACAGCATTGATTTTTATGCTCAAATAGTTCTTTCATAATTATCCTCGTATTAGTTTGAATCGTAGCAGGATGTTTTTGAATTCCTGTTTGTCAAATATAAAGTTGATAAGGAATGTTACAAGACAGGTCCATATGCCAATTACTGCGGCATATAATGCCCATGATAAGAAATTCTGAGGTGTAAAAGAAATGAATTGCAGCGGCAGTGTAGAAAAAATCAAGCAAAAAAAGATCCTGATCATTCTTCGAAGGGTATTCATCACCGGTGTTTTTGTAACCTGTTTCGGAATGAAAAACAGAAGATCTATATCCCGATATAGGTTTGAAATAATGCTGCCCAGCATGATGCCGGCAATGCTGAATTTAGGCGCCAAAACCAGGCCGCCGATTACGGCAATGAGCGCTTGTGTGATCGTTTGCTTTTTTGTTTCTTTATATAATCCGGCAGAAATTACAAGCATGCCTTGCGGTGTTTTTAGATTATATAAGAGGCCGTTTAATACAAATAAGAATCCGAGAAGCGGGGAGTTGTAATTGATATCTGTGATATCATAGGTGTAGATATTGATGAACGGCATAATCGTCGCAAAGGTGATGGCATATACAATTGTAATGATCATATAATAAAGAAATTCAAATTCTTTATAGGTCTTTTGAAGTGTTTTTGTTTCTTTGCGAGCAATAACGTCACCAAATGAGGCAGACGTTCCGCTGGTAAACACAGATAGGACACCGCCGATTCCGGCGATTACCATGTTGAATACAGAGTATACACTTACTAACTTTAAATCCTTCAGTACCAGAGTAATTAGCACCACGGGAGTACCGGTATGTACAACCCCTAATATTTGCAAAATCAGTGCATCCCAGCGTTTGTTCAATGCTTTTGTGTTAGGAGTTACTTTGTAATCAAGAAAGCGATAGTTTTTCTTGCAGTAGACCATTAAAATTATAGAACGCAGAAAGATGGAAAATAAAGCGACAAAACGCGTTATTACAATGTTGACCTCTAATAAAGCTAATGTACAGACGATGGTTGTGTTGATAATGATTTGCAAAACAGATACAATAGAAATGATGTAAGTGCGTTGGTCTGCGGTGAGTAAAGCTCGATATTTGGACAGCGTAAAAAATTCTAATGCCCCATTTACACCTAAGATTAAAACCAACATACCAATTTCAAAAATATTTAAGCTCTCGCTTGAAATATATAGGGGATAAACAAGGGCTAAAATCAAAGTCAATGCTACAAAAATATAGCCGGCTTGCTGATAGAATTTTTTTGCTGCCGCAACAACACCGTTGATCTCTGTATGGTTTTGATCAGCAAGAGGCTTATATAGAGCATATACTGTTGCTCCGGATAAGCCGGCTTCCACCAAGTTGAAATAAGAAATAAACTGTGTTATAGAGGAAATCAATCCATTGACTTCTGAACCATAAACCGTCAGCATGATGCGGGGCGTAATCAAACCAACCAGAAGTGTTACAACTTGCAATAAAACGGAGGATGTGGAATTGTATAAGAATTTTTTTGTTCTACTCATTGTAATCCTTCACAATACTTAATAGATAGTCTAATGATTTTTTGCGTTCAATGCATAAAGACTCATTTATTCGTTTATAATCAATGGCATTGAGCACATCGGGGTTGGAAATGTACTGATTTTCTAAGCCAAGAAGTTTTAACATATCTGTGATTCTGGAGTTGACTTTTGCGGGGGGAGGGAGTAACTCGACCGCAAAAGGCCTATTAAAATTGATGGAAAACACAGTTCCATGAAAGGAATTTGTTACAACAAAACTTGCGTTGTAAAAATATTGAACCCAATCCTGCGGAGAAAGGTAATTTAAATATTTTGCATTTTTAAACTTGGATTTACGCCACATGGATTTTTCAGGTAAAAGAACAATTATTTGCAGATTTTTATCGGCAGCTATGCGATTGACAAAGTCTATCATGGTAGGCGTAGTACAAAAGGCATAAACCAATAAGTATGGTTTTTCATTTATAGAGTGAGAAAAGAGGCTTTTCCACTCGTCTTTTGTGAGAAGAAGTGTAGGGTCCAAGGTTACAGGAACATCACGATCCAATAATTCCTTTATAATGTTGCAGCCGGTAGATTCACGTACGGAGATCTTATTGAAATTTTTCAATAACGTATAGTAGTGCTCAATATAATCTTCCGGGATCGTATCCAACCCAAAACTGGCGGAGTAGGAGTTTCTTTTGCGTGCATCAGCAAAATCCAGAAAGTAAGCCTTATCAAACCCGGAGCAAACATAGTTCCAAACCTGATCACTGCCGGTGATATAAAAGTCCGCAGTGGTTTCTTCGGGTGTATCATAAAGATAACGATTCTTAAAATCCAGAAAAGCTTGGTGTTTTTTTGCATTTGGGAAATAGGTGAGAGATTTAATAATGAATGTC
This sequence comes from Lachnospiraceae bacterium, assembly GCA_017482945.1. Taxonomy (GTDB): domain Bacteria; phylum Bacillota; class Clostridia; order Lachnospirales; family Lachnospiraceae; genus Pilosibacter. The sequence goes on from JAFUMF010000041.1 coordinate 9,736, forward strand.
TTTAATGCTTGCGGATTTGTCGGAATGCCGGGAGAAAGAGAATGTTGTTTGGCAATTTTTAAATTGTGGTGTCGAACAATAAAAGGATTACAATAGTCGGTCAATGCTTTTTTGAGTGCATATGCTTGCAGCACCGCTCCGTAATTGATCGCATCGTGAAATGTAATGATACCGCAATTTTTTTTATCTTCCATAATTCTTCTCGCTTTTGTAGTTATAGATATAAAAATTTTAACACAACTATTTAAATAAGTCAAACATCGAAAAAGCAAAAAGACAGAGGACTGAATTTTCAGTCCTCTGTTTTTTGGTGGAGGCGCGGGCGTCAAAGTCGAACACCTCCACAGCCTCCTCATAGCTCTCGATGTCGTTCACGAAGTCGTAGCTCACGGCACCGCCGTCGTCCATGAAATTGCAGACGATCCGGAGGTGGTCGTCGTACACATACACGGCTTTTATAAACACGTCGACGAACGTCGCGCGATACGACTGATATGCAGGGTGAGAGGGATCCGCAGAGCGGAAGCGCTCGAGCCAGTACGTCAGCTGGTCGCGAGTCAGCTCAGGCTGCACGACCTTCTCCTCTTCGATGGCCAGCTCCAGATCGAGGCGCCGGCTCTCCAGCTCCTCGAGGCGCTGCTTCGTGCTGGGCGTGATGATGCCCTGCTCGATCGCGTTCAGCATGTTCTGGATCCCGCGCTTCACCTCGGCCAGCTCGGCCTCGAGTCCTCTGAGGACGCTGTCGTCCTTCTCGCGTTCCTGAAGAGCGAGCGCAGCGTCTACAAGCACCGCGATCATCTCGTCGGTCAGACAGCGCTCACGAGTCTGCTGGATGACAGTCTCCTCGATCCAGTCCTTCTTGACCGGCTTCTTGTCGCATGCCCTCTGGCGCTTCCGCTTGATACATGCGTAATAGTAAAATTTGCGGCCGCTCTTGCCGGTTCCGCTCTCGCCCACCATGGCGCTGCCACAATGGCCGCAGAACAGCTTGCCGGTCAGCATATAGTCCACGTCTGTCCGGGCTGCTGCGGGAGCTCTGGCGACCTTCTTCAGCTGCTCCTGCACTGCGTCAAACAACTCCCTCGATATAATCGCCGGGATCCCGCCCTCGATCCTGACGTCTTTCCAGATATACACGCCTGCATACCGCTCGTTCCTGAGTATGGTGTGCAGGCTATTTTTATTCCACCGGGCACCCCGGGACGTTCTGAGGCCCCGACTGTTCAGCGTCGCGATGATCTCGGTGACGTTCGCGCCGGCCGCGTACATCTCGAAGATCTCCCGGACAACGGCCGCGCCGGCCGGTTCGATCGCATACTTGCCGTCCTCGCCCTTCTTCAGACCGAGCGGGAGGCCGCCGTTGTTTACCTTGCAGGCCAGAGCGTTGTCGTGCATACCTCTGAGGATGTTCTGGGAGAGGTTCGCGCTGTAATACTCGGCCGAGCCCTCGAGCACCGACTCCAGCAGGATCCCCTCCGGGCCATCCGGGATCGGCTCCATGACGCTATACACTTTGACGCCGTTCTTCTTCAGGCGGGCTTTATACATGGCCGAGTCGTACCGGTTCCGGGCGAAGCGGTCGATCTTATACACGAGCACCCGCTCCCAGCGCCCCTTCGCGGAGTCTTTGATCATTCGCAGGAACTCCGGCCGCTTATCAGACGTGCCGCTGATCGCGTGGTCACAATACTCGGCGACGATCTGGATGTCATGCTCCCGGGCCCACTGCCGGCAGACACGGAGCTGCTGCTCGATGCTGGCGTCCTTCTGGGCGTGGCTGGAGTACCGGGCGTATATAACCGCGCGGATCATCGAGTCCACCCCTTGCATCTATTTACGCCGTAATGATCCAGCAGCGCAGTGATCTCGTCGTCAGGAAAAACGAGCGACAACGAAGAACCACCGAGCGAGACGGAAGCGACGAACTGTGCGCCCTTCGGTATGGTGTACGGGACGCCATTCTCGTCGACGCAGTTCTCTGACTCGTTCCTCCTCGAGAGATATGTGCAGAGCTTTTTACGGACTTTTTCAAGGCAAGGATCGAGAACGATGCCAGCGGGATCGTCGACTTCGACGACAAAGCCTGCGCCGATCAGGCCGTCATATCGCTCGCGCGGCCTCTTTTTGTGGACTGTCTGCTTTTTATATACTGCCTCAGATAAAAGGAGACGGAGAAGAAGCTGATCCTCCAGCGCCAGCCCTTCCGCTGCGGCAACCGCTTCGGGAAACGTCATCATACAGATCCCTCCTTCAGCTTTTTCTCTTCGAGCTTATAAGCATAAGACATGAGAGCCGTGCGGCCCTTCTCGTCGAGCATCTCAAGGATCCGGAGCAGATCGGTCTCTCGATCGTTCAACTCTCTCTCGAACGTCCCACCGTTCCGCACGATCAACGTGGTCGCGTTATTACCCTGCACGACCGCACTATCGCTGATATTGGAAGCGACGCAACTGGCGCCGCCAAAATCGAGAGGATCATCAGTCCAGCAAACGAGGTACGCAGCAGAGCAACCGAGTGCAGAAGCCAGCAGCTCAACCTGCGAGGCCTTCACGTCGGTCACGACACCGACTTCGTATTTGTTGATCGCCGAACGGGAAACGCCGATAACCTCGCCGAGTCTCTCTTGAGACCAGCCGCGCTCGCGGCGCATTTTGAGCAATCTTTCACCACTAAACATACAAGCACCTCCATGTTTTTGTCGCCTCTTATTATACAGCAAAACTGCGCCAAATTCAACAATTTTGAAAAAAATTTGCAAATGTAGCTTGACAAGCTACAAAAATGCGAGTATAATTTAGAAAAACGCGCTACAAATCACACAAGCAAGGAGGGCAAGAAAATGAGCACGCGGACAAAATTCACACCAACACCCGGCGCCACATACAAGAACCAAGGCGGCGGCTCCTTCAAGTGCCTGCGCTCTGGCGGTTCCATGATGGAGGATGCTGCTGTCATGCAAAACACCGCAAGCGGCTGGACGTTCACAGCTCACGGCTGCGGCAGGTATGAGGATGGCACAATGGACTGGGACTACTCCAGCGGCGGACGCTTTAAGGAGGTGAAAACATGAAACACATCGCACAAGTATCAGGAGGAAAAGACAGCCTTGCGCAGGTGCTTTTTATCGTCGAAACCGGTCTACCGCTCGACGAGGTCGTTTACTTCAACAACGGCATGGACTTCTCGGCAATAGCTAACACGTTCAAGAGGCTGAAGCCGATCCTCGAAGAAAGAGGCGTCGGTCTCGTGGAATTGCGTCCGGAAAATGATTTTTTATACGACATGCTGGAGCGGCCGGTCGAGAGCGAGCAAAAAGGCAAGCACAACGGCTACGGCTGGTGCGGCGGCGTTTGTCGCTGGGGTACTTCTGAGAAAATCGCAACTCTTGACAAGTATGCCCGCGGCGCCGTTCAGTACATCGGCATCGCAGCAGACGAAGAACACCGCAGGGCCGAGCTAACCGGCAACAAGAGGTCGATCCTAATCGAGAAAGGAATAACCGAGGGCGACTGTTTGACCTATTGCAGAGATCGAGGATGGAACTGGAACGAGCCCACCCCCATGACCGAGAGTGGCTTCATTGATCTTTATGACATACTCGACCGCGTCTCGTGTTGGTGCTGCTCAAACAAAAACATCAAAGAGCTTTACAACATATACCGCTATCTCCCGGACTACTGGGAGCGCCTGAAAAAATTGCAAGCGCAACTCGCCAGACCGATGAAAAAATACGCCTGCAAACAATACGGCGAATATGGCAATTTATTCGATTTAGAAAAAGTTTTCAGAGCCGAGGAGAAAAACCCCACCAACTTCTACAAACGTTATCTAAACAAAGGAGGAAACGCATGAACAAGACCACCGACATCACCCGGATCATGAGCGAGACGCTCGACAAGTACCGCAACTCCATCCCGCGCAAGGCCTTCATCAGAGCCATGGAGCGGGTGGCCGAGACCGTGCTGGCGCCCACCACCTGCAAGATCGGCGCACCGGTGCCCGGCATCCAGATCATCAAGAGCCCGGACGCAACGGCCGGCGAGCTGGCCGAGCTTCTGAGCGGCGCCTGCCCTCCGTTCACATCGGAGTGCAAGGCAGTACACTGTGGCAAGACCAACTGCCGCGAGTGCTGGCTGGCATGGCTGGCAACCGGCAAACCCAAAGAAATCACCTGAAGGAGGAAAAAACAATGGTAAATTCGACAGAGATCCGCGTCTATATGACACGCGAAAACGAAAACAACAAAAGCCTCGCAGAGAAGGTCGGCATCAGCTCGGCAACCCTCGGCAGATGGCTGGAGAAGCAGGACATGCCGGTGAGCTATGCAGAAAAGATAGCCATCGCGCTGCATATTCCACAGCCCGAGTGGCCCGCTATATTTTTTTGCCCTGATGTAGCTTCCCAAGCTACAAGCGGAGGCGAATAAGCATGGCAACAGGAAAAGCGAACCACAAAAAAATGACAGAGCAAGGAAAGGCCAGCAGCTCGCGCACCCTGACTGGCATCAAGGCGGCATTTGAGACTCCATTCATCCGCGAGGACTTCCAGCGCTGGCTCAAGGAACGAGAACAGAAAGGAGCAACAGCACATGCTTGACACCAAAAACATCAACCCTCAAACCACATCCGACCCGGCCGACATAGGCAAGCGCCTCCGAGAAGTGAGAAAGCGCAGAGGTCTCAAACAACAGCAGCTTGCGAAAGAGCTCGGGATCGGAGTCTCGGCTCTGAGACTCTACGAAATAGGAGACCGCACTGCACCGATCCCGGTGCTGGTGAAAATCTGCCGATTTTTCAACATTTCCGCCGACTGGCTTCTCGGCTTGCCGAAGCAAGAGGACACAGAGGCCAGCAAAGTGATCGACGAGCTCTTCAAGCTGGCGATCATCGGGAACCTTGCAACAGCAGCACGGAAGGCTGGTGTCGCAATGGAACCGTCTCTCATAAATGGGATGCGGAACGCTTCGCTCAAGAAAATCAACGAGATCGCCACAGCCTTCCCGGCCTTCATCACGGCGGCAGTGCTCGCCAGAGACATCAAGGAGGACGAAAAAAATGAACTTTGAGAAGATCCTCGACGACTTCGACGCGATCGTGTTCTTCGACACTGAGACGAGCGGCCTCGAGCCCCTCGAGCATCAGATCATCGAGCTCGCAGCGATCAGAGTCGTCAGAACCCAGACCGGAGCTCTCCGGATCGAGGACAAGATGGACGACTTCATCCGCCTGCCTGAAGGCGAGCAGCTGAGGCCGGAGATCACCGAGTTGACACACATCACCGACGCCATGCTTCAGGAGGAAGGCAAAGAGCCGGCCGAAGTGGCCGCCCGCTTCCACCAGCTGATCGAAGGAACCGGCACCAAGCGCCGCGTCCTGCTGGCCGCGCATAATGCGCAGTTCGATCTGCTCTTCACCCGCCAACTGCTCAAGGGCCACCGGCTCGGCGTCGAGCTCAAGTTCCTCGACACCCTGACGGTCTACAAAGACCGCGCCGCGTACCCTCACAAGCTCGAGGCGGCGATCAAACACTACAAGCTCGAGAGCAAGGTGCAGAACAGCCACCGCGCGATCGACGACGTCTGCGCTCTTCTGGAGGTCACGAAGGCCATGGACGAGGAGCGGGCAGACATCCACACCTACATCAACGTGTTCGGGTACAACCCGAAGTACGGCATCAGCGGCGAGAAGATCGCCGGCATCACATACCACGCGCAGGACTTCACCAAATTCAAGCGCCCCGAGCGGCTGACGCTGCCGGCGCTGGCCAAATAAGGAGGCAAACATGGAAACGAGAAGAGAGACACAGAAACAGATCCAACAGAGGAGAGCGGCCAGACGTCGCCGCAGGCTCCTGAAGTACACCATCCCCCGCGCACTGTTCGCGCTGCTCCTGATCGCAGTGATCACCATCCTGATCGCCTGCATGAGCACCAACGTCGACGGCGGAGGCGACGGAAACGATGGAACGACACCCGGTACCGAAACCAGTGCAGAGACTCAGAGCCCGGAAACCACCGAGCAGACCGAAGGCCCGACCGAGCCGGCCGTGTTCTTCGAGCTCACAGCTGAAGAGCGCACCCTGATCGAGCAGGTCGTCTCAGCTGAGTCCCGCGGCGAACCCTACGACGGGCAGGTCGCTGTCGCTCAGTGCATCCTCAACGCTTGCCTGAAGGACGGCATCAGACCGGCCGAGGCGATCGTCGAGTACAAATACACCAAGAACAGAGTCGAGCCCACCAGCAGCGTCCGCAGAGCCGTGGCGGCCGTGTTTGATCGTGGCGAAGGCGTCACGGACGAGCCGATCATCTACTTCTACAACCCGGCCATCGGCTGCGGAGACTTCCACGAGACTCAGATCTTCGTGATCGAAATCAAAAACCACAGATTTTTCAAGGAGGCAGAATAACATGGCAGCAAAAAAGAAGGCAGCACCCGCCGAAGAGGTGCAGAACACTCAGGAAGGCGTCCAGAATGGCGCACAGTGCGTCGAAACGCCTGAACCCATAGAAGAACCCACCCCGGACGAAATCGCGCCAGAAACGGCCGAAAATGACGCAGGAGAGGCTCCCGCCACTCCGCTCACCCTCGAGGAGCTCGAAGGGCTCACTCTTCCCGGGGATGCAGATCCCGACGAGGAGCAGGCGCCTCAGCGCTGGAGCATCACCGACGACGGATGCGCCGACTGGGCTCTGAAGAAGATCAAGACCGAGAGGGACGAGCTCGACCGCATCACCGCCCTCGCGGAGCAGGAGATCGCTCGCCTGAAGGAGCAGGTCGAGAAGGCTCAGCGCAGATACGAGCAGAACACCGCGTTCCTGACCTCGATGCTCGAGCAGTTCTTCGACACCGTGGAGCACAAGAAAACCAAGACCGGCACCGAGTCCTACCGACTGCTGCACGGCCAGCTCGTCCGCAAGCCCGGAGGCTTCAAGCCTGAACCCGACCACGAGAAGCTCGTCGCATGGCTCCGCCAGAACGGCTACGAGAACCTCGTCAAAGTCGAAGAGAGTGCCCGCTGGGGAGATCTGAAGAAGCAGATCACCTTCACCGGCACGATCGCAACCATCACCGAGACCGGCGAGATCGTCGAAGGCGTCAACGTAACAGAGACGGCTCCGGCCTTCTCCGTGAAGTTCTGAGAGGAGGACAACCATGGCAGCAGGAACAACCAAAACGACGACCGCGGCCTCTGAACCGAAGAAGGCAGCAGCTCCGGCCAAGGATCCGAAGAGCATGAACCTCGCCCAGAAGTTCGTCGAGCTCAGACGTGCGTGCCCGGAGATCGTCAAGAAGCAACACAGCGACGGCGTCAAGTACACCTTCGCGAAGATCTTCGACGTGTACGAGCTCCTCGCCCCGGCCATGAACGAGTGGGGCGTCGACTGGGACATCGTCAAGGAGGTGGCGACCCGCCACTTCGAGAACGGCGACCCGATGTACTTCAGTACCTACACACAGCACACCAGAAACGGCGACCGCGTCGTCTGGGTGTACGAGGCAGACCTCACCCTTCGCTGGGTGAACGTCGACAACCCGAGCGAGACGCAGGAGATCACACTGCACGCTCTGGGAACCAACGACGGCGGCCCGGACAAGGCCAAGGGCTCCGCGTGGACGTATTGCCTGAAGTATTACCTCTTCGAGAAATTCAACATCGACCAAGGCGAGGACGATCCCGACCACAGTGATCACGGCTCCGATGCACCGCAGGCGCCTCAGAATGGCCGCCAGAACGCGGGAAGCTCTCGAAGCGGACAAACTACCACCCAGAGAACAAACGCGCCGCAAAACGGCTCTCAGGGCCAGCAGCGCACACTCAGCCCGGCGCAGATGAACCGACTCTACAAGAAAGCCGAGGCCTGCGGCATGACCAAGGAAGCCGCCGACAAGCGGATCCTCGAGAAGTACGGCCACCAGAACCCCGCGGAAATGACCCGCGAACAATATGACGAGATCTGCGCGTCCCTCGACGCATACGCGCAGCAGCAGAACCAAGGAGGACAAGACAATGCTCAATAAGCAGATCACCATGGGAAGGCTGACCGCCGACCCCGAACTGAGATACACGCCGAACGGCGTCGCAGTGACGAGCTTCACGCTCGCCTGCCGCGAGTCGGCTGAGTTCATCTGCAGATACATGCAGAAGGGCCGCCTCGTAGTGGCAGAAGGCAGACCGAAGGCCCGCAAGTACACCGACAAGAACGGCAGCAACCACAAAGTCGTGGAGCTGCACATCGACCGCATCTACTTCGCAGACAGCAACAAGAACCAGAACAACGGCCAAGACGGCCAGAGCTACGTCGCACCGGAAGGCGGCGCAGACTTCGAGGAAATCAACACCAGCGACGAGGATCTTCCGTTTTAATCGAAAGGAGGCAAGCACATGGCATGGATAGAAAGCCATCAGGAAGTCGGCCGGCACCCTAAGACGAAAAAGCTGGCCCGCCTTCTGAGCGTGAGCCTCCCGGCGGCGGTCGGGCATCTCCACTACTTCTGGTGGTGGGCGCTCGACTTCGCTCAGGACGGAACGCTCGAGAAGTATGACGGCTACGATCTCGCCGATGCGATGCAGTGGGACGGCGATCCTGATCAGCTGCTCGAGGCTATGATCGAGGCCGGTTACATAGACGACACCGAGGACGGGCTCATGATCCACGACTGGGGCGAGTACGCCGGCAAACTACTGGAAAGACGCGCGAAAGACCGCGCCAGAAAGAGAGCCGCGGCCGAAGCCGCAGGCGTTCCGCAGAACTTCCGCAGGAGTTCCGACGGAAACGACGAGGAAAGCGCAGAAACTCCGAGCGCTTCTTTCGTAACCAACCAACCAACCGTACCTAACCAACCAAACACAACCAACAGTACCAACCGAACCGAACCAACCACACCAACCGGCGACGCGCAAGCGCTTCAGGAGAGACGCTTCGCAGAGTTCTGGAAGGCATACCCGAAAAAAGTCGGCAAGGCCAGCTGCCTGAAGGCGTGGAAAAAGCTGAAGCCCACCGCCGAGCTGTACGAGCACATCATGACAGCGCTCGAAGCTCAGAAGAGATCCAAACAGTGGCAACGAGATGCTGGCCAATACATCCCGAACCCGCTCACATGGCTGAACCAAGGCAGATGGGACGACGAGCCCACAGAGGTCGGAGGAGCTCAGGCTCCCACTCAGAGCGGAACCCTCGCCACGCTCCGCAGAATGTACGAAGCGGAAGGAGGCGACGACGAGTGACAAAGAAGGAGACGATCGGTCTGTTCGGCATCCTGATCGCTGCGTACCCGAACTTCGACAAGTTCAAAGACGACAGTCAGGTCGAGG
>JAFUMF010000042.1 GCA_017482945.1 Lachnospiraceae bacterium
ATTCCGGTGCCGATGCCGGTGAAATAAAAGTGGAGCTGCTGCTGTACGATTGAGTGATCGTGCGGCAGCAGTTTTTTATATTACATATTTTATTCGTTTCCTTCATATGTTGTAAAAAACATCTCCAGGGGCGAGCCCATGAAGGAATATATCGAAGAGCGGGCAATTCAGATTGCCAATTACATCATAGATGAGAACGCGACGGTGAGGCAGACGGCGAAGAGGTTTGGGATCTCGAAAAGTACGGTGCATAAGGATGTGACCGACCGGCTGATCCATATCAACCCGAGCCTGGCGGCGCAGGCGCGTGTGGTGCTTGACATCAATAAAGCGGAGCGCCATATCCGCGGAGGACTGGCTACGAAGGAGAAGTATGAGCAGAGGCTCATTGCATGCAGTAAAGAAGACGTGTAAAAGAATGGCTGGCAGTCAGGAATCCCGGCGTTAAGGATTGTGTGTTTCACCAAATGTAACGGCTCTTTCCGTTGACATCCCCCCCTCAAAAGAGTATATTATAATTAGAGAAGTTATGATTTACTCAAATAAATTATGGGGGTGCTGAACATGTATCAGGAAGAATACAAACGCTGGCTTGCGGCGAATTTAGAGGATGCAGATTTAAAGCCGGAGCTGGCAAAGATTGAAGGTAATGAGGACGAAATTAAAGATCGTTTCGCAGTTGCACTGAAGTTTGGTACTGCCGGACTTCGCGGAGTTCTTGGCGCAGGTACAAACCGTATGAACATTCATGTTGTTCGTCAGGCAACACAGGGTCTTGCTAACTGGGTAAAAACTCAGGGTGGCACACAGACAGTTGCTATCAGCTATGACAGCCGTTTAAAGAGTGACATTTTCGCTAAGGAAGCAGCAGGTGTTCTTGCAGCTAACGGAATCAATGTTAGAATTTATGATGCTCTGATGCCGGTTCCGGCACTTTCTTTTGCTACACGTTACTATAACTGTAACGCTGGTATTATGGTAACTGCTTCCCACAACCCGGCGAAGTACAATGGTTACAAAGCTTATGGTCCGGATGGATGCCAGATGACAGACGATGCAGCAGCTATCGTTTACGCTGAGATCCAGAAGACAGACGTTCTCACAGGTGCGAAACATATTTCCTTCGCAGAAGGTGTTGAGAGAGGTCTGATCCGTTTCGTTGGCGATGACTGTAAGAATGCTCTTTATGAGGCGATCGAGTCCCGCCAGGTTCGTCCGGGTCTGGCTAAGACAGCTGGCTTAAAGCTGGTTTACAGCCCGTTAAACGGTGCTGGTCTTGTTCCGGTAACTAAGGTTCTGGATGACATGGGTATCACAGATATTACAATCGTACCGGAGCAGGAGTATCCGAACGGTTACTTTACAACTTGCAGCTATCCGAACCCGGAAATCTATGCTGCTCTTGAGTTAGGTCTTAAGCTTGCTGAAGAGACAGGCGCTGACTTAATGTTAGCAACTGACCCGGATGCTGACCGTGTTGGTATTGCTATGAAGTGCCCGGATGGTACATATGAGCTTGTAAACGGTAATGAAATGGGCGTTCTGCTCCTTGATTACATCTGCGCAGGCCGTATCGAAAAAGGCACAATGCCGGCTAACCCGGTAGCTGTTAAGTCCATCGTTTCCACACCGCTCGCAGACGCAGTTGCTGCTCACTATGGTGTTGAGATGAGAAACGTTCTGACTGGCTTCAAGTGGATCGGCGACCAGATCGCAGGTCTTGAGGCAGCTGGCGAAGTTGACCGCTTCATCTTCGGTTTCGAGGAGAGCTACGGTTACCTTGCTGGTCCGTATGTACGTGACAAGGATGCTGTTATCGGTTCCATGTTAATCTGTGAGATGGCTGCTTACTACAGAAGCATCGGCAGCTCCATCAAACGGCGTCTTGAGGAAATCTACGCTCAGTATGGCCGTTACCTCAACATCGTTGACAGCTTCGAGTTCCCGGGTCTTACAGGTATGGATAAGATGGCTTCCATCATGCAGGGTCTTCGTGACAATGCTCCGACAGAGATCGCTGGTTACAAGGTTGTTAAGGCTGTTGACTACAAGAAGACAGAAGAGACAGGTCTTCCGGCTGCAAACGTTCTGATCTACTCTCTTGAGGGTGGCGCAACTGTTGTTGTTCGTCCGTCCGGTACAGAGCCGAAGATCAAGACTTACTTCACAACTCTTGGTAAAGACGTTGCTGAGGCTAAGGCTCAGAAGGATGCTCTTGCAGAGGCTTTAAAACCGATTCTTGCATAATTGAAATGAATGATGGACCGCCGCAGGATTTGATTCTGCGGCGGTTTTTGTATTCTTTTTTATCTTTTTTCGTTGCAACCGGGCAATCCCATGATATACTTATCATAGGAAAATCTTGGGGGGACAAAGCTATGCATGAATTGACGAAGTTGATTTTTGATGATATGAAGCCGGCGCTTGGTGTGACAGAGCCTGGTGCTATCGCGTTTGCAGTGTCTACGGCCAGAGAACATATAAAAGGGCATGTTGAGAAGGTGATTCTCCGCTTGAATAGTGGCATGTTTAAGAATGCATTTACATGTGGTATTCCGGGAATCAGTGAGGTTGGAAATTACCATGCGGCTGCGCTGGGTGCTGTTGCTGCTGATCCGAAAAAGGGACTGGAATGTCTTGATGGAATCAGTGAGGAAGAAAAGGCCGAGGCCAGAAAGATGGTGGAAGATGGCCGGATCAAGGTCGAGATGACAGAGGTGACAAGCCGGATCTTCATTGAAGCAACGGTGGAGGCCGGGGATGAGACTGCTACAGTCACGATTCGTGATTCCCATACCAACATCGTGAAAATCGCAGCCAACGGAGCGGTCGTTTTTGAAAAAGAGCAGGCAGCAGATAGTGACCATGAGGAAGCTGCCCTGATTCACAAATATACACTGGATGAGATGCATACATATGCCAAAACGGTTCCGATCGAGGAAATCGCATTCGTGAAAGACGCGTATATCATGAACTGGAACCTGATGCAGGAGGGAATGGAAAGTCCGAAGACCACGTACGCCCGCTATTTATTTGCGGCAAACGGAAACAAGCTGGTTTCCAGGGATGAGCAGAAGACGGCTTCGCTGTTTTGCAATGCGGCCATTGAAGCACGCGTGCTGGGGCTTTCAAAGCCGGCCATGAGTATTACCGGTTCCGGTGCCCACGGAATTATCGCGACGATGCCGCTGTATGCTGCATACAAAGTGAATGGCTATGAGGAAGAGGCACTGTATCGTGCGACGGCTCTCAGTTATCTGGTGTGTATGTATATTAAGGAATATTCCGGAAAACTTTCTGCGTTCTGCGGCTGTGCGATCGCAGCAGGTACCGGTATGGCCTGTGGTCTTGTGCTCCTTCGCGGCGGAAGTACGGCTGACATGGAAAAGACCATCAACAACATGGCCTGCAGCATTACCGGCATGATCTGTGACGGCGGTAACCAGGGATGTACGATGAAAGGCGTTGTGGCTGTGGATGCAGCATTTACTTCTGTGAACATGGCGATGCAGAACGTTTACATTTACAATGCTCATGGCATCAATGGAGCCACTCCGGAGGAGACCATGCGCAACATGGGTCTGATCGCGTCTCCGGGAATGGTAGGAACGGAGAAGACCATCGTTGATATTTTAAATATGAAGAATGAGAAGTTATAAGGAAACGATAGAAAAACAAGAGGAGGACGACAACATGTATGATCTTTTAATTAAAAATGGTATGGTGATTGACGGAACTGGTGCTCCGCGTTTTAAGGCGGATGTAGCGGTAAAAGATGGCGTGATCGCGAAAATTGCCGCAGTGATCGACGAGCCGGCGGAGCAGGTGATTGATGCGGCAGGACTTTTTGTTTCCCCTGGCTTCATTGATACTCACACTCACTCCGATGCAACGATCTTTAAACCGGAGAGCACAGGCTACAACCATCTGGAGGATGGTTCTACAACAGAGCTGGCAGGACAGTGCGGTTCCATGGCGGCACCGTATTATGGTGAGTTCGACCCGTCCAGAGGCATTTCTGAAGAGGAGTATGCAAAAATTTGTGAGAGCTATACTTCCTACTTTGCATATGCAGACAGCATTCCGCACGGCCTGAACATCGCGTTCTTTGCAGGTCAGGGCCCGATCCGTGGTAAAGTCATGGGATTTGGCGCAGGCACACCGAACGAGGAGCAGCTTCAGCAGATGCGCGACCTGATGAAAGAGGCTATGGAGTGCGGTGCACTCGGTTTCTCCACTGGTCTTGTATACACACCGTCTGTTTTCGCGGGAACTGAGGAGCTTATTGAGATCGCGAAGGTTGCGAACGAGTACGGCGGTGTTTACACCACTCACATCCGCGGTGAGGGCAACCAGCTGAAGGATTCCATCGAGGAGGCACTGGTGATCGGACGTGCCAGCGGTATTCCGGTCAATATTTCCCATATTAAGGTCATCGGCCACCACAACGAGGGAAACAGTGCTGACATTATTCAGTATATCGAAGAAAATAAAGCAGCAGGCATGACAATTACAGCAGACCAGTATCCGTTCACAGGCGGCTCTGCTCCGTTAATTTCCCAGATTCCGCCGAAATACCTGACAGAAGGTAAGGCAGAGGGACTTAGAAAGCTGGCTGAGAGCGCAGAGCTTCGCAAGCAGGCAGAATGGTCCATTTTCAATGAGGCTGACGAATTCGAGAGCAACATTTACTCTGCTGGCTATGAGGGCTGTCTGATCGCAGGCGCGTATAAGACCGAGGATGCGATCGGCAAGACATTGACTCAGATCGCCGAGGAGCAGGGCAAGACTCCGTTTGATGCCTGCATCGATCTTCTTGCTGCCAACGAAGGCATTGTTCAGGGCATTTATTTCGCTCAGAACGAGAGCGACCTCCTGAAATTCTTACAGCAGCCGTGGGTAATGGCCGGCAGTGACTGGAGCGATTATACAGAGGTGGTTGACAGAGAGAAGAAGGGCGGCAGCCATCCGAGAGGTATGGCAACCATGACACGCAGACTGGAACTGATCCGCAAGCATGGTCTCTGGAGCCTGGAAGATGCGATCTATCGCATGACAGGTATGCCGTCTGAGGTTTATGGTCTCCCGATGATCGGTAAGTTAAAGGAAGGCCTCAACGCAGACATTACAATTTTCGATTATGAGAACATCAAAGCAAACGCAGACTACGACCATCCGTTCCGCCGCAACAACGGTATTGAATATGTAATCGTAAACGGCGGCATCGCAGTGAAGAATGGTGAATTCACAGGTCTTAAGAACGGTCATGTTCTGCGTATGAAGAGAGAAAAATAATTTTTGAGGATCGGCCGCATGACGAATCGGGGATCGAAGTCGTCATGCGGCACAGACTTCGAGAGATGATGAAAGGGAAGAAATCACGATGAAATTAATGGAAATCCCATACAAGCGCCCGGATGTGGACGCGATGTTAGAAACATGTGCGAAGCTGACCGCTGATTTTGAGAATGCTGCAAGCGCTGCGGAGCAGATTGCGATTTTCAAAGAGTTCGAGACAGAAAAAGGTCACTATTTAACATACAGCTGCCTGTCCAATATCCGCAATTCTGTAGATACACAGGATCCGTTCTATATCGAAGAGCAGGCGTTCTATGATAAGATCGACCCGGTTGCGACTCAGTGTTTCAATACGTTTACAAAGAAAGTGATCGAGAGCAAGTTCCAGGCGGAGCTCAGAAAAGAGTTTGGCGACTATTTCTTTGATTGCCTTGAGATGGAGCAGAAATCCTTCTCTCCGGATATCATGGAATTAATGACAGAGGAGAACGCACTTTGCTCCGAATATGAGCAGCTTTATGCGTCCGCAAGAATTGAATTCGGCGGAAAGATCTGCAATATCTCCCAGCTCTCCGCGTTCCGCCAGAGTCCGGACCGCGCAGTTCGTAAGGCAGCCATTGAGGCAGAGGGTAAGTTTTTTGATTCTCTTCAGGATCAGATCGAGGAAATTTATGACCGTCTTGTAAAGAACAGAACAAAACAGGCGAAGATTCTCGGCTATGAGAACTTTGTGGAGCTGGCTTACATCAGAAGACACCGTTCCTATACAAAGGAGGACGTTGCCAAATTCAGACAGCAGGTTCTCGAGGTCATGGTGCCGAAGAACTTAGAATACAAGAAAAAACAGGCTGCGAACATCGGAATCGAGGACTTCAAGTTCTATGATGATGATTTCTTCTTTGCAGATGGAAACCCGATGCCGAAGTACAATACTGCGCAGATTCTTAAACTGGCGCAGAAGATGTTCGGTGAGATGAGCGCAGAGACAAAGGAACTGATCGATCTGATGATCGAAAATGATCTGTTTGATATCGAGGCAAGAAACGGAAAGCGTAATGCAGGCTACTGCGTAACCATCCAGGATTTTGGTTATCCGTTCATTTTCTCCAACTCCAATGGAACATCCGGCGATATTAAGACATTGACTCATGAGTGTGGCCATGCTCTTGCTGCGTACACAACTCAGAAGCTGATCGAGTATCCGGCACTGCGCCATGCACCGATGGAGGCATGTGAGACTCATTCCATGAGTATGGAGTTCCTGACAAGCCCGTGGCACCACCTGTTCTTTGAGGAGGATGCAGCGAAATACAGCGAGCATCTTGCAAAGAGTGCGTCCTATTTCATTCCGTACAGTGTGATCGTGGATTATTTCCAGGAGCTCGTTTATTCTAATCCGGACTGGACAAAGGAAGAGAGGAACCATGCATGGTTAGAGCTTGAAAAGCAGTTCCGCCCGTACATCGATTTTGCGGATCTTCCGTTCTACAGCCGCGGCGGCGGATGGCAGAGACAGATCCACATCACATGTATGCCGTTCTACTACATTGATTATTCCATCGCACAGACACTGGCGATCCAGTTCTTCGCCCTGTTCCTCAAGGACAAGGAGTCTGCATGGGAGAAATATATGAAGTTTGTAAAGATCGGCGGCAAGATGAACATCGACCAGACCATCGAGGCATGCGGTCTCACAAGCCCGTTCACACCAGGCAGCCTTGCGGAAATCTGCCAGCCGGTGTATGAGTGGATTGATAGTCTGTAAGAATACGTTAGTAAAAACAGGAGATATGCTTGGGAAAAGATAAAGAATATTTTTATGAGTTTGAACTTGAGTGTTTATACAAACAGATAAAAATGGCTGAGATAGATATGCCTAAGACAGGAGCTCGAATCAAAGAGCATTGTAGAATGGCTGGAATCTCAGTGAAAGATATTCAAAGAGAATTATTTATTGGCTCTTTTCAATCGGTATACGCATGGTTTCATGGAAAGAGTCTTCCGAGTATAGATAATTTGTACCGATTAAGTCATCTGCTGGATGTAAAAGTGGATGATTTGATAGTTCCTGTTGTAAAGGAATACTGGATTGAATTATGTAAAGATAAATCACCTGCCACAAAGTCAGTTTTAGTTGACTATGTCCGGATGATGAGAAGATTATGGGAAACGGACCATTCAGTTTTGAACTGAATGACAACAGACGGAAAAACATGTACAGTAGTGGCAGAAGGATATTGACTTACATATTTCTGCTTGCTAGAATGGAAGTACGTAAAGTTTGCCGCTGACCGATATGCGGAATATAAGTGGTCGGGTCGAGAAGTATACCGCTGACCGATATGCGGAATATAAATGGTTGGGTTGAAAGTTAAGTCCTTCGCTGATTGGCGGAGGACTTTTTTCTTTATGGGAGCCGGAAAATGAGGGAACGTGGTTTTTATATTATAAAAAATCAATTTTTCGAGGAAATAGGAGATGTATATTTAAAATGCAATAAAGATAATGCCAGACCGCATTATTATTGTTTTGAGGAAAAAAGGGTAAAAGTTCTTTGGATGATACCGTTGTCTAGTAAAGTTAAAAAGTATAGGAGAATTATCGATCAAAAGAATGCACAGGGAAAGCCTTGCGATATTCTCCATATTGTTAAATTGGATAATGGAAAGGAGAATGTGTTTTTACTTCAGGATATGTTTCCGATTATGGAGCGATATATCGAGAGGGAATACACAATTGCTGGCAATCCGATGCTGCTGACAAGTGAACGGACTGCTGGTGAAATTGAGAAAAAGGCGAGAAAAGTAGTAGAAATGTTGAAACATGGTGTGCGTTTTACACCAACACAGCCAGACATTCCCCAAATTTATAAGCAAATGACAAAAGGAGGGAACGAAACAGTATTTGACATATCGGCCCTGTCCATCTATAATAATGAAAGAGTGACTGCCAAAGATAGCGTACAGAGGCAGTCGCATGAGAGACTGAGATAAGGAGCAAAGAGCTATGCAATTTACTTACCCGGCAATTTTTACAAAACACGAGAATGACGAAGGTTATCATGCAGAGTTCCCGGATCTTGCAATGTGTGAAGTTGACGGCGAGGATCTGTTCAGCACAGTAGAGGAGGCAAGAACAGCTGCTTACAACTGGATCACAACTGAGCTTGAAGAGTTCGAAGGCGATCTTCCGTTCGCGACTCACTGGCAGGATATCCCGGTAAAGGAAGGCCAGCAGGTGAAGCTGATCTCCGTAATGGTAAAACTCGTTCCGGATTACGATTAATGTGGCATTTGATTCGTGCCGGATGGCGGCAGTGAATCTGAGAAAATCAAAATTTCTTCGGTAAAACGAATATAATAAGAGACTTCCTAATAGAATGGCAATAACCAATTCGTAGGGAGTCTTTTATTTTTATGCCAAAAATCATATCCAAGATAGTGAACAGGAAATGGAAGAGGCCGGGGAAACGGATGACGATGGTGCTCGGGATCATGACGGTGCTGGTGGTTGGCTGTCTGGCGTTTACGGGCTGTCAGAGGGAGAAGACAGAGGAAGCAAAGCTTCAGGATCTGGAGTTTACTGTGGTCGGAGAAAAGGATACACCTCAGGCATTGCAGGACCTGATCGCTCAGAAACGGGCGAATCCTTTTAAGCTTACATACGCAGACGGACAAGACATGTACATCATCATCGGCCATGGTCCACAGACCGGCGGCGGGTTCAGCATTGTGGTGAAAGAATTGTATCTGACGGAGAATTCAGTGGTTATTAAGACTGAACTTGTGGGACCGGAAAAGGGTGAGGCGACTGGAACAGAGAATTCTTACCCGATTTTAATCGTAAAAACTGCATTCTGCGAGGAACCGGTAGTGTTCCAGTAATTGGAGGAGTGATATGCTCCTCCTTTTTGTTGCAAAATCACGCCTGATACGGTATGATAAAGCCTGTAAATCCATGAGAGTAATTCAGAAAGGGATAGACCAATGACAGAAGCGGAAATCAGGACCCGTGAAATAGAACGAAGCATCATCAAGCGGTTCCGAAAGGAAATCTGGCGGCCGTTTGTGAAGGCATTAAATGAATATGATATGATCAAAGAGGGCGATAACATCGCTGTATGTATTTCCGGCGGCAAGGATTCTATGCTGCTTGCCAAGTGCATGCAGGAGATCTTGCGCCATGGAAAGATGGAATTTGGACTGAAGTTTCTGGTGATGGACCCGGGATATAAGCCGGAGAACCGCCAGCTCATCGAAGAGAATGCAAAAACGCTTGGCATTCCGGTCCATATTTTTGAGTCTGATATTTTTGAAGTGGTGAAGGATGTCCATGATTCACCGTGTTATCTCTGTGCGAGAATGCGCCGGGGAAATCTGTATGCGAATGCCAGAGAGCTTGGCTGCAATAAGATCGCCCTGGGCCATCATTATGAAGATGTGATCGAGACGATTCTTATGAGCATGCTCTACGGCGCGCAGGTGAATACCATGATGCCGAAGCTCCACAGTACGAATTTTGAGGGCATGGAGCTGATCCGACCGCTGTATCTTGTGAAAGAGGCGGATATTGTGGCTTGGAAGGACTATAATAATCTGCGGTTTCTGCAGTGTGCCTGCCGATTTACAGAGGAGAGCGACCGGAACAAAAACGAGGAGATTTCCAAGAGAAAAGAGATGAAAAAGCTGATCGCAGGATTCCGCCAGACCAATCCATATATCGAGACCAATATTTTTAAGAGCGTAGGCAATGTGAATCTGGATGCCTGCATTGGATATGTGAAAAATGGAAAACGCTATAATTTCCTTGAGGAATACGACAATCATCAATAGGCATATTTAGAAAAACGCCATCATACACTTTCGTAAAGCAGTGGCTTTGGAAAGGTTTGGTGGCGTTTTATGATGGAACTGGTGAAGAAACGGATCCATATGAACCGGCGCAGGAAGAGTGTGACCTCCCAGATGACTCTGGACGATGACTTTAATGTGCCGGATTCCATGGATGATGTGGATCAGCTGATTTTAGACAGCGGTGAGATTCAGATAGAGTCGGCGAGAAATCAGGGGGAGCGGGTGGCTGTGAAAGGAAAGCTTTCCTTCCGGATCCTCTACCGTGCGCCGGACGGTCAGGTGATGACACTGGCCGGGGCAATTCCCTTTGACGAGAATGTGAACATGCCGGAGCTTCAGGAACAGGATGATATCCAGGTGAGCTGGGAGTTGGATGATCTGAATGTGAGCATGATCAACTCCAGAAAGCTGAATGTGAAGGCTCTGGTGACATTACATATCCAGGCGGAGGCAATCGAGGATGCAGAGGCCGCCGCGGACGTGAGATTTGATGGAAAAGTCGAAACTCTGACAAAGGAAATCAATGTGGCAATGCTGGCTGTAAGGAGGAAGGACACGTTCCGGGTGAAAGAGGTCCTGACACTTCCCGGAAACCGGCCGGATATCGATAAGCTTTTGTGGCAGGATGTGAAGCTGCGGGGTGTCAACACGAAACCACTGGACGGGAAGGTCCATATCGACGGGGAATTGATGGTGTTCCTGATTTATGCAGGAGAAGACGGGCTGATGCCGGTCCAGTGCCTGGAGGAGAGCATTGCTTTTTCCGGGGACGTGGAGCTTTCGGAAGCAGATGCAGACATGATTCCGTTTATTTCTGTGAAGCTGATCCATAAGGAAATTGACGTAAACCCGGATTCGGACGGGGAGATGCGGGAGATTTCCGTGGATGCGGTAATGGAACTGGATATGCGGCTTTATGAGGAAGAGGATGTGGAGATTTTAAGTGATCTCTATGCACTGGACCGGGAGGTGATTCCGGAGACCGGATTGGTTTGCTTTGACCAGATCGCGGCAAAGAATTTCCTGAAACACCGGATCCAGGAGAAGGTGGCACTTCCAGGCAGTCAGCGGATCCTGCAGATCTGCCACAGCGATGGTGCGGTAAAAATCGATGAGGTGCAGATCATGGATGACGGGCTCCATGTGGATGGAGTACTGGATGCGAAGCTGCTTTCCTTGACTGCGGACGATGGGGCTCCGGTGGTGGCATTTACGGAGATGATCCCGTTCCAGGTGGTGGCGGATGTGCCGGGAATCGGTGCGGACAGTGAGTACCGGATGGAGCCGGGGCTGGAGCAGATTTCGGCTGTGATGCTGGGCGGAGATACGGTGGAGATCAAGGCTGTTGTGACACTGGATATTCTGGTCCTGGGGCAGGCATGTGAACAGGTGATCCGCCAGGTGAGAGAAGAACCGGTGGATGTGGAGAAGCTGAAACAGATGCCCGGTATTGTGGGTTATGTGGTGCAGCCGGGGGATTCTCTGTGGAAAATTGCGAGAGAATTCCATACCAGTGTGGAAGAAATCATGGCGGCCAACGGTCTTATGGACAGCATGATCCATCCGGGCGATAAATTGATTTTAGTGAAGGCTGTGCGGGAACGCGTCTGACAGCAGGGGCCGGAAAACCTCCGGCCTCCATTTCTTACGGAAACTTTTGAAATTATTTAGAAATTTATGACAGAATGACTGGTTGCAATTCGGGTAAAATACCATATAATAGAGTGTAAGCCGGAACGAAATATGATGAGAAAGAAGTGTTCTGTAAATCAGAAGATTCGTTTGCGACAACGCATCCGGCCGATGCTTTATATAGATCCGAATGGCAGGAAACTGCATGGTTCGGGGCGGTAATGGCAGTCCTTAAGGTGTCGTTGCCGTCTACATAGAGAAGGACGTGGCTGTGAGAATGTGAACAGCTGCGAAAGGTGATCGGAACATGAATTACACCTATCTGCTGGAATGTGCAGATCATACGCTGTATTGCGGCTGGACCAATGATCTGGAAAAACGCCTCAAGGCCCACAATTCCGGCACGGGAGCGAAATATACGAAACCAAGGCGCCCGGTGGTGCTGGTATATTATGAAGAATTCCAGACAAAAGAAGAGGCGATGAAGCGGGAAGCCGCGATCAAAAAATTGACGAGACAGGAAAAAAAGCGCCTGATCGATGGACAGGCTGATGTCTGTGGCGCAGGGAATAAGCCTGCGGAGAACGAAGAGGAAGGTACGAACGGGAGGAACGAAACGTGAAGCGAAAGATAGCGAAGATACTGTGCGGTGCGCTGGTCATGTGCCAGTTATTTACAACGACCGCATTTGCAAGACCGGATTGGCCGAAGGATACGGGAATTATGGCAGAGGCAGGTTCTGTCATGGATGTGGATTCGGGAACGATGATTTTTGGACAGAACAGCCATGTGGAATATCCGCCGGCGAGTATCACGAAGCTTTTGACAGCTCTGATCGTGCTGGAGCATGTGACTGATCTTTCTGAGACTGTCACATTTACGGAGTCGGCGATGATGAACGTGGAGGCGGACAGTGGAAATAAACTGAGCCTTGAGATCGGTGATACGATGACTGTGGAGGATGCGCTTTATGCACTGCTCCTTCAGTCGGTGAATCAGTCGGCAAATGCGCTGGCTGAGCATGTGGCCGGCAGTATGTCTGCGTTCGTGGATATGATGAATGCGAAGCTGGTGGAGCTTGGATGCCAGGAGAGCCATTTTGAGAATCCGTCCGGTCTGAACGGCGATACCCAGAATGTTTCAGCTTATGATATGGCACTGATCGCATGTGCGGCGTTTAGTAATGAAAAGCTTTTGGAGATCAGCTCCACAGAGAGTCACAAAATTGGTCCGATCAAGAACCATCCGGACGGAATTACGGTGAATCAGGAGCATCGTCTCGTGATTACGGATGATCCGGACAGCCAGTATTATTTCCCGGAGGCAGTGGCAGGTAAGACCGGTTATCTTTTAAAAGCCGGAAACACACTGGTTACATACGCAGAAAAGGACGGAAGACGTCTGGTTTCCGTTATTTTGAAGGGAAGTCCGAGACAGTATTTTGTGGATGGCAAAGAACTTCTGCGCTTTGGTTTTGACAGTTTTTACAATGCAGATATCGCAGAAAATGAGACAAGATATGTGACAGGAGAGGAAGCTGTTGAATTAAACGGTACAAGCTATGATCCGTCGGAGCTTAAGATCGAAGAAGGCCGCGTGATCACACTCCCGGACGATGCGGTGTTTGCGGATGCGGAGCTGACCTTGGTGGACATGCCGGAGGACCATCCGGAGGATGCAGTGGGTCTTCTTCAGTACATTTATAATGAGAGAAAGATCGGTCAGGCGTACCTTCTTTTGAAAGATTGGGTCGCACCGGTCGATGTAGAGGTGACTGAGCCAGTGGAAGGAACCGTGGCGGACGAGGCTGATGTGGCTGGTGAGAGTGAGGCTGAGACGGCTGCTGTGGATGGTTCTGAGGAGAAAGAGACATCCGAGGGCGGCGGTTTCCCGATCATTCCGGTGATTGTTGTGCTTGCTCTGGCAGGTGCCGGCGGTGGCGGATATTACTGGATCACCCAGGAAAGAAAGAGAGAGGCTGAGGCAGCGGCGAAACGTCGCGAGAAGAGAAGACAGCGTCTCATGGAGGAAGGCTCTGAGGCAGAGGCTGAGTTTAATCGTCTGCTGGAGGAGAAGAGAAGCCGTAGAAAGTAAAAAAGTGGCGGTTACTTTCAAACCGCCACATAACGAAACATAACAATGTAGTGACAGAAGCTTCCGCCCATGACGAACAGGTGAAAGATTTCGTGAGAACCGAAATTCTTGAACCGTTCGTTGAACAGTGGAAGCTTCAGTGCATAAATAACACCGCCGATGGTGTAAATAATGCCGCCGGCAAGGAGCCAGTAGAAGGCACCAGGGGTTAAGGATGCAATGATATGCTGGATCGCAGTGAGGCAGACCCAGCCCATAGCGATGTAGATCATGGAAGAGAACCATTTGGGACAATTGATCCACAGCGCATTGATGAAAATTCCGACTGCCGCGATGGACCAGACCAGTGCCAGAAGGCGGTAGCCCACCGGATTTCCAAGGACGATCAGGCAGACCGGTGTGTAGGTTCCGGCGATCAGGACGAAGATCATCATGTGGTCGATTTTTTTCAGCAGTTTGTTGACATGCTCGGAGATGTCCAGTGTATGGTAGATCGTACTTGCCGCATAGAGAAGGATCATGCTGACGATGAAAATTGTGACTGCAACGGCATGGAACCTGGAAGTGGATGCGGCTTTGGTAATGAGCGGAATTGCAGCAATGATTGCCAGGATCATTGCAATAAAATGAGTCAGGGCACTGCCCGGGTCTTTGATATTCAGTTTCATATGGTGCCTCCAATCAAATTATTGTGATTATAATAACTCTGAGATGTAGTTTTAAAAACTATGTCTTGTGATATAATATATCATTTGGGGCAAAAATATGCAAGGAAATTTTGAAAATCGAAAGAATTTCTCAAGATTCTGACTGTTTTGAACAGTTGAGAGCAGAGTTGGGATAAGATCAGAAAGG
Organism: Lachnospiraceae bacterium; assembly: GCA_017482945.1. Taxonomy (GTDB): domain Bacteria; phylum Bacillota; class Clostridia; order Lachnospirales; family Lachnospiraceae; genus Pilosibacter. Next base: position 14,733 of record JAFUMF010000042.1, read on the forward strand.
GAACCGCATGTTAAACGTATTATATGAAGATAAAGAAATCATCGTGGTGGTAAAACCGGCCGGCGTGGAATCGCAGGCGGCGAAGAAATTTACCCCGGATATGATCAGTGAGATCAAAAAACATATGGTTATCAACAAATTATGCACACCGGGAAAAGAACCTTACGTGGCAGTTATCCACAGACTGGACAAGCCTGTTTCCGGCGTGATGGTCTATGCAAAGACGAAAAAGGCTGCAGCTGCGCTTAGTGAGCAGGTCCAGAGCCGAAAAATGGACAAAATTTACGAGGCTGTGGTATGTGGAAAACCTGTGAATACTGTGGATAACTATGTGGATTATTTGAAAAAGTCTGTGGATGGAAATTATTCACAGGTTGTGGATAAGGGGACAAGTGATGCAAAACGCGCGGAATTAAGCTTCGAAACACTGAAAACAGTGGAGACAGAGGACGGCGTTCTAAGCCTTGTGCGGATCCATCTGCTGACAGGAAGACACCACCAGATCCGTGTACAGTTCTCCAGTCACGGACTGCCGCTCTATGGGGATGGCAGATATCACCCGGCGTTTGGGGGAGTAAGAGTTCCGCTTGCGCTCTGTGCAGTTTCCCTTTCCTTCAACCATCCGACTACCGGAAAACGCATGGAATTCTCCATAGAGCCATCCGGCGGAGCGTTCAGCAAATTCTGATTTTA